>CAZIBE010000022.1:0-47989 GCA_964536685.1 uncultured Calditrichaceae bacterium | reverse complement strand
GGGAAGGGGATAGGGGTTGGGTCAAAAATAGGGCTGAGCTATAAATACTATTTAAATACTGGGTAACTCCTTAAAAAATCAACTAATGTTTTTCAACTTTTAACTTATTTTGGACAGCAATGGGCTTTAGCCCAAAATAATTTCACCCGGTCATTTGTATTAAAAATTAAATGTAACGAATAAAATGTTTAGAAGTGGATTTTATGAAAAAAATATCTTTCTCTGTTTTACTGTTTCTGTTTATCTCAGCTCTCCTTTACGCCGGAACGAACAATAATAGGCCTCCGGCGCTGCTGGGCCAAAAACCCGTGTCGGCGATCATCCTTGTCGGCAACAAACACACCAAAGCCGAGGTGCTGCGCCGCGAGCTCCTTTTTAAAGAAGGCGATATGGTCAGCGATTCGCTTTTACGCCTTTCCCGAAAGCGGCTGGAAAATTTATGGCTGTTCAACCGCGTGGAAATGATGGCTTTGCCGCAGCAGGACAGCGTTAGCATTCTGATTGCCGTTACCGAGCGTTTGTTCTTTTTCCCCTATCCCATTTTTACAGTGGACGACCGCGACTGGAACAAGGTGACGTACGGCCTGGGTTTCGCTCATGTAAATTTCCGCGGCCGGAATGAGAAACTCTATTTTAATATGCTGTTCGGTCACCAGTCCGGTTACATGCTGGCCTATGATAATCCCTGGTTTGGCGGTAAGCGCCATTTTACCGGCGGTTTGTTTTTAAAGAAGTACGGTCAGCTAAACCGCTCGCTTCCTTTTAAGGAGAAGCATTTGTACGCCGCCGGCAGTTTCGGCAAATACTGGTCGCGTTTTTTTTCGTCGCAGTTGGTTCTTTATGTGGATCATATCCGCGTGGATGCAGCCTGGCAAAAATATATGTCCAGCGGCCGCACACAGGAAAACAACATCGGGCTGCGTCTAATCTCTAAATACGATACGCGCGATTTGTACGCTTATCCCTCCCACGGCTGGTTCGTCAATACCATGCTCATCAAGAGCGGTTTTTTTGAGCCTAAGATCGATTATTACAAGTATTCCCTGGATGTGCGGCATTATGATTCTTATAAAGGATTAATTCTGGCCGGCCGTGTGTTTTTACGCCGTTCGATGGGCGATCTGCCCATTTACGACAGAGTCTATTTCGGTTTCGGCGAACGCATTCGCGGACATTTTTATGAAGTGTACGAGGGGCGTCATGCGCTTTCCGGAGGGCTGGCGCTGCGCTTTCCGCTGCTTAAGACGCGTTACTTTGACCTGCCTTCCTATTTGCTGCCGGAGAGCAGCATGCACAATCTTAAATTCGGCATAAACGGCGGTTTGTTTGCAGAAAGCGGCGTAGTGTGGGAAAAACCGGCAGAATTTGCCCTGCCTAATTTCATCAGCGGTTTTGGCCTGGGCCTGCACTTTCTGCTGCCCTATATCGAGGTGCTGCGCATGGATTTGGCTTTTAACGAAAAACTGCAATCGCAGTTACTGGTGGAAATTTTAATGCCTTTTTAAGATATAACCCGTTCCCTTAAATAAGACGATAAACTATCGCTGACGCCCGAATATATAAGACAATTGATTAGTACCTTAACTCAGCAAAAATAAATCACAAAAATATGAAAAGTGTTGATATTCCCTCACCCCTTTAATTTCCCTCTCCCAAATTGGGAGAGGGGCCAGCCACAAAAGTGGCGGCTTTCGCCGGGGAGAGGGCTAACTATCGAAAATTAAATAAATTAAAATGAAAATTTGCTGTGCAAAAGACATAATCAATAAGATAAATACCCTAAAAATTGACAGGGCTTCCCTTTACCGTAATAAGATCATTTTTCGTGTAACAGAAAACCCGTTATCCGTGGATAGTCGATAAACATATACGCCGCTGGCCAACAAATCGCTGCTGTCACGCTGTACATGAAACCAGGTTGCCATGAATGAGGAATCCGATAAGGCGGCCATGCTGGCCGTCAACGGATTATACGACCCGCCAAAGGGAATTTCCCGGTTTCCGTTGGAATCGTAGCGAAAAACAACCAACCCTCCGTAATACATAAGAACCAAGAAATCTTGCGAAAGTGGAACGAGTTCATAGCCAAAACCACCGCAACTCATCCCGCATTCCGACCATGTGCCGCTTGTAATATAAAAAGCAGGCGTGGAATCTAAATTTGCATGATAAATCTGCCCGTTCAAGGAAAAAGAAGCGGGCCAGCCCTCGGTTCCCGGATAATTAAACTGACGCAACGCAAAGAACTCTCCATGTGTAATTAAAGGCTATCTTCGCTTGGAGTGAATATAAAAATCTGTTCCTAAAGGATCGCCCTCATGCGAAATAAAGCGCGTACGGTAAGCATCATACTCCGGGATATTCCACTGATAGGTTACTAAACAGCTGCTGTCGTCTACATAAAACACATAGGCCGTATGATCGAGATAAGTATTTTTGGAGTAAAGTTGCCACTAAGTGATAAATAGAAGGATCGTCAACCACAGAAACGTTTTCATGATTGTTCCCCTTTATTTAGATATACAATGAAAAAATATAAAACCAAGAACCGCAAAGCAATCAAAAGGAATAAAAAGAAAAAATCTCAGCCATAAGAATCAGCGTTAAAACGCAAAATAAATTCCGATATGCCAGGCGTAATTGCTGGCGTCCTGCGCTGAGGGCATCCATTTGTGGCCATAATCCAGACGCACCGGACCCAGCGGCGTAAGCGCCACCAGGCCCAGACCGCTGGTTACTTTGATATCGGTAGCGCGAAAATCGCTAATCTCCGGCCAGACATAACCGGCGTCGGTAAATACTTCGCCGACAAATACCCAAACAAGCGGCATGCGCACTTCGATATTGGAGATGAACATCAGTTTGCCGCCGGCCGCTTCGATTATTTTGCCGTTGGCGTCTTTTTTAGCCGCCGGCCCCAAAAGCTGTTCGGGATAGCCGCGCACCGTGGTAGCTCCGCCGGCATACAGCCGGTCGTTGATGGGAATAATCTTTTTCTGGCCCGGTTCAATGATCGCCCCGGCTTTTAAGCGGCTGGCCAGCGTAAAATGCCAGCGTTTATAGTGCAGCACTTTCGGACGAAACGGCTGATAACGCTGCCACGAAGAAAAAAGCGAAATGTAATTATTGGTCAACAAATTATTTTGGGCGTCCCGTCCCTGGCTGTAAGAATAAGAGAGACTCACATCGGTATAGGAACTGTTCTGCGGATTGAAGATGTTTTTACGTTTGTCGCGCTTCCAGTAAAAAATCAGCGAATAGACGGTACTCTTATCGGTCTGAGCCGCAAGAGCCAGCGTGCTGTCGATGCTCTGCCCGGAAACCAGTTTAATAAACTTAGTATCCAGGGAAGCGGAAATCTCAGTGGATTTTCCGATTTTGCGATGTAAATCGAATTTGGCGCGCCACAGGTCAAAACTACCGCTGTTCAGCGGACGGAACTGTTCATAGGTTAAATTGAGGATGCCCGGCGTGCGGGTGGCCAGAATCCACGGTTCCACAAAACGCAGCGCGATACGGTTATCGGGATTATGAAAGCGGCGTTCGCTTACATCGTAAATCAGCGACGGCGTGACATGCAAACTAATGCTGCGCGCCGTACCAAACAAATTACGGTGCCCGCCCTGCAGGGTAAACTCAAACTTGTTGCCGTAGTAGGCTTCCTGTTCATGGGCCACGCCAAAGCGCACGCCAAGCCAGCGTGAATCCTTTTCCTGAACCCAAATATGCAATTTCACCTGATCCGGCTGACCGCTAATGGGTTCAATCTCGAAACGCACATATTTGAACAAGCCCGTTCCGTAAAGATTTTTTTGCGACGCTTCCAGTTTTTGGCGATTGTATATTTCGCCCGCTTTAAACTCCAACTCGCGTCGCAGGATGAATTGTTTTACCTTTTTCAGACCGGTATACGAGATGTTTTTTATATAGACGGTTTGGTTCTCCTTAATATTCAACAACACCACGATCAGTGAATCTTGTTCGAACAGATAATCCACATTAATCTGCACAAACGGTTTACCCGAATTGTAATACGTTTTCTCCACATTTTGTACAGCTACAGTGATTTGATTTTCATCGAAAGGGCTGTACAATTTAATATTGTTGAATTCCTCCGCCAGGGCGGCAGCGTTAATCTCTTTGTTACCGCGGAAGCGCACGCCGCCGTAATAATAGCGCTGGCCTTCGCGCAGCGTATAAATTAAATGCACAAATTTGCGCCCCTCTGTGTACAGCACGCTATGGTCCACGGCAACATCTAAAAAGCCGTTACTTTTATAGTAGTTGCTTAAAAGAATTTTATCCAGTTTAATTAAGCGTACATCAAAACGATCACCCTCTTGCGACTGGATGATATTCTTCAAATCCTCATCGCCTTTAAAATGTACGCCGCGAAACCCGATCTTTTTTATGGACATTCCGGCGGCCAAAACACAGTTGGCAGTCAGCAATAGAATGAACCATAAAAAGATGACCTGTTTTTTCATTTAGTAACCCGGTTTGGCAGCTCGCCTCAAAGAGTCGAGCTACAATTCTTAATTCTAAATTATTAATTAAAAAGTGTATTCCCACTTAATACCGATTTCAATTTTATTGTTGCCGCGGTCGGTCTTTTCATAGTAACTGTCCAACGACCAGTTACGGTTGATGCGATATTGCAGCCCCAGCCGGTTGCCGGCCTGCCAGCTTAATTTAGGAGCGGGAATATTTCCGCCGAAACGCGTGCGATACTCCACATACAAATCGCTGGTCAGATATTTTCCGAAGGAGATGGAAGCGTCCTTCAAACCATTATTCAACCGCATCTTCTGTAAATCCAAAAGCGATTCATTGGAGGATATTTTCACCTTATCCAGACCGGTATATTTTTCCGCTCCGCGTTCCACCGCCGTTAATACGGAAGTGGTAGCCACGTTTTCGCCCACACTGCGCAACGTAGAATCCGTGCTGGTGGTAATCTGGCCGATATCGGCGCCCAGCGTGAGCAAACTTATTTTATCCAAATAGGACAAATCTAAATCCTGTCCGTTTTCCGTTACGCGAATATCCTGATTCATCTTTTTCAGATTGCCGTTGACGGTTATTTCAAACAGGCGGTTGCCAATTTTTTTGGCCGCTGCCAAATTAATATCGGGATTGATCTCCTTAGGATTTTTAAAGTCAATCGAACCGGAACGTACTTCAAAATTTTGATTCCATGAAGAATAATTTCCGGAAACCGTTTCCAGATGGCCGGAAATCTGCAATTGATCCGAACGCGGTTCCTGGATGAGTTGCAAATCGCCCATGATGACAATCTTGAAATTATTGGTCAAATCCAGCGGCGAACTGGTAATCACAAAATTGCCGGGGATGTTTACATCTAACAGCAGCGCCGTGTACGGCAGCGTCAGCTCGACTTCGCTTTCGGAAAGATAGGCGCTTTTATTCAGCGCCGCTAAATCCACTTCGAACACGCCCTGGGGAATGTACAGCTCGCCGCTGATAAACAGCGTATCCTGCCCTCTAATAGTTAGGTCAGAAGAAGACGCCACCACGGAAGCATTTTCAATAAAATAGTCTACGTAAAACTCATCCATATTCACAGCCAGGTCGATTTTCGGGCGGTTTAAATCGGCTAAGCCCACGCTGCCGCTAACCTGCAGGCGGCCGTCGTGCAGACGCGTTTTACTCCACGGAATCAATCCCTGCACAAACTGCCAGGCTTTTTCCAGCCAGTCTTTTTCTTTTACGGAGTAGGCTCTAAAATCCTCAAAAGTCAGAACGCTGTCCTCAATCCCGGCATTTATCGTTACATTAGTCAGGGGATCGCGTACACGGGACAGAATAATCGCGCCGTCATTCAGGTGAATATAGCCGCCGGTAACGGCCGGGCGGGCGGGCGTTCCACCCAATTCCAGTTGCATATCATAATCCCCGCGGACGCTCTCCACCTGTTCGTTAAATAGTCCCAAAAAGGAAATGGCCTTGTCGCGGCTTGTTAGGATAAAGCTAAAAGGCTTGTCCGTCAACACGGTGTCCGGCCGCAGAAAGTCCAGATTATATTTCTGCCAGCCCCGCACCATAAAATGGCTGCCATTAAAGATGCCGGAGAGGCTGTCCAGCAAAATGTAACCGCTGTTGTACTGCGAAAACAACCTTAGCGAGTCCAGACGATAGTCCTCGTATTTAAAATCATCTAACCGAATGTGCTGGCGCAGGCGCGGATGGCTCAAAATACCGGCAATATCGAACGTGCCGGAGGTATGTCCCTGCAAATCCTTCACGCCCTTGAGTAAGGGTAAAAAACGTTGTAAGGAAATGTTTTGCCAGCGCGCATGAAAATCTACTTTAGAATCTTTCAGCGCTTCATAATCTTGGAATTTCAAAGGATTAAGCGAAAGCGTGAAATCGCCGCCCAACTTAAGATTAGCCGAATCCTGAACCAGCGAGAGATTCTCCAGATGGATTAATTGGCGATCGTATTGAAAAGCCGCCCGCAAATCGCCGAGGTCGGTATGTTCATAATTTAAACACTGGACCGTTACATCGAAGTTCAACTCCGGCTGGTGTAAAAGATGAGCCACTTTCATGCGCCCGTCGATAATGCCGTCCAAAAAGAACTTTTTTTGCCAGAATTGCTCGAAGGGGCTTATC
Organism: uncultured Calditrichaceae bacterium; assembly: GCA_964536685.1. Taxonomy (GTDB): domain Bacteria; phylum Calditrichota; class Calditrichia; order Calditrichales; family Calditrichaceae; genus CAZIBE01. The sequence goes on along the minus strand of CAZIBE010000022.1, from coordinate 41,353 downwards.
TGTATATGTTCCAGGTTAATGGCGGCCTGCACATCTTCCGCCGCGAGATCATAACTGCCGGTCAAATTTAAAGCGGCAGAGTCCGGCCCTGACAGCCGCAGGGATTGTACGCTCACAGCGCCGCTATCTATCCTGAACTTTATTGGCGAACCGGCGCTCAGCCAGTAACCCTGATATTCGATTCTGAAAGCCGGCAGTTCCGCTAAAATGCTATCGGCGGTAAAACGAAACAGAGCCTGCGCTTTCACGAAATTATCTTCGCTGTAAAGCTGCAAATTGGAACAGCTAACCTTGTTGCCGTTCAGCTGCGTTTCAAACTGCAAATCCCGTATGGGCAGCGAGGCGTACTTTCCGGATTGAATGACAAAGCGCCCTTCGCCGCTGCGCTGCGGCGAAATCAGTTGCTGCGCGGCAAATTGTAATTGTAGCGAATCCAGCTCCAACTCTTTATAATGCAAAGAAGGAACATTGATTTCACCGGATAGATTGGGGTCCCACAACTGCCCAGAAGCATGGAACTGCCCGTCAAAAGGGGCGCTTAAGCTATCCACGCCCAACAGCCAGCCAAAATGCGCCAGATCGTTTTCGAAGGTGGAAAGCAAAAGATCAATTTGCCGTTTATGTGAAACGCTTCCTTCCAGATCAAAGCGGCAGCCGGGTTCCAGTTGTAAAAAGGAAGGCGGCAAAATAGTAAAATCGCCTTGTTTGGCGCGCAGTTCAAAACGCAGCGTGTCGATGGGCAGGCTGCCCAGCCGCGATGATATAATCTTTAATTGGCCCCAACCCGTGGCCTTTTGCAGATTGGCCTCGACAACATTAAACGTTAACAGACCGTTAATGTCTGTCGGCGGCGCTTCCGGCGACCAGTAATGCAGATTAAGATGTTCGGCGCGCAACATCCCCTGCCCGCCGTTTGGAAAATTCCCCCGACCGCGCAAAAAGATCTGACCGCTGTCGCTGACAAAATCCATTTGTTTAATACTAAACACACCCTTTTTGTACGCCAACTGCATATCCGCTTTAGTGAACGTTTTACCGTCCACCTGTCCTTTGGCGCGCACCTGGCCGCTAAAGTTCCGCGGCGCGCCGCTTAGCTCAAAGCTGCCGTCCACAAAATCGCCCCGGCCGCTGCGCTTATGCAGCAAGGGGTAAAACTCATCCAAATCCACATGAAATTCGTAAAGATTCAGATTAATATCGATAGTGTCCCTTAAATGGTAGTAGGCGCTCAGGGAAATCCTTGAGCGTTGTGTTTCCAGTTGGCATTGATTTACTGTAAAACGGTCGGGCGTACCCTGTAATAGGAAAGAAAGCTTTTTCAGTTGTAAGCCCGTTTGCGGGACGGAAGCGCGTAATTTGCGAATCTTAAAAAAATATTCATGAGGCATGATAACACATTTTTCTACTTTTAATTCAGCGTCTTTTATGACGATATTCTGCTTGAGCAAAAGAATTTTTGAGACCTGAATTTCAATATCCGTCAAACGCAATCTGGGAAGAGACTGCAACAACGAATCGACAAGGACTTTGTTTTGCATGGTAGAAAGGATGGAATTAAGCGACGCAGCCACGGATTCTTTGCCGGGTTGTTCCTTCCTAGTCTCCTCCTGCACCGCTGTCTGTTTCGACGGCGGCGCGTTCACCTCAACTTCCAGACGGTCAACCACAATGCGTGAAACCTGTACTTCACCGTGCAGCAGCGGCCAGAGACGATACTGAACATGAACATAAGGGGCAAACACTGTAACGCTGCTATCGGCCCGGTAGGTTACATTTTTCAGAATTACTTCGTTCAGCAGGTTGCCTTGCAGGGCGCTGTAACGCAGGCTGGCCGAGGGAGCGAGAGCGCTATTGGCAAAACGCTCTATTTGCCTGCTAACCAAATCGGTGCTGTTGTACAGCACAACCAGCACCGTCAACAAAAGGACCATCAGCGCTAACAGAATGCCGCCGGCTATGAGCAGCCGCCGAAAATAGGTTTTAAGCACCGTCTTTTTCACAGATATTCTATCTCTAAGAAATGTTTAATCCGTTTTATTTACTATTGAATGGACAACGCCCTGATTTGTTTCCCTTTAGCGTAATTATTAATCGGATAGTTTTATTATATCTATAGTGTTTTAACGGCCGGGGATTGTCTGTGCAAAAGGGATTCGATCATTTGTATCCTTTTAGATACAGCCGGATGGCTGTGAAATAAAAATTCAATCAACGGGTGCGGCCTGGTATCGGTCAGATTTAAAACACTGAGTTTTTTCAGCGCTTCGATAAAGGCTTCGGGTCGTGAACTGACCTGTACGGCGTAAGCATCGGCCTGCCGCTCAAACCGGCGGGAAAGCATATTGCTCAAGGGCGCAGCGACAAATCCCAATACGCTTAAAATTAAAGCCAGCAAGGGCAGCGCCGCCAAATCCGCCGGACCGCGCAATTGCAAACCGTGTAGCGCCCAGCTATATATGCGGTCGCCTAAAAACAACATCACAAAAATATTAAGCGCGCCGCTGATTATGCCCCAATGCAAATGTTTGTGCACATAATGCCCCACTTCGTGCGCAAAGACCGCTTCTATTTCATCCACCGTTAAATTATCTAACAAGGTATCGCCTAAAATAATCCGCCGCGACTTGCCCATCCCGGTAAAAGCGGCATTGGCCTTTTTAGTGTCTTTGCTCATGTTAAATTTGTACACGCCCTGCAGGCGGAATTTTCCCGCCTCGGCCAGGCGCTGCATGCGCTTCGTTAATTGTTCATCCTGTAACGGTTCAAATTTGTAAAACAGGGGGAAAATCACCTGCGGCGCGATGCGCCCAAGTACGATGGAAAACAGGAACAATACAGCGGCCGTCCACAGCCACCAGGTGTGCGGAGCATTTCGCAGCAAATAGTAAAAAATCAGTAAGAGCGGCACAAAAATAACCACGCCTACCAGCAGCGCCTTAATCTGCTCCCACAGCCAGGCCGCCGCTGTTTGATTGGAAAGCTGATAGCGATGCTCCAGCCAAAATTCTTTAATAAAACTTAAAGGAAAATCAATGATGGTAAAAATCAAACTCAGGATAATGACAAACAGTGATAATTGAATATAGGGATTAGCGCTTTGTCCGTCTACATAATCGCGAATTTCCACTGAGTAACCGCCAAATATGATTAGTATGATCAATAAAAGGGAAAGCGTCGTTTGCACGATACTTAAAATGATTTTGCTTCGTTCATATTTTTTAGCCTGTGTGTTTTTCTCGTCCATTGTTCCCTCTGAATCTTTAGCCGTTTGAACTTCATAAAAAGATTTACTGATTATTTATTTTTCCTTTGCCGGCGTTCCGCTCTCTTCTTCCCACGCTACCGATTTTTTAAAGGCCCACTGAGCGCTGCTCTTCAGATAACGATTGACATGCTCCGTCGATATTTCACGCACTAAGGGTCTCAGCCGTAAGTCCTTTAGCTCCGTCAATGTCCGGATAGCCAGCGAAAGCGGACGGTAGCGGTTTTGTTCGCGGCGCTCGCTGATTACAGCTAATAGCAGTTGTTTCGCCTGTTCATTGTTTTTTTTCGCTAAAGCGCTGATCGCCCGCACCGCTTCATAACGCAAACGGGGATGCGTTCCGTAGAACACATAAGATTTAGCCGTGTTCAGCGCCAGTGAATCCGGCACATATCGCAGGCAACGCAGAGCGGCCGCCCGGATTTGCTCATCGTACGAATCCTTCTGCAGTCCCTGTGTGATGTAAGAGAAGGCGCCGGAGCGATCCACACGGCACAAGGCATCTAAGGCGGCAGCCTGTACGGCATAGCTGGAGTCATTTTTAAAATAACGGCCGATGATTTTTGCGTCCTCTTTGGCGGCATATAATCCGGCTGTGGTAATGAGCTGCCGGCGTACTTTGGCATTATCTTCCCGTTTGAGCGCTTTTAACAAGGCAGCTGTAATTTTCTTCTTTGCGGGTATCATTCCGGAGCCGTGCAATTTGGACAAAGCGTTCAGGCTTTCCAGGCGCAACCCATAGAACGACTTTGGGTTGGCAATGGTTTGAAACAGCGCTTTGACAAACAAGCGGTAGTTCGCTTTCGAAGAATCGCTTAGCAAATATTCAACGGCCTGCAAACGATCCGCCAGATTCGGCGCATGGCGATACTGCTCCAGCCAGCGCGCGTAGGGCTGGTCGAAATCGAGGGTTTTAAGAATATTCTGGCCGGCATCAAAAACGATCATCTTAGGTTTGCGGCCTACGTGCAGAGCTACCGTCTGTTTACGCTCATTAATGTAAAGCGGAAACTCGCGGTAGCGGCGGCCCGCTTTTACGCCCACCTTCAAATGTACTTTAAACACAGGGCGCACAGAAGCGCTGTCCTGCACTTGACGAATGTGTAAAACCAGAGAATCTTTTGAGGCGCGATATTCGGCCCGCACTTTAAACCGGGGAATACCCGCGCCATACACCCATTGCTGAAAAAAGTTGTACAAATTGTAACCGGAAGCATCTTCCAGAGCCTGCCTCAAATCGGACGTTTCGGCATTGCCGAAGGCGTGGCGCCGCAAATAGATTTTTACACCCACTCTAAAGAGGTCATCGCCCAGGTAGGTTCGTAACATATGCAGTACGGAGGCGCCTTTAATATAAACGCCCCAGGGATGTTTGGCGGATAGCATACGCGGCTTTTGCATTTCAGCGCGGATTACCCGCGACTGATCACGCCGCCATACGCGGTAACGGAATTCCTTTTCCCCCTTCCAGCGCTCGTAGTACAAATCGGTAAAATAGGTGGCAAAGCCTTCATTCAGCCAGGTGTCGTCCCAATCGCGGCAGGTAACCAGATCGCCAAACCACTGATGCGCCAACTCGTGGGCCATCAGACCGTCGCTCTCAAAATCAAGATGAGCGCGTTTGTCGTGCATAGTACGATCGGTCAACGTTGTGGCCGAGATATTTTCCATGCCGCTGTACATAAAATCGGAAATCAAAGTTTGGGCATATTTAGGATAGGGATAGTCAAAACCTGTGTACTGCGAAAAGAAGGCCAGCATATCCGGGGTGCGGCCGAAGGAGCGCAGGACGTCTTCTTTAGTGTAACGTGGATAAACAAAATACTCTACCGGTATGTTCTTGTATTTTTGCTCGTATCTGACATACTTGCCTACGATCAGCGAAATAAGATAGGCCGGCGTCGGCTGGTCGAAACGATAGTAAAATATATTTTTGCCGTGACGCTCGATCTGCCCGGCTAAAACACCGTTGCTCACTGCCGTTAAACCGGAATCCACCTCCACCGACATTTCCATAGTGGCCTTATCGTTGGGCGCATCGTAACAGGGAAACCAAAAATGATTGTCCTGTCCCTCGCCCTGCGACCACACTTGCAGCGATTGGTCGGGATTGGCCGAACCGGGCCGGGAAAAATACAAACCGCGCTCCGGCTGACATTGATAACTTACAGTCACCTGAAAGCTGCTATCCCGATTGAACCTTTTCCCTAACTGTATATCAATGCTGTTTTGTGTGACGGTAAAAGTATCCACCGCCTGACCGTTCAACAACAGAGCATTCACATCAAATTCGCGGGCGTCCAGCGAAATGTGATTTAAGTTATTACGCAGCGACTTAATGATGATGGATGTGCTGCCAAAAACCAGCCCTTTTTCCACATCAAAACGCAAATCGATACGGTAATGCTGCACATCGTAGCTATGCTCCCGCCAGGTTTCCGTAGCAAAAATCCGGGAAGACAAAAGAAAAATGATTAAAGAAAAAAGATAAGGCGATATACGTTTCATCATATTATCCTCTGTTAGAACACGCAATTTAATTCATCATTATAATCGGTAAGATAGAAAATTTTGAGGAAAATGTGAAACAATTAGGAATTAGGAATTAGGAATTAGGAATTAGGAATTAGGAATTAGGAATTAGGAAAAAATATTTTCTTTTTTTCAGGATATCAAATAATAGAACACAGAGCCCACTGAAATATTTTCAATATGTTGTCGCAAAGCGGAAGATAATTTCACGCAAGAATAAACACCGCTTTCCGTTTGCTCTTTTTAGTTCTGTACTATCTAAAAGATTTTAACAACCATTGATAATTTCAACCTATAGCATTAATTGTCAATAGTTATTTAGCGCTTGCCTTTTTTACTAACTCCTCAATGGCCGGGAGAATCATCAGTTCCACCTGTCCCCGTGGAATTTTGGCGCGCTCGATGGTTTTTAGCGCCCCCTTTTGCCAAGCCTCCGGCGCCGTCTTTTTCGTCTCGATGAATTGCATGGCTACGATGCCCGACAGCGCTACGGCCGACAAATCCTTGGAAAGGGAACGTATCTCCCACAAAACAGGCGACTGGTCAATGATGTTTTGCAGCCGGCTATCATTTCTTTTCCATATCTGCAGCCACTGTAATATTTCATTACGGCAGTTGCCGTTATTTAAATATTCCTGCGTCCAATTGCGAAATTCGCGTGCACGTTCAGCGTCCGGCCGGGCGGCGTCCACCACACGCGTTAAGGGCGTATATGTAAACTGCTTACGCAGATGGTTGCGCTTATATATTTTTACCGGTTCGACTACATCCACCAATGTTTTCAAAGCGCTGATATCCTGACCGGCTGCTAAACGGCGCAGCATCATGCCGTAATTTTTTTCGTGCGTTAAACCTAACTCTTCCAATCGTAAACTAACGATTTTCAGGCGGCGGTACATATCGGCCACATCATGCACATTCGCGGACGACCACAGACGTTCGGCGATAGCTGCTGTACGCGGCCAGATTCTGGAATCGATGGTTTCCGGCGAGACCATCTCCGACCACATGGTGGCTTCCCCGCCTAAAATTAATTTTTTTTGCTCTTCCGTCAGCGGCAGATCGCGCGGCGCCGGATCGTTTAAATAATGATAATCTGTCGGCTGGATCAAATCGATGTAATAACCATTGGATAAAATAGTTTGATAGCCTTGCTTTGCCGCATTGATCATGGCTTTGCGTCCGCGCCATGATTGAATAACGATATTGGTCGGCATGTCGGGATGCAGAATTTCATCCCAACCGACCATCTTCTTATGATATTTGCTTAATATTTTAAGCAGGCGGTTATTGAAGTAACTTTGCAGAGCGTGGTTGTCGGCCAGACCGTTCCGTTTCATGAAATCCCGTATCTGCGGATTGGCATTCCATTGCTTGCCGTTGTTTTCATCTCCGCCGATGTGCATATATTCATCGGGAAAGAGCCGGCTCATTTCAGCAAAGAATTTATCTAAAAATTCATACGTTGCTTCTTTTGCAGGATCAAACGTGGGGTCAAACACCCCCCAGTTACGCTGCAAATGATACGGTCCCGGCGCACTGGCATATTGGGGATAGGCTGTCAGCCAGCTGGTTGCGTGTCCGGGCAGGTCAAATTCCGGCATCACACGGATACCGCGATCGGCAGCGTATTGAATAATTTCTTTAATTTTCTGTTGGCTGTAATACTGACCGTCCGATCCTTTTTCATGCAGTAAAGGGAACGTTTTGCATTCTACGCGGAAACCCTGGTCTTCGCTAAGGTGCCAGTGCAGAACGTTCAATTTAACCGCTGCCATGCCGTCCAGATTACGCTTGACAACCTCTACCGGCATAAAATGACGGCAGGCATCAATGAGCAATCCACGCCATGGAAAGCGGGGATGATCGCTAATTGCCACTGCCGGAAAGAAATAGCCCGTATCATCGGCGCTAAGCAATTGCAGAAAGGTTTCCATACCATGCAATGCGCCGAGGCCGGTTTCGGCAGACAGTTCAACCGTATCCGGCCCGATTTTTAAACGGTAGTCTTCGTTTTCCCCGAAACGTACCTGGCCGGCGCGCTTCACGCGGATCACCATCCGGGCGGAATCCAGCGGAACGTCACCAGTCACTATAGGTTGATCGATGAACAATCCCGTTCGGCCACGCAGCCGGTTAAGCAGGCGCGTAGCGGCCTTGAGTAACCGGTCGCTTTTAGTCCCGGTTACGGCTATACGGAAATGTTCATCCAGCCGAAAGCCGCTTTCCGGCAGAACAGTTACTTTAGCCGGTTGCGGCATAAGATTTTTATAGGCAGGCTGCATGTTATTTCCCATAATTAATGAAACGGATAAAATAACGAAATAAAAAGATCGCCCCAGCATATAGATAATTCCTTCATTTTAGACACGTGTTTTGAGTTCTATATTATGATTTCCTTAAATATATTTAAGATTCGTACTTGACCAAAATATTATTTTTTACGGCTATATTTTACATTTGCAGAATACTGTGGAAATATGAGCCCACTGTCATTCTTTGTGGATCAATACATTTACATTTCTCTTGGGCCTTTGAGTAATTCGGAACATAATAATCCAAACTTATTTTGGCGTTTTATATCCATTTTTAATTAAATTAGTTGAAAGTAAACGGAAAGGATATGAATTATGGGGATATTAAAATCTAAAATCGCTTTAGTCACCGGCGCTACTGCCGGTATTGGTAAAGCCTCGGCTCTGGCGCTGGCCAGAGAAGGCGCCAGTATCATCCTGACTGGCAGGCGCGCGGAACGTCTGGAAAGCGTCGGCCGGGAAATACAACGTCTCTTTCAAACCGACTGGCTGGCCCTGCCTTTTGACGTGCGCGACCGTAACGCAGTGGTAGCAGCTATCGACGGACTCCCGGAGCACTGGAGGAATATCGACATTCTGGTCAACAATGCCGGTTTAGGCCGCGGTCTGGACAAGCTGCACGAAGGGAATATCGAAGACTGGGAAGAGATGATCGATACTAATATTAAAGGCCTGCTGTATGTAACACGAACCATAGTTCCCGGTATGGTTGCACGCGGCCGGGGTGATGTGGTTAATATCGGTTCTATTGCCGGGCACGAAGTATATCCTGGCGGCAACGTGTATTGCGCCACCAAACATGCCGTGGATGCCTTAACCAAAGGGTTGCGCATCGATCTGGTTGATACGCCCGTCCGAGTTTCATCGGTGGATCCGGGTTTGGTGGAAACGGAGTTCAGCGTGGTACGTTTCCACGGCGATGCTCAGCGGGCTAAAAATGTTTACAGCGGATTGCAGCCGCTTAGCGGCGCAGATATTGCCGAGGCTGTGGTTTTCATTGTTACCCGCCCGCCTCACGTACAAATTGCCGATATGATTATCTTTCCCACGGCGCAAGGTTCGGCCGCCGTGGTGCATCGTAATTCGTAAAATTAAAAACGCAACGTTGTTTTGATTCATGGCACAAATATTAGCCGTCCCCTCTCCCAAGTTTGGGAGAGGAAAACCGAGGGGTGAGAGGAATAACTTTAAAAATAACTTGAATTCAGGGCGACTGTTCTTTATGCTTTACATACCATTAATGAGTTCACTCTAAAAAGGTCTCTCACTGTCATTTTCCCACCACGAAGCGGTTCCTTTCCCGTAGGGATCACTCCGTGGCGGAAAACGGGACGGCCTTTGCCGCGAGGAGCAAGCTGACGAGAAATCTGTTGTTTTTATTGATGATATAAGATTTCTCATCCCGATGAATCGGGATTCGCCACAAAAGTGGTCCCGATGGGAAAATAACAAAAACTGGTTTTTAGAGCAGACTCATTAATAAAAATAGACCATATATGAATCTGCGCTGATGGATTTTTTCAAAAGTTTCAAGGACTGAATAGTCAATATCCGACATTCAATAATCAGCGCTCAAATATCCTTGGACAACGGAAATCTCTTTTGGGACATTGGTTTTTCCGTTTCTAATTTTTTGGGCTAAATTTATACAACTGATTACATTCTTATTCCCTTGCACTTTTTAAGGCATATATGTATTTTGCCAAGGCAGACCATTAACATTTAAACGAAAGGGAAATATATATGTCTATTATTGAAGATGTTTACGCACGCGAAATTTTGGATTCCAGAGGGAATCCCACCGTTGAAGTTGAAGTGGTTCTGGAAGACGGCAGCCTGGGCGTAGCCGATGTACCTTCCGGCGCCTCCACCGGTGAATTGGAAGCCGTGGAACTGCGCGACGGAGACAAAACACGTTTTTTAGGTAAAGGCGTTTTAAAAGCGGTTCAAAACGTAAATGACATCATCGCCGACGAGATCATCGGGCTGGATGCGACTGATCAAACCTTTATCGACCAACTGATGATTGAATTAGACGGCACGCCAAATAAAGGAAAATTAGGCGCCAACGCTATTTTAGGCGTCTCCATGGCCGTGGCCAAAGCGGCTGCGGAATCCGTAGGATTGCCGCTTTATCAATATATAGGCGGTGTGAACGCCAAAGTGCTGCCGGTTCCGATGATGAATATTTTAAACGGCGGCAAACATGCCGATAATAATGTGGATGTTCAGGAATTTATGATTTCACCGGCCGGCGCCGGCAGTTTTCACGAAGCGCTGCGCATGGGCGCGGAAACCTTCCACAGCCTTAAAAAAGTGCTGGCCGGCCGCCATTACAATACTGCCGTCGGCGACGAGGGCGGTTTCGCTCCCGATTTAAAATCCAATGAAGAAGCGTTACAGCTCATCGTCGAGGCCATTGAAAAGGCCGGCTACAAACCAGGAAAAGATATTTTCATCTGTCTGGATCCCGCTTCCAGCGAGTTTTATGATAAAGAAAAAAAACGCTATATTCTGGCTTCCGAAAATAAGGAATTAACCGCCGAAGAAATGGTGGACTACTACGAAGCATGGATTAAAAAATATCCCATCGTATCCTTAGAAGACGGCCTGGCAGAAGATGACTGGGACGGCTGGAAGATTTTGACCGAACGTTTAGGCGGAAAAATTCAATTAGTGGGCGACGATATTTTTGTTACCAACACTAAATTGCTGGCGCGCGGAATCAAGGAAAAAAGCGCCAATTCTATTTTGATCAAACTAAACCAAATCGGTACGGTTACCGAAACGCTGGACGCCATGGCCATGGCTCAGCGCGCCGGCTGGACCTGTGTGGTTTCGCACCGCTCGGGTGAGACGGAAGATACTACGATTGCCGATCTGGTAGTAGCCACCAATGGCGGTCAAATTAAAACCGGCTCCGCATCGCGTACAGATCGCATCGCCAAATACAATCAGCTGCTACGCATCGAAGATATGTTGGGCGAAAGCGCTCAGTTTATGGGTAAAGCCACTTACAATCTGTAAAAATCATTAAGCAGGTTCCGGTACAAACTGTGACCGGCGCCTGCTTTTTCTTTTAAAAAAGAATAACCTCGTGGCAAGTTGAAAATGCAGGGTATCGGCGCCGCGCGTCGCACCGGTAGCCAGACGGGAGACCGGTCCGTCTTTCGGCGCGATCTACCGACTGATATTAAACCCAAAAATCTAAAACAAAAATTTTAGGCCTAATAAAATTATGACTGTAAAAAAGAAGAGTAAAAAAAAGGCACATTTTTTATCTACGCCGTTGGGGAAGATCTTTGTAGCGACCGCGGTTTTAATTTTATTAGCGCTGTTTTTTTTGAGCGGTCCGCGCGGGACCATCCGATATATTAAAGTATGGCGGCACAAAGAAACGCTGCAAGAAGAAATCCGGCAGCTTAAAACAAAAAAAGCCCGGATGGACAGCCAGCGCACACGTTTACAAAACGATCCCGCATATATCGAAAAAATCGCCAGAGAAGAATATAATATGAAAAAAAAGGGCGAAACCATCTACAAAATTCAAAACAAACCGGAAAATTAATCAGGAAAAACACGTTATTTGAAATCTTTTTCAAAAGTATTTTCCATATCTCTGATTCTACTATTCTTTTCGGTCTCGCAAGGCCAAATTTATCTGAAGACGACCGGCCAGAGCAGACCGGTTCTGCAATTAAATTTCCAAAAACAAAGCGCTACCTGGGATTGGCAGCAGCGCTTTATGTTTTTTGCCGATACCATGCGGGCCTGGCGCTTTTGGGTGAATAATGTAGCCAAAAGCAATTTAATCATTCCTTCTTCTCATGAGCATAAGTGGAAAGACGAAAATATCTTAAAGGGGTATTTTTATTATCATAAATCTCTGGCAGATCTGGGATTGTATTCCCGTAGCTGGTTGCAAAACGACCGGCAATTCAGCGCTTCGAATAAGTTTTCTAACCATACGCTGGGCCTTTTTGTACGGGCCGATGCCGCTCACTGGTACGCGGCGCCCTATGCCGGATATCAGCAGGCGCAGAACCGCACCCACGTAGACTGGGGATGGGATATAGGCATGTCCGGCGGCGTTAAAAATATTACACTCGATACGTACCGCGCTAATTTAGATTGGGAATCCAATTATGATTTTTACGCCAAACGACAAAATTTTGAAAATAAATTCAATGCCGGAATACATACGCGTTTTACGCCTTTTAGCGGCGATTCGCTCTACTTCCGTTTCAGCGAAAATAGTAAACAGTATTATGTGGGCGATTCCATTGAACAGGTGAAAATTTATAACCGCGATTGGTACAATATGCTTTTTTATCGCCTGTCAACACGTAACCGCCTGGAGATGCGCACCCATATTCAGTCTAAGGATATCACTTACTATAACGGGCGTAATGTATTTTTGTTGGATCAGGACATGCGTTTCAGCCATGTGGGACGAAAGTTAAATTATATCCTTACCTTTCGCACCAACGATCAAACGCAGGATAATGCCGGCATCAAAACCGATAGCAGGACGCGTCAGACGGCTATGGGTATACAGCTTACCTATCTCTTTCAAAAGAATCGCTACCTCGATGTAAATTTTTCTTATATAAAATTGCAATATGATACGCCCGATACGGTCTATAATAATGACGACCGCGACGAACAGCGCTTTGTGGTTACGCTAAACTACCATCACCGCTTTAGCCCTCTTTTTGTGATGGAATGGCACGCCTATACTTATTTGTTCCATCAAATGTACATTTTTAAGGAGCAGAGCGCTAATAATAACTGGAATCGAGTGTACAAGTTGAGCCCGCGGTTGATTTATCACTATGGCCCTATTTACAACCGCCTTAAAAGCGAAGTGTTGGCCAATTACACTGTGTACGACTTTGAGAGCATTTTGGGGCAACAACGCAGTTTTGTGTTCCGCAAATATACGCTTTCGGATTCGCTTACTGCGCATATCTATCAGGCAAATTATGCCGGCGCTTTTGCACGCCTGGAATTGGAAGACAAAGGTTTCTTTTTTCCAAAGAATTTTGCCCAGCAGCTGTTGCAATCCTATAAATCACAATTTTATAATTTCTTTGTGTACAACGATCGTTTTATGAATTTCCGCATAACGCTGGGTTACAATATGTACCGCCGCCAGGAATGGCGCCATGTGCCGGTAAAAAGGCGCACACGGGATATTACCAATAAAGGCCCTTATATTTCCGTCCTATATCACAGAAGCAAACGGCTGATCTTCTCGGCTTCGGCGGCGCTTTCGTATTTAAACGACAGCGCCGGGCGCTCCACCAGTTACAGCACGGGCTATCTGCGCATGCGCTACGCGCTTTAACTTACTACCGCACCATACCGGCAAACCCCATAAAAGCCATGGCTAAAATTCCGGCCACAATCATGGCAATGGGCATCCCGGCCAAGGCCGACGGCACTTCTCTTGTTTCCAGCGCTTCGCGCACTCCGGCAAAGATAATCAGAGCCAGCCCAAAACCCAGCGCCGACGAAAATGAAAATATTACGGTTTCCAGCAAATTGTATTTGGATTGCACGGATAAAATGGATATACCCAGTATAGCGCAGTTAGTAGTAATGAGCGGTAAAAAAATTCCCAATGCCCTGTAAAGCGCCGGCGCTACTTTTTTCATTACTATTTCCACTAACTGCACCAGCGAGGCAATTACCAAAATAAAGGCGATGGTTTGTAAATATTCAATGTGCAGGGGAATTAAAATATAGGTTTGAACCATATAGGTTATGGCCCCGGCCAAGGTCAGCACAAAAGCCACCGCCATGGTCATTCCCACAGCGGTATCCAGTTTTTTTGATACGCCAAAATACGGACACAGTCCTAAAAACCGGGCAAATATAACATTGTTGACAAAAACCGCGCTTACGATCATTAATCCCATTTCGGCCATTATTTGCCCCCTTCCAGACGTCTGGCAATTTTATTCATTCCCAGTATCATAAATCCCAGAGTCAAAAAAGCGCCCGGAGCCAGGATAAAAATCAACACCGTCGGCCACTCCTGCGGGATAAAGCGGTAGCCCAGCACTGTACCGGCGCCTAATACTTCCCGTACCGTTCCCAAAATAAATAAACTAAATGTGAAACCCAACCCCATCAGCAGGCCGTCCCAAAAAGAATCCCACACGTTATTTTTTGACGCAAAGGCTTCCGCCCGGCCTAAAATAATACAATTAACCACAATCAGCGGGATAAAAAGCCCCAGCGTTTTATGCAGTTCAAACATGGTGGCCTGCATGCTCATATCCACGATGGTAACAAAAGTGGCAATAACCACAATAAAGGCCGGAATACGCACCCGTCCGGGAATCAGATTTCTGAGAAGAGAAATCACCACATTGGAAGAAACCAGCACAAAGGTCGTAGCCAGTCCCATGCCCAGGCCGTTTTCCGCAGATGAAGTAGTGGCCAGCGTAGGACATAATCCCAGCATCAGGCTGGTTACCGGATTTTCCGTAAAAAAGGATTTAATCAATTTTGCTTTCAGCTGCATTATTTTTTTCCTTTTTGAATTGTCTTAAAGGTTTTTAAGGCGCGTACCACGCCGCCCGTAAAGGCCCGCGAGGTAATGGTGGCCGCCGTAATGGCGTCAATATCGCCGCCGTCTTTTTTAACCTGCCATTTGGTGGAAGCCAAATTCTTTCCGCGGAATTGCCCCTTAAACTTTTCCGTGCGCATTTTATCACCCAATCCGGGCGTCTCTTTATGTTCCAGTACATAGGTATCTAAAATCGTTCCGCTGGAATCAAGACCTACCATCAAATCAAAATCGCTGGAGAATCCGTTTGGCGCTTTCACGGCCAGGGCATATCCAGCTATCATACCATTTTCATTTTTTGCCGTAAAATATGTTACTGCTGAACCGTCCTCTATCAGGGTATCCGGCTTTTGAGCATACTTAACCGCGCCTGAACCAGCCAGAACCAATCTTACCGCTTTTTTGATTTCTGCCCGCTTGTTTTCTTCGATGGGTTTTAAAGTAACCTTGTTAACATAGGCCAGCAGCATGGCCGAAAACAAGGCGATTATGACCAAAACTAAAACAACGCGAAATCCTGATTCTTGTTTATCCATTTTGTACCATTCCGAATTTTTTATTTGGTAAATATCTGTCCAGCAGCGGAACAAACGCGTTCATAAAAAGAATTGCAAAAGAGACTCCTTCCGGATAGCTGCCGAACAAACGGATTAACATGGTAAAAAATCCGCAGCCAAAGCCGAACGCCAGTTTGCCTTTAAAAGTCAACGGTGAAGTAACCATATCGGTAGCCATAAATAAGGCGCCCAAAAACACGCCCCCAGTCAAAATATGAAAAAGCGGAGAGGCATACTGAGCTGGATCCGCCAGATAAAAGATACCGCTGAGGATAAATACACTGCCGATAAAAGTAACCGGTATTTCCCAGGTAATATATTTTTTATAGAATAAATAAGCCGCGCCCAACAACAGCGCAACGGCGGATATTTCTCCTAATGAGCCTCCCATATGACCAATGGCCAAATCGCTTAAGGAAAAATCACTTAACGCGCCCGCTCCTTCCGTTTTGAGGATGCCAAGCGGCGTGGCCCCTGTAGCGCCGTCCACTACCCCTGGTTTTGGCCAGGAAGTCATTTCAACAGGAAACGATATAATTAAAAAAACACGGGCCACTAAAGCCGGATTAAAAATATTCTGTCCCAATCCGCCAAACACCTGTTTGCCCAAACCGATGGCTACGATCGCGCCAATTAAAATCAGCCACCAGGGCGCATTGGCCGGCACATTCATTGCCAGCAATATACCGGTTAACAACGCGCTGCCGTCCAAAAATTCAATTTCCTTTTTACGTAGCCTGGCAATCAACATCTCAATGCCCAACGCAAACACGGCGCTCAACACAATCACGCGCAGAGCCGGAAGCCCGAATATCCAAACCGCAACGGCGCAAGCCGGTAAAAGCGCGATACAAACCGTATACATAATTTTTTTAGTAGAATCCTCCACACGTCCTAACGGAGAGGCATCCATGACCAATAATTTGCTTTCCACTTAATTATCTCTCCTTAACATGCTTTTCCCCAGACGCATCCAGTGCACCAGACTACGCTCCGCCGGGCATATATATGAACAACTTCCGCATTCAATACAATCCAATATATTTTCTTTGACTATCTCCGAAACCTGACCGGCTTTAACCGAAGCCGTCAGCAGGGTTACAGGCAATCCCATAGGACAGACATCGAGGCATTGTCCACATCGGATACAGGGATTCCCCCTGCGCCATACGACGGTCTTTTCGCTGAAAAACAGCAAAGCGGACGTGGTTTTAGTGACGGGGCTCTCGAAGGAAAAAGAAGTTTTCCCCATCATAGGCCCGCCGGCGATGAATAAACGCACGGCTTGCAGATCAATCTGTAATGTTTCCAGTAAACAGGAAACCGGCGTGCCTACAGGCGCCAGTATATTTACCGGGTTAGCCACTAATTCGCCTGAAACCGTAACCACACGTTCGGTAAGCGGGCGATTAAAATAAAATGCATCATAAATGGCTACCATCGTGGCTACATTCTGGACGATAACGCCCACATCCATCGGTAAACCGCCGGCAGGCACCTCGCGTTTTAGGATGGCTTTGATTAGCTGCTTTTCTCCGCCTTGCGGATATTTTGTTTTCAGGGGCACTACCTGAATCCCCTTATACCTTGAAGATAAATTGGAAAGGATGGCAATGGCGTCGGTTTTGTTTTCTTCTATGCCGATGTAAACAGGAATATAGGAGAACAGTTTTTGCACGATGCGCACGCCCTGCAACAGCTCCGCTCCCCATTCCAGCATTAGCCGGTGATCAGAGGTTATATAGGGCTCGCATTCGGCGCCGTTAACAATAAAAGCCGTGATTTGTTTTTCCGGCGGCGGCGACAGTTTAACATGAGTGGGAAAACCGGCCCCACCCATACCAACAATGCCGGCATCGGCAATTGTTTGCCGGATTTCTTCAGCCGTTAATTTATCCAGGTCAACTTTTTGCCATATTTCCCGCTCTCTGATGAGTTTGAAATCTTCGCCAGCCTGAGCCACACTCAGAACAATAGCCTGACCGAACTGCCCGCCCAATAGCGGAAAGCGCGTAATTTTTTGAATGACGCCTTTAACAGGAGCGTGTACTACCGAGGAAACGAATCCGCCGCCCTCTGTTAACGGCTGGCCACGCTCCACCTCTTCCCCTTTCTTTACGATTGTCTTAGCCGGTTTGCCGATATGCTGGTTTACCGGAAGGATCAATTGTTTCGGTAATTTGAGATATGATATGGGCGTATTTTGCGCCAGTTTCATTTCCGGCGGATGAATTCCGCCCTGCCTGAAGGTTTTAAGCTGTTGTAGCATAAACTTTATTCCCCTGAATTTGAATGGCACCGGTTGGGCAGGCTTCCATGCATTTCCGACAGTCCGAACACTCACTATGTTCGATAAACGCCAGAAAATTTGTAACGGTTATGGCTTCATCATCGCACACCTTAACACATTTCATACAACCGATGCAGGCAACGGAGCAAACCTTGCGGGCATCGGCGCCGCGATCCGTGTTCCGGCAAGCGACCGCTGTCTTTTTATCATACGGCCGAAGATATAGCAAGTCCTTGGGACAGGCTTTGATGCACAGGCCGTCGCCTGCACATTTTTCTTCATCAATCACCACAATACCGTTCTCGATGCGCATAGCGTCAAAAGAACAAACCGTAACGCATGAGCCAAATCCAAGGCAGGCAAAAGCGCAATTTTTTGTGCTGTCTGCCACTAAATGCGCAGCCCAGCAATCTTCAATTCCGAAGTATTCCATTTGCAACGGAGAATGGTCGTGTGTGCCGTTGCAGCGTAAAGTGGCTACTTTTTTAACGCTGGCTCCAACTTCCAGCCCCAATAATTGAGCGATTTTTTCCATTTGATCCTTATCGGCTACCGGACACACTGTATCCAAATTCATATTCTGCACGATATTTTCTGCATAAGCCCGGCAGCCGGCAAATCCGCATCCGCCGCAATTAGCGCCGGGTAAAAGCGCTTCTACCCGATCGATGCGCGGATCTTCGTACACATAGAATTTTTTTGAGGCAAACACCAGGCCGCTGGCCGAAATGAAGGCGAAAACGCCTAAAATCAATCCGGGAATAAGTATTTCATTCATATTTTCGTCTTGCGCTCCGTTTATTTAAAATAGTTTATGAATGCTCTGTGATAGAAATAACCAACCGGTAATTTTTTATGGACAAGCGATTATTCAATATATGGACAAGCCATAATCCGAAGGCTAATGCCGCCAATCCGGCAAAGAATACGGTAACTTCCTGCATACTGTTCAAAAGCCAGCGGCTGCCCGCTAATCCTCCGAAAAAAAAGAACAAGGGAATCAGATAAACAATCGCCGAGGTTTGCAACACCTTATTATAGGTAAGCTCTACCTGCTGCCCGCTTTTCACATTCCATTTTATTTCATTCCTAGGGATGGTAATTTCTTTATCGGAACAGATCATTTTCAATCCGCAACTGTGGCACCCCTCGTCATCCATCATACGTATCACTACCTGTTCTGTGGACACTCTGCTGATACAGCCGCTCTGTTGATTTTTATTCATAAGAATTATTTCACAAATGATTTACTCGGATTTAATCAGCAAAAGATGTACCACTTTAACAGACACTGTCCAAGAAATTATCCCCTTACTCCTGACGGTCTATGCCGCGATCTTACCGTAAAAAATAAAATACAGGGAATACTATTTTTACGAAAATCCGGATGGAATTTTTTAAATTATGAGAATTATTTCCCAAAGTATTTTATAATAGCGTACCTATCGTTTGTATATTTATTGAAATGTGGTTATAAATATGACTTGCGCATAGCTTTATTAGCTGCCATCACGGGCGCTTCAATCCTTTTTGGCTAACTATTTTGAATTCAGCGGCATTCATAAACAGAAAATCATCCGTTGCTGCTCGTTTTTTCTATTGAAACCCATTGGCCTCTAAAGTATATTGCCATTTCAGTTAACACAGGAGCCTTTGAATGAGATTCTTTTTAAAATATATGCTGCTAAGCAGTATTCTTTTTTCGCAAGCTTTGGCGCAAAATCTTTATCCCGATTTCAAAATTATCGAAACGACCGACACCTATCTGGTGGCCGACTGGCAGCCGCAGGAGATACAGCTTAAAAAAATACACACAAACAACGGCGATTTTATTCTGCCTGAATTTGACTTTGGCGTTCTGTTAGCTCAGCCCGGCCAGCCGGCGCTGCCCTGGCGGCGTTGTACTATCGGCCTTCCCCGGGGCAGCCAGCCCACCGTGCAAATCATCTCCATAAGCACAAAGACCTACAACGATATGTTCATCGCGCCCGCTCCTCATGTTTTTAAAGACAAAAAGGGCCTGAGTGTGGCGGTTTACCGTCCGGATGAAGATGTGTACCAAAGCGGCGCTGCAATTCCGGCGCAGCGTTTGCGCTGGTCGGAGCCTGCGCAATTCCGCGATATGCCCATTCGTTACTTGTACCTTTCGCCCTATCGCTACAACGCACGAAGCCGGGAATTGCAGGTAGTCGAGCGTATGCGCATAAAAATCATTTACTCCGATCATCCTGCTGTACAACATAACTTCGTACTGCGCGGCAAATTGGATAAGTTGTACGCTAAAATGCTGCTCAATTTTGATCAGGCCAAAAACTGGCAGTTGCCGCGTCCGGCCAGATTGGCTAAAGCCGCCATGCTGCCCGAGGGTATCTGGTATCGCGCCACTGTGACCAAAGACGGCTGGTATAAAATAACTCCTTCGCTCCTGCAGAGCGCGGGCATCGATGTTTCCGCTCTGAGCACCTCCGCCCTGCAAATGTTCAACAACGGCGGACATGAACTGAGCATCAAAGTAAACGATTCCTGGTACAATCCACCGTTCACTTCGGAAATTCCCATTCTCATTTTCGACCAAAATCAAAACGGTTTATTTGACGGCAATGATTACCTGCTATTTTATGGCAAGCATGTCAACGGCTGGTTCTACAATCCCTCTACCCGTGATTTCAGTTACCAGATGCACACCTATGCCACAGCCAATCAGTACTGGCTTACGGTAAGCGGTTCCAACGGTTTGCGCGTCAATGAAGGCAGTTTAAGCCCGCAAGTTAATCCGCTTAGCGCCAGTTATTTTACCGATCGCTTTCACTTCGAAAAAGAACAGTACAACCTGCTTAGTTCCGGACCAGACTGGTACGGTTATCGTTTTTACGGTTTTAGCGGCAGCCATACTATTAATTTCAACCTTCCTTTTAGCAATGTTACCGGCGCCGACGCTTTATTCAGAATTCGGCTCAAAGGCGGATCGCATATCATTTACGGTGATGACCGCAGCTATACGTACAAGTTTAAAGTTGCCCTGAACAATACTTTTATTTACTCCAATTATTCCCAGTTCTATTTTAGTAACGGCACACGTATCTTAAAAGAAAAGCGCCTAACTGATTTGTCTGTTTTAAAAAACGGGCAAAATACGTTAAACTTGCAGTACCTAGGAGATGATGAAGGCTGCGCGGCATATATCGACTGGTTCGAAGTGTACTTCCCGCGGGAATTCATCGCCAGCGACGATCAATTATTGTTTTATACTAAAGACTACAGCCAGCCCGGACGCTATACGGTTAAAAATCTATCAGATAAAAATGATTACTATATCGCCGATGTAACCGTTCCTAATAACCCGGTTATTTTAGCCAAAAACCTTTCGGCTGCCAACGGCCAGCTAACCTTTGACCTTCCTGCTGCGGAACATTCTCAGGCCATCCATGTGTTTTCGCTGTCTTCATCCGCTATACAGAGCGTCGACCGTTTAACGCCTGTTCAGCGCAGCGCAGATTTACTCACAACTTCCAACCAGGCCGATTATTTAATCATCACGCACAAAACTTTTGTGCCCTGGGCCAAAGAGATGGCGGCCCTGCGCCCGAACCTTACTTCGAAAATAGTTACCATGCAGGAAATCTACATGAATTTTAACAGCGGCGTACCGGACCCCACCGCGCTGCGCAACTTCATCCGTTACGCTTACTACAACTGGCAGAGTCCATCGCCCTCGTACATCCTGTTATTCGGCGACGCCCATTATGATTACCGTAATATCAATTTGCCGGATACCATGCGCGTGCCCACTATGGAAATCTATGATTCTTCCGAAATCAACAGCCGTGCAACCGATAATTACTTCGTCGATTTAAACTATACGGGCAGTTCAAGTTTTATCACCATCAATCCCGATTTAGCTATCGGACGCATTCCTATCGAGAGTACGCTGGATGCCGAGCGCTATATTCAAAAGATCAAAGATTACGAGCGCCATTCTTCCAATGACGGCTGGCAAACGGTACTCACTCTGGTGGGTGATGACCAGTATAGCACCGATTCGAACAGGGAATGGATGCACCAGGATCAAATAGAAGACATTGCCCAGTTATCGCAATTGCAAAAATTTATTGAGAAGAAAATCTACCTCTCCATGTATCCATCCCAGCCCGGAGGATTCGACCGCATTAAACCCAAAGCTAATGAGGATTTAATCGACGCTCTGAACCAGGGCACTCTCATCGTTAACTTTGTAGGGCACGGCTCGCCTACGCAATGGACTCATGAAGCCATTTTTGTAATGGATCGCGATTTGGAGCGTATCGTTAACAAAGGCAAGCTGCCCTTCTTAATTGCCGCCACCTGCGATTTCGGAAAATTTGACGATCCGCTGGAGCCCAGTTTTACCGAGGCCTTGATTTGGAAAGAAGAAAGCGGAATCATTGCCGCACTGGCTTCCAGCCGGCTGGTCTTTTCTTCGGCAAATGCTGCTTTTAACACAGCTTTTTTGATTGATCTTTTCCCTGGCGGAGCGCCTTCCGCCTCTCTGGGCGAAGCCAAATTAATGTCCACAGGATCGTCGGTGAACGACCAAAAGTTCTTCTTGTTTGCCGATCCTACGATGCATCTGATTGACCCCCGCCAAACGGCGCTTTTTACGTCGATTACGCCCGACACGCTTAAAGCGCTGAGCGAGGCGACCGTTGAGGGTGACATTTTAATCAACGGTCAGCCTGTACCCGGCTTTAACGGAATCGCCACCCTGCTTGTGAACGACGCCAGTTTTACATCGGTAAAAACCGGGGGCGGTTTTGCGCCCATTACGCTTCCCGGACCGAGTATTTTTAAGGGAGAGGTCAGCGTGATCAACGGCCATTTTAAAGGAAGTTTCATTATCCCTAAATCCATCCGCTATGTCAATAAAAAAACCGGGCGCATCACCGTTTACGCCTATGATGAAACATCCGCCACTTCGGCGCTGGGC
This sequence comes from uncultured Calditrichaceae bacterium, assembly GCA_964536685.1. Lineage (GTDB taxonomy): Bacteria > Calditrichota > Calditrichia > Calditrichales > Calditrichaceae > CAZIBE01. Next base: position 18,854 of record CAZIBE010000022.1, on the reverse strand, counting down.
TATAATAATCAACTTTTAATAACCGGCTCGGCCTCAAATCAAAATGATCGCCAGGGGCCGCAAGTAGATATCTTTTTTCAGGGACAGGAAAATTTTAACAGCGGCGATTTACTGGAAAGCAATCCGGTTTTGATGGCCGACGTCAGCGATGAAAACGGAATAAATATCACAGGCGAAACCGGCCACACTATTCAGCTGCAAATCGATCAACAAGCGCCTAAAAACATTTCCGGCTTTTTTTCCTATAAAAAGGACAGCCACACTTCCGGGGAAATTCAATATCCCATGGGCGCTTTGTCCACCGGCACACATGTCCTAAAGCTGTCCGCTTTTGACAATCTGAATAATCCGGCAGAGGCTGAAGTGGAAGTAGAAATCACCGGCAGTAAGCAGTTGGTCTTGGAACAAGTGGTTAATTACCCAAACCCCTTTTCTTCGAACACCTCCTTCACCTTTCAGACAAATCACGACGGCGCCGATGTAACAATTAAGATATACACGCTCAGCGGACGTCTCATTCAGGAATTGAACGGGCTAAGCGCCAAGGGCTATAACGATCAATTTAACTGGAACGGCCGCGACCGCGACGGCGATTTAATTGCCAACGGCGTTTACATCTACAAAATAATTTTGAAAGACGGCAGCGAAACCGCGGAGCATATCGACAAACTGGTCATCGTGCGTTAAATATTTGGCGAAGGAAAATGGCACACGCTAAAGTTGGCGGATTACAGGCAGCGGATGAAAACATACAGTATCCTGATCATATATGATGTGGAAGGCTGGGCTTACCACCATCAGGCTAAAGCCCTGGCCAAATACGCTGCTGATGATTTCGATGTTGTAGTGAGTAACCAATATGAGGCGCTGCTTTCTTCCCGGCATTTTGATGTGATATTTTTTATGCCCTTTAATCATATCGCCCGGTTGCGGAAATTTTGCCGACAAATTGACGAAGCGCCACTGATTGTCACCTATTTTAGTTTAGGCTGGGGCTACGCCAACGACTGGCTAAAAGAGCCGATCGAGTTGGCCGATATGGTGATCATCAATAATTACGGTATGTGGCATAAATCCGGCCGGCCGCCTAAAACTTACTATATTCCCAACGGCGTTGACCTGGATATTTTTCACGTCAATCGTCCCATAAAACTAAGAAAGCCCAGAGTATTGTGGACGGGATCGACCTTCCACCGTAAAATAAAGGGTTACGACGATATCATTCTTCCTTTAAAAGAAATTTTGGCGCACAATTCTATTGAGATGGATATCCGTTTGATAAATTCCGAAGACAGCGTTAAATATTCCCTGCCACAAATGGCCGAATGGTACAACAGCGGGACTGTTTATGCAGTAGCCAGCCTTAGCGAAGGCACACCCAACCCGGCTCTGGAAGCGGCGGCCTGCGGCTGTACGCTGGTTTCTACACCGGTAGGCAATATGCCGGAACTGATACGACCGGATTACAATGGTTATTTGGTGCGCTGGCGCTTAGAAGAATTTGCCGGAGCCGTGCAGGCGGCCATCGGGCGGCAAAGCCAATTAAGCCGTAATATGCAGACCGTTATCAGAGACTGGGGCTGGGATAAACGCAGCGCCGAGTATTACCGCTTGTTCCGGCAGCTCATTCAGAAGAAAAGGCAAAAAGTTTAATGAGACGAAGATAGATATTTGAAGCAATCATAATCAGGGACCTGAACCGGTAACTAAAAATTATTCCAAAAACGAGTACTTTTCCGGGAAACATCTCGCACCTATTCCCCCTCAATAAAATCCTTCATATAACGCGTAAAGATATTATCCCAGACATAGCCGCTGATTACACGGCGGTACATACGCTGCGGAGGCAATTCCGCCATAAATTGTTCAATCTTTTCGGCAATGGAGTCGGCCTTTTCCTTAGGATTAAAATACAGCACATCCGGGCCTCCGATGCTCTTAAAGGGCGGAATATCCGAACAGGCGATAGGCAGCTTGATCATCCCCGCCTCTAACAGCGGAATGCCAAAGCCTTCCTGCAGGCTGGGTAAAAACAAAAGGTCGGAGATGAGATACAAATCGCGCACCACCACGCGATCCACGGGCAACTTTTGACCGCTGCGAAAAGTGTAGTCGGCCACCACTACCAAATCGTCGCGGATGCCCAGTTTAACGGCCAGCTTATGCAGGCGCCGGTAATATGTTCGCGTATTCGGTTCGTGGGGATCGAAGGCGCCGGTTAACAACAGCTTAACTTGTTTATCCCTGTCTCTAAACGCCTTCAGCACCTCAATGGATTTTTCGATGTTCTTACGGGGATGCAAACGGGAAGGCTGAACCATAATCAATTCTGCGGAAAATAAATCCTGTTCATTAATCAATTGCAGAGTGGTGTCGTCCAGACGAAAAAAGCGAAAAGGGTCAATACCGTTGGGGATCACCCTTAAAGCGCCGTCCGTCTTGAACAGGCGGCGGAATTCCACGGCGCGGCTTTCGGAAATGACAATGTAATCAATATTTTCATTGCGCCGGCGCAGAATTGACCAGACTCTGTTGTCCAGGCGCTTAGGATAGGTATCATAAAAAAATGGGGAATCATGGTTCCAGGCTAAGATGCGAATAAAACCCTCGTCAGCCAAATGGTGCAGCGCCATGGTCAGCGGCAGGTTGTAGGGCATGGTCAGCACGTTGTGGGCAATGAGAACATCAAAATGGCTTAGTTGATTTCGCAAATAGAATTCGATCTGTTTACTATAATGCCGTAAATGCCGGGCGCCGTCTTTTTGCGCGGCAAGAATCTCCGGATGGTTGGAGGCTAACAGCGGATTGATTTCCACAGGCAGCCCTTTCTGAAACACACCGCCCCGTCCGGCAAAAACCTTAACCGGATAAAAATGGCGGTGGAACATGGAGGCCTGCTGACGGACAATTTCCTCCACTCCCCCAACCACCGGCGGGCAGGAGTAGTGCAGAATGGCAATATTTTTCATGTTTTCTTTACCTAAAATGATTCAAAGCGATCAATTATATGCAATAAGCGATTTTCGAGCACTTCATAGGAAAAATATTTTTCGGCCAGTTCATAATTCAGTTCCACCATGCGCCGACGGTAATCTTCGTCGCTCAGCACCCTTTTTATTTTGCGGATAGCGCGGGAAGCGGCAAACCCCTGAATGGTGATTACATCAAATCCTTTGGGTTCGATATCGGCAATAAAAATAGAATAGCGGTTGACTACAATGGGCTTAAGATAATAGATGGTTTCCAGAAAGGCGTTGCCAAAGCCCTCATAGCCGCTGGGATAGGTAATCAAATCCGCACACTTGTAAGCATCGGCAACGGAATAAGATTTACCATCTTCTGCTAAACCGGCGCCGATTAGATGGTCGATCAAAATGAGATTTACGCCCATGTTATCGGCATATTCGCGAATGCGCGCAAAGTACTCATCGCCTTCATCCCCGGAAGAGTGGGAGATCACCAGCGCCGGATTAGGCAGGTCCAGATTACGTACGATTTCGATAGAACGTTCAATCCATTTGCGCGGGACAACGCGCGTCGGCTGCAAAACGAAGACGTCGCTTTCCTGTAAGCCGATTTTTTGTTTTAGGGGACATTTTACTTTGGGCTCTTCCGGCGGACGGTTGGCAAAATCATAAACATTGGGCACCACGGTGTTGGATATGCCCAGGCGCCGGCTCAACTGTTTGGACGCCAGCGAATTGATCACCACATGCTGCATATAAGGCAAATCACAGGGAAAGGCTTTGTCCAGATAATCCTGCCCGGCGTTGATTAAAAAGCGATCCCGCTCCCAGTAAAAATCATGATGATGAGCAATGGTCGGTATGCCGGTTTCGGCAATAAATTCAGTGATAGCCAGGCCCAGCGGAATATTCATGGGAATGGTCAGGGCATTTTCAGGAATAATTAAATCGAGATGAAATTTGCGTTTAAAATAGTAAAGCTCTTCCTTGAGCTTATCTTTAAGCTTCTGGATATTTTCGCTCAAATCCCGCGACCGTTTCGTACGACTAAAAATCCGCTGTTGAATTTCTTTAATTTCGGGATGGTCAAAATGCGCCAGTTCCACCAGATGCGAACGCGTTTTGGGACGATCCAGTTCTCCGGCAAAGTAAAAGCACTCAAAACGATTGCGACTTAGCACTTTGGCCCATTTGGCAGTTTCCAGAGAAACGCCGTCAGTACCGGCAAAGCGCGTGGAAATGAAGCCAATATTTTTTAAAGCTGATTGGTTCATAGTCTCCTCCTGTAATGCCGACTCTTGACAAAATTAATAAATTTAATCATCAAAAGCGACAGGATAAAAAATCAGGGCGGCAGGGGGCAGGTTACGGGTAACAGGAATAGATAATCAGGAACACGGAATCAGGGATTCTCCGATATGACTGTTTTTGGCAAGAGATTGGCGCTCATATATCGCAGAACACTATTAGAACAAAGTAAGAGAATGAAAAAGAGTAAGAATCTTAACTTCCAAAACTTTTCTATTCCTACTCCTAATCTTATTCTTTCTCTTAATCCTCGGTTTCTAATTCTCAATGAGAAATTAGAGAAGCGCTCAGGATTTTTTCCTCAATACTAATTTTTCCCAATCGTTAACAAAGCAGAACGAATTACAAATCAAAATCAACGATCTAATGGCGGTGTTTCGGACGTTTCTTGGTATTTCTGCCGCCGGCCACTTCCACTACCGGCCGTTTACCATTGTTTTCTTTTTTGAAATGCTTGAGAATCTGCTCGGCTTCTTTAAAGGGAACGGTGATAAAAGAATAGGTGTCCAGCACCTGGACATCGTCAATCTTACGCTGATTTACAGCGGCCTTCTTTTCGATGAACTGCACTAATTTGCGTTTGGTCATACCGTCCTTTTTACCGCGGGCAATAAATAAGCGTGTTTTCCCCTGAATCTGTGGTTTTGCGTCACGGAGTTCATTATAGTTAGCCGGATCCAGTTCATCGGCAAAAGTATATTTAAGCATAGCGGCGATCGTTGTTTCGGGGTCCGATTCAGCCAGTAGTTCTCTGGCCATTTCCAGAAAATCATCTCCCAAATCCGCGTTGCTGATTTTATCGATCTCGTTTTTAATGCGCATTTTTTTGGCGTTAATTATTTCTTTAACTCTCGGCAGCTTTTCCTTGCGGATGGCCGTTTTGGCTTCGCGTTTAATATACATGAGCTTTCTGTATTCCTCTGGAGTGATAAATGTGATAGCTGTTCCCTCTTTGCCGGCACGGCCGGTGCGGCCGATACGATGGATGTAGGATTCCGGATCCTGCGGGATGGTGTAATTAATGACATGCGTCAGATTATCGATGTCGATACCGCGGGCGGCTACATCTGTGGCTACTAAAATATTGCTGTGCCTGCTTTTAAATTTGTGCAGAATACGTTCGCGCTGGGCCTGAGCGATGTCGCCGTGCAGGGCTTCGGCTTCATAACCGCGATCCAGCAGATGAGAACTCACCTTATCCACATCCACCTTCGTGCGGCAAAATACCAGTCCGTAAAAATCGCTTTCCAGATCGATGATGCGGCACAGGGCTTCAAACTTATCGCCGGCAGCCACTTCAAAATAAATCTGATCGGTCAGGTCTACGGTGATCTTTTTGCTATCGACGGCGATTTTTTCATAATTGGTCATATATTTGCGGGCCACGGCGGCAATTTCTTTAGGCATTGTGGCGGAGAACAGCAACGTTGTTCTTTCCGGATTGGTGTAGCCCAAAATATATTCCACATCTTCAATAAAGCCCATGTTAAGCATTTCATCTGCTTCATCCAGAATCATATAGTTGATATGCGAAACGTTCAGCGTTTTTCTTTTCAGATGATCCATAATCCGGCCGGGCGTTCCCACTACAATATCCACGCCTTTTTTAAGACGCTTCAGTTGCAGTTCAATGGACTGTCCGCCGTAAACCGGGATTACACGCAATTTTTTCTTTCCCTTCAGAGAATTAATCTCTTCGGACACCTGAATGGCCAGTTCCCGCGTCGGCGTCAGAATCAAGGCCTGTACATGACCGGCCTGATCGTCCAATTTTTCCACCAGCGGAATACCAAAAGCGGCGGTTTTGCCTGTTCCGGTTTGTGCCTGGCCAACCACATCCCGGCTTTCGTCCATTAACAGGGGAATTATTTTTTCCTGAATGGGCGTAGGTTCTTCGAAGCCTTTTTGTTTTAACGCTTGCAGGACATTATCCGACAGTCCTAATTTGACAAAGTTTTTTAATTTTTCCATCTCATCTAATCCTTACTAAAATTATACCTGCGGGGGCTATTCCCCCATTATTTCCGGCGCAATGCACATCATTGCTTTGTCCTAAAAGAAATACCGGAATAGGCCTGTTTAAGAATGGACTTCGACGGTTGCCCGGCGGCAAGGTAATTAACAACAGAAGCCGGGTAAGTATAGGCGTTAAACAAAAAAGAGCGATTCACCTGCGAGGCACAAAAAATGCAGTCTTGCTAAGAGAATTTTTTCTATAGATGTCTTCCGAATATCTTTATGAACACAACGACGCAAAATAGGAAGAAAATGTACAGATACCAAATAAAAATGATGTGCGGAAAAAAATTTAGCGCATCCGTCCTGAATAATGTCTTTGGATTGCCGCTATCTTTTGATAGTGGTCAGTATATGTCACAGATATGTTAAGGCTTTAGCCTAACACAGCAACGAGAGTTACTATTTTAGGGCTAAAACCCGTTATTGTTTGGGTTTCATCGCCCACTATCTAAAGATAGCGGCTATTCATAAAAAAGAATCATACTTAGGCATAAGGGTTGTTTTTTTAAATGCCTGATTTGTGTTGCTATCTTCAACAGAAACAACATGAATTAAGCCATTTATATTTATTTAGGACAGCGCTGACAATTTTGCATAAATAGCCGGGTTTACTTTAAAATTAAGAAATAATATGAATGACTATTTGAGAAAAACGACAAAAATACTTTTAACTCGTCATTCATATTTATTAGTAGCCCGCATCTTGTTTTTTAGAAAAAGAGCGTAAATAAAATTGATGCCCTTCGAAGCGTTCGTCAACGAGTTTTCCCTGTTCTAAAAGTTGCTCCACTACCGACCACTCCGCTCCTTCCTTTTTTAACAATTCCTGCACGGCATCCCGGCGCATAGGATGCACTGCTGTAATGCTAAGAATATCCTGCTGTGCATCGCCGCTGGCGGCAAAGGCATTACCTTCGTATCCAATCAGCAATTCCACCTGGGGCAGTTGCGCGGTAAATAGTTGATAAGCCAGATTCAGTGAATGCTCTGCTGCCGGTTTAACCCAAGGCTCGGCGGGCGGGCGCGTGGGAATGGAAATATAGGCAATATCGGGTTGCAATTGGCGCAGATAGGCTGCCGTATCATGCAGTGAATGTAGCTGGTCATTTAGTCCGTCAATCAGCATAGTCTCAGTAACCAGTGTGCCGGAGAATTTTTTACGAAACTGCAACGCCCCATTTAATATGGACTCTAATTTCAAACGATGGTGAGGACGATCAACGCTTCTCCAGGTCTCGTCACTGACAGCATCCATTTTAAGCGATACCCAGTCTGCCGCCAATAAATCATCCTGTACGTCTTCCCTGCCAATCAGAGAGGCGTTACTAATTACGGCTACGGGGAAAGCGCTATCCTTAAGCAGGCGGACGGTTTTGCCAAGATTAATATCCAGGGTTGGTTCGCCATCCGGCACAAAAGCCAGATAATCAATCGCCTGTCCAAGTTGAATAGTCTGTTCGGCCTTTTTATTTATGATATCAACAAGTTCCTGCGGATCATAATAGGCGGCGCGTTCATGGCGCATTTTTATGGTGCGACCTAATTGGCAATACACGCAGCCATAAGTACAAATTTTAGGCGGGATATTGTTAATACCCAAACTTTGCCCCAAACGGCGCGACGGCACAGGGCCAAAAACGACATCTTGCGAAAAGTCCATGCACACTCCTGAAGAGAATAACAATAGGAATAATTATTATTTTTGCTTCTTCTTCTTTTTTATTTAATTTATCGGCAAAAATTACGATAATTCTATTAACAATACAACCTAACAATTTTGTCTCTCACAGGTTCTAAGATTGCCGAAAAGGAAATGAGGAATAAACTACTTTTTGTAAATCCTATTTACCGCTTGTTAATTAAGGGATGGCCCGAATGCGCTTTCGGCTTCATAAATTAATCTCCGCCTCATTCGTAACTTTGATATTATTGCTCTTTATCGCCCTTTCTTCTTACCAGATTTTCAAAGGAATCTCTGATTTCCACCATACAGCGCATAAAATGCGTACTGATTTTATCAGTCAGCAAAAAAGCATTATAAAAAGAGAGGTGGAGCGAGCAGTCGGCGACATTCGTTACGAGCTGAATTCTATGGATGATAGACTGCAAGCCAAGTTACGTTCCACGGTAACACGGGCACAGACAAAATTTTCTTCCATCTGGAATAAATATAAAGGACAAAAGTCCAGAAATGAGATTATCAGCTTGTCTAAAGATGTGCTGGCTCCAGTACCTTCTTTCGATGATAGAAATTTTTATTTTATATTTGATCAAAACGGACGCATTGTCCTGAGCACCGCCAACCCCTCATTAATGAGTCCCCAAAACTTCAAAAAGCTCAAAAAACAATGCCGGCGTTTGGCAACCGCCTTTCGGGCGGGACAAAATGAAATTTTTTTAAAAGAAAATAAACTATTTTCCGAAAACTCCCAAAGTGTTGACGGGTACATTTACGCTATGCCGATTAAATCGGCTAACTTATTTATAGCCTCCTATGGAGAAATTGAAAATATTGACAAGATGACCAAAGAGGAGCTTTTGGATAAAATAGCGCATATCCGTTTTAGCCGGGAAGGATATATTTTTATAAATAAATATGACGGCACAGCACTGCTGAGTAACGGCAAGCGTAATCAGTCCCGTAAAAAACTATGGGAAGCGTTCGGCGAAAAAGTCCGTCCTGTTTTTCAATTAGAGCTGAAGGCCGCCCAAAAACCGGACGGCGATTTTATTTATTACCACTGGCAAAAATTATCATCGAACTCCCGGTCACCCAAAGCATCCTTTATTATGGGGATTCCGGAATGGCAATGGATTGTCGGCGCCGGCGTATATCTTGACAATGTAGAAGAAAAAATCCACGCATTACAACAACAATTAGGGGCAGAAGTAAAAAAAAATATTTTAGTAAATATAAGCATTTTACTGATTATTATGCTGATATTTCTGGTGATCCGCTATTTTCTCTCAGATTTATTAGATAAGGAATTCAGTCTTTTTCTGTCATTTTTCCGAAGCGCGGCTCATAATAACCAAAAAATCGATTTGAATAAAATTAAGTCTAAGGAATTTTATGAGCTGGCCCAGGACGCCAATAAAATGTTACAAGACAAGCAGTCCATCGAAAATAAACTGTTGGATGAAAAAGAGCACCTAAGCGTTACGCTGCGTTCCATCGCCGATTCGGTCATCACAACTGATACGAACGGCAATATAACATCCATAAACCCGGTTGCCGAACGGCTGACCGGCTTTTCTTTTAATAAAGCCGTTGGCAAGCCTTTAATGGAAATATTTAAGATTTACGATTCGGAAACGGGAAATCCTCTGAAAAATCCGGTACAGCAACTGATGGAAAAAAAGGACGTGGTCCTGTTAGGCAGCAACACACTCCTTAAATCCCAAAATGGCGCCGAATACCATATCGAAGACAGCGCCGCCCCCATCCGCGACGCCCAGGGAAATATTATCGGAGCGGTCATTGTTTTCCGCGATGTAACCGAAAAACTTAAGAATGAACAGGAAATTCAAAAAGTCAAAAAGCTTGAGTCCATTGGTATTCTGGCGGGCGGTATCGCTCATGATTTTAATAATCTGTTGACCGGCATCTCCGGGAATTTATCGCTGATAGAAATTAAAATGGAGCGGGACAATAAACTACATAAATATCTGCAATCGGCAAAAAAGGCCGTAGAACGGGCTACCAATTTAACCGGCCAGTTGCTGACCTTTTCCAAAGGCGGGGAGCCCATCAGGGAAAATTTAAAAATTGATACGATAGTTGAAGAAGTAGCCAAATTTAATTTGCGCGGCAGTAATGTTAAACTGCATCTTAAAACAACCCGATCGTTATGGGCGGCCCGCGTGAATAAAAACCAGCTCAGCCAGGTGATCGCCAATCTGGTTATCAACGCCAAACAGGCTATGCCTCAGGGCGGCAATTTGTACATTACACTGAACAACCTGCACAATAAGGACGGTACTATAAAAATAGAAACAGATCATTGCATCCGTATTCGTATCAAAGACGAAGGCCCGGGTATTCCGGCGAAAATATTAGCTAAAATATTCGATCCCTATTTTACTACCAAACAAAGCGGCAGCGGTCTGGGACTCTCAACTGTATTTTCCATCATCAAGCGGCATGACGGCTACATAGATGTAAAATCGCATCTGGGCAAAGGGACTACGTTTACTATTTATTTGCCGGCGGTGATAGTTACAGTGGGAAAATCACTAAGGCGCAGCAACGCAAATAAATCCTCGAAAACGGCCGACATCCATTCTTTGCATGTGTTGGTGATGGATGATGAAGCGATGATTCGCAGTGTTTCCGCTGATATTCTGTATTCTTTAGGTTATACGGTGGATTTTGCTTCTGACGGACGGGAAGCATTGGATAAATACCAACAGGCCCAAAACGACGGCCATTCTTTTGATTTGGTGATTATGGACCTCACCGTTCCCGGAGGCATGGGCGGAAAAGAGACCATTCGCCATCTGCTTGATCTTGATCCGCAAGCAAAGGTTTTAGTTGCCAGCGGCTATTCCAATGATCCCATCCTATCGGATTACAGAAAATACGGCTTTGTCGGAAGAATCGTTAAACCGTTCCGGCTGGAAGAATTGCAAAAAACCATAGCAGACATATTTGTTTAAGCAAATTTGAGTCTACTCTAAAAAGGGGGCTTGCCAAAGGCGCCCCTTGCGGGGAAAGCCCCAATTGTGTCGTAATTTGTGCACTCCCCGTCCTACTCCGAAGGAGTCTCTTTCGGGAAAGGATGGGGTTAGCCAAAGCTCCTGACTTATTGAAATACAGTTGACTAACTCCGCCATTTATGGCGGAGAGAAAAGCATCCCCGCATTTTAAGCAAGCCCTCTAGGGCTTTTTAGAAAGGCCCCCAGAAAACACGGAGGAAAATCATTAGATTTAAAAAGCCCTGTGAAATCAGCGCCTTCAATGATGGCTTTTAGTAACGGAAAAACTATGTGACTGCTTAACGCAAAGAGGCCGTTGCGGAAAATAGAAAAAAATCTGCGCTTTATGTGGTAATTCAAATAAACGGGGAATTATTTAATCAGGTAATTCTTTTCGCCGGCGTATATGGGCACTTTTAGCCAGTTTTCCGGCGGAACATAAGGGCAGACATAATCCCAGCTATAGGCGCACCAGGGATTATAGGCTTTATTAAAATCCAGAATCCATTTACCGTTCGGCAAGCGTTCATCGGGATCATTGAGATCGATATAGCGGCCGGCGCCGTAAGTTTCTTTGCCGCTGGTGGCATCCTTAAATGGAATAAACAAACGAGGCTCGTCGGCCTCACTTTTGTAGGCCTGCAAGGCGCAGGGAATACCGTCAACTTCAAAACGGAATTCCCCCCAGCGCAGCATATCGCGTATGTTTCCACCGGTATCCTCTATTTGCACGTGTTTCTTTTGGGCGTGCTCATGCAAATCTAAAATGAAACGGTATTTTATATCAGGCGGAAAATAGTCCAGACTGCGAAAGCGTACGCGATCCTGCTCCGGGATGGGCGACTGCCAGTGTTCCTTAAAAAAGTCATCTTTACCTTGCCGCTCTGCCTCAATACGTTTTTCCCATTTTTGTACATCCATTTACGCCATTCCCTCCGGATTAGTTATTTCAGGCCATTTTTAGCAATGAGCTGTTTCAGACAATTAATTCTAAAAGAAAACGTAGGCGTTTCTTCCTTGTATGCCAGATACGCGGCGCCAATTTTTTCCCGGCTTCATTTTCTTCTAATAATTTGATCATAATGATCATCGATAGCATTTCTAAGGGAGCAAGGAGTAGAATGAAAGTAACCGAACCAAAAATCAGCGCTACCGACCAGGGAAAGAACAGTAAACCCAAATGCATGGGATGACGCATGCAGGCATAGTAGCCGCTGGTAACCAAACGGTTAGTTTCCATTGCGTCGCAGTTCGCCCTCTTTGCCGTAGCGCGCCAGATAACGGCCTGTATTGCGGCTGACGCGCATAACCATCATAAAAAGTCCCACACCGGCTATCATAGAAAGTACATGCCACCAGGGATTAATAATGCAGGAACGGAACCAATGCCAGTCCAGCCAGAAACCTGCCACAATTCCGCCTATTAAAAAAATAATCCAGATTATCACACGCCCAATCATGTTCTTTTAATCCCTCAAAGCTGCCAGCAAATTCTTCAACGCCATACTGGCCGGCTGTTGAATGAAGACATCGCTGACGTCATCGGAATAGCGTGTTTTACGGGGATTGATTTCGATGATCTTTGTCTGCCGCCGACGCTTGGCAAACATGGGAATCAAACCCGCCGGCATCATCTCGCCGGAAACGCCGACAACCAACAACAGCCTGGCGCGGTTGGCTTCCCTGAGTCCGTTCTTATACTCGGGGTCGGGCGCCAAATCATTGTAGAACAAAATATCCGGTTTCAGCAAACCTCCACACTGCGGGCAAAGCGGCGGCAACTCCGTTAAACTCACCTCATCTGTCATATATTTTTGCTGGCAGTTCATGCACACCAGCCGCGACAGCGTACCGCAGATTTCAACCACCTTTTTACTGCCCGCCTTGCGGTGTAAACCGTCAATATTCAATGTGACGATACTTTTTATGAGTCCCGCCGCTTGCATTTCCGCCAACGCCCGGTGACCATCGTTCGGCTGAGCCTCTGCGTAACGATCATAGATAAAATCCTTCATCATTTGCCAGGATTGCTGTGGTTGGCCGCCGAAATAATTTAAATCCATGATATAGGGATTAAAGCCTGGCCAATCGGCAAAAGAGGGCAGTCCGCTGTCCACAGAAATACCGGCGCCGGTAAAAGCCACAACATAACGGCTCTCGCGAATCCATTCCGCTGCCTGTTTAAGCATGTGTTAATCCTTAGTTACCGTAAGCAAACGCAGATAGTTTTTAAACCAGTGATGTTCCGATTCATAGGCGAATCCAGCCTCCCTTAAAATCCCTTTCCAGTCCCGTTCCACAAAATCGAAGGCATAGGGACACTCGACAGTTTTAAAGGGAATACGGTACCAGGGGGGCATCTCTTTTAATTTGAATTCGCCGAAATCCAAAATGCTAAAGCGGCCGCCCGGTTTTAAATGGCGGTAGGCGTTTTGCATGATGGTCTGACGAACTTCGTGCGGAAAACCGTGAAAGACAAAGCTGATAAATACGCGATCAAATGTACGCCCCAAATCAAATTCCTGATCGATGCGCTGAATTTTATAGGCCACATTTGTGTAGTTGCGGCAGTTTTTATTGAACTGGTCGGCCATTTCTTCGGAAATATCCAATCCCAAAATGTATCCGCCATCATCCAAATATTTGCGCATTAAGCAGGCGTTTTTGCCCGTTCCGCAGCCTAAATCCATAATTTGTTCATCTGTACGCAAATCCAGTCGTTTAATAGCCGAATGAATGAATCTTTCGTAGTAGCCCAAAGTAACCATATTTAACAATCCGTCATAATGGCGGGCCATAAAGCCCTGAATTTCCACTTTCGATTCCGGATATAATCGTGCCATCATCTTCCTTTCTGTTTAGCCAAAGTCTTAGTGCCGCTGATTACCACAAAGGAACCTTCGCCATATCCGTTTTTTACAGGTTCTGCGACGTCCAATTTATCTAATGGGCGGAATATGGTTTGAACATAACGAAAATTACTGAAATGGCTGCGTTCCATATATATTTTTATTTCATCGGTAGTAAAAAAGGAAGCCAGCCGATAGAACACGCTTTCTTCCTGATGTTTCAGGTAATCCTGGCCAACGGGGCTATCGCGATCAATAAAACCCACTAAAAACACACCGCCGGTTTTCAGGATGCGGTGTACTTCTTTAAAGGAAGTAAGTATATCGTCCAGAAAACAGACTGTGGTAATCATCAAAGCAAAATCGAAGCGGTTGTCGCAAAAGGGCAATTTTTCACCGACGCCCTCGACGGCATTTACGCCGCGCTTAACAGCCAGTTCGCGCATCTTTGCCGCTGGTTCCACACCGATGCGAATGCCAAGCGGTCCGGCAAACAGACCGCTGCCTACGCCGATTTCTACGCCCAAACCTTTGGCCGGCAACAATTTTTTGACCGCCTTTAGTTCCGACTGGTAGGCAAATTCATTGACCGTAAACCAATCCTCGTACTGTTGCGTGTATTTATCAAAGGGCTGAACTTTTGGCATGGCTTATAATTTTCCCGTTTATGCTGTATTGCTATATTTACATCACCACTGAGCATAGAGGACACTGAGAATTTGTTACTTTTTCCCCTGCGAAATTTGTACACAAACGAACAGTGCAGGTTTTGTACAAAATGAAGAATTTTTAATGTGAAACCTTTGAAAAATTAAGTTTTTTTCCCCTCTCCCCGGCGAAAGCCGCCACTTTTGTGGCCGTCCCCTTTCCCAAGTTTGGGAGAGGGAAACCGAGGAGTGAGGGGAATAACTTTAAAAATAACTTGAATTCAGGGCGACTGTTCTTTATGCTTTACATACCATTAATAAAAATGGAACATATATGAATCTGCGCTGATGGATTTTTTCAAAGGTTTCAATTTCTTTTTTATCCCTGTTCTCTGTGTGCTATATGGTCAATTGCCTTCCTACGCTGTTATGAATTTGTATAGTTTTTCCAGTTTTTCTAACTGATCTTTTATTTTGTACTTATCGGCGATTGAAGCATAATCGATGATCAGTTTGCCGTTTAAATGATCAATTTCGTGCTGAACCACTCGGGCCATCAGTCCCGATAGCTCTAACTGCCGTTCTTTTCCCTGGGCATCGATACCGCGCACTAAGACAGTTTCTTTGCGCTTAACAGGAACCTGGATTTCCGGCAGACTCAAACAGCCTTCTTCTTTAAAGGCCTGCCCTGCGCTCTGCAGAATTTCGGGATTGACCAGCGTTAACAATCCCTCGCCGATATCCGCCAAAATTACGCGCTGTAAGTATCCCACCTGAGGCGCCGCCAAACCGATGCCGTTGTAACGGTACATAATATCGGTCATGGCCCTGATTAGTTCGTTTACATCACCGGTGACATCGGCAACCGGTTGCGCCTGCTGACGCAACACGACATCCGGATAAAGCACCAGATTGTATTGGGGCATTTTTTACCTCTGTTATAAAAGATTCCGTAACTATAATCCGGAAGCCATTATTGTTTATTCCTTTTTTTAATTAACAGATCATGATGATAGGAGCCTTCGCGCAGCATTTTGGCCCCGCATTTCGGACAGCGCGCTTCCTGACAGGGCACGCCTCGCTGATGTGGCATGACATATCCACATTTGGGGCAAATACAATTCCCGCCCGATCCCATTGTATGACTGCGATTAGCCGACATTTTTCTATCTCCTTTGTCTTTTAAGCATCATCCGCTGGCAGTTCCTTGATTTCCAGCAAATTGCCGTAGAAATCTTTAACAAAAATTGTGACGCCGTGTTCCCGCAGAATCTCACGCACTTCCAGACCCAGGCTCCGGCAACGTCGGATAAATTCCGGGCGTTCCTCTACCTCAAGGCAAATATGATTAATGGCCGTAGCAACGGGCACTTCTTCGCCGGAGACGAATACTTCTAACTTCAAAGTGTCGCTAGTAAAGACCAGCACCTCCAACGCTTGCGATACATCAAAAATCTTTTCGGCCAGTTCTTTCGCCAACTCAAAGTGATAACTTTCAGTAAGCCCTAATAATTCGCCATAAAATTGTCGCGCTTCCTCTGCAGAGCGGTTATATATAGCCACATGATTGAATTTAGCCATCATAATTAAGCCGACACCTTTAAATAGACCCTTTCCAGCGGGCCTGCGAAATAGCGAAAAAATTATCACGCACTTCCGGCGTCATCTCAAAAAACTGTACCTGCATTTGTAAGCCTAACTCTTCTACGGGCTTCTGAATACTGAACACCAGCGCATTGCGTACGGCTTCAGGGATACCCATCATGGGCAGCGCCATGGCTACATTAGCGACATTTCCGTTAACAGCTACGTCCAGAATCATCCCCAATTCCGTCAGTGTAGCTGCAATTTCCGGATGTTCTACTTTTTCTATGGCATTGAGCACATCTTCTCTGGTGATGTTGTCAGGCATACTTCCTCCGTAATTCAAATATTTGCTTTTCGTTAATCAATTGCAGCCGGCTGTGTTTTATCCGGTAAGCCGTGCTATATTCGTTTTGTTATTCGCTTCCCCAGCTAAGGTATTCCTTTTTTTCTTCTGGCTTCTCTACTCCCAGCAAGTGTCGCGAGAGATCCTCATCAGCCTGGCACATGCCAATCGGCCGGATAGTAGCTTTCTGAAATTCATACTCCTCTGATTGCGCCAATTGTAAGGCTTCCATAAAATCAGGCGCTTTAATTTCTTTAATTCCCAAAGCCTCAAAATGGCACACGACCTTAAATATTTTACTCATTATACTCTCCTTCCCAAAAATTGAAAAAGAATCTATGTTTTCCTGAACATAACAGGAATTATAAGACGTGTCCGGCGCTTGTAAATCTACAAAATTATTTAAACTCTTCCCCGATGGGATCCCAGATGACCAACAAAGTAGCGCCATTTTGCGAAAAAAACGGACCATGTGAGAATCCCGGAGGAATCAACTGGTACGTTCCCACGCCGTACGCCCGCCCTTCAATCTCATAGGAGCCTTCCAAAATATAATGTTGCTCCAGAGAATTATGGCTGTGCGCCGGCATTTGGAATCTCGGCGGAATTTTGAGCAAAATAGTCTTGTGGCCGTGATCGTCGCGTAAAATTTTACTCATGGCGCCTTCCGGGTAACTTTTGGCCGGATGCCACTCCATTTCATTGCAATTGACGACTTCCTGTAACATAACGCCCCCTTTCCGGGTGGTTTAAGCTATTAGCTTTCAGCTTTTTGCCTTTAGCTTTTAGTTGTCGCTTTTCACTTTTCAGTAGTTTACTTTGCGTTAAACGTCAGGTGTTATTCGTTATGCGTTCAACCTGGAAAAGACGATGAACGCTTAACGCTTTACTATTTACCGCCAAAGGCGTCCCTTCGGTGTAATTCCTCTTTTCTTGCTACCTGATACCTGCTTCATGATTACCATTATATTTTACGCAACATAGGGATTAAATGTTTACGCATTTTTTCCGTTTCGGAACGCATATCGTGCAACTCGTCCTCGGGGAGAGGCACAATGATGTCTTTTTTATCGAAAGAGACGTCCTTCATTTTCTCTATACGCAGATGCAGTTCCATTATTTTTTCGGAATGCATCAGAATAAGATTACCGGACGTTTCTTCCAATTGGGCCATCTGTTCTTCAAATACATTATTGCTTACGGTAAAAAGGCAATGAACGCCTTGCCGGACTAAATTATAAAATTTTGAATATACGGCGGAACCGTAGGTCGGCGAAAACAACAGAATATTTAAGGCCGCCCCAAAAATGAGCGGCGGTTTGTCCTGCGCGCCCAGCTTTTCTTTGGCAATTCTTATGGTTTCATCGATAATCTCCGGATGCAGGAGATTGGCTTTAATTTGAAATGGCGCCACTTCTTCCCATGCTTCTATCTGCGGTTCAAAGTCAATATAAAAAACTTGGCCATCATATTTATTAGCGTCAATTCCGTAGAGAGACAGCACTTTTTCGGCGTAACGGCGATCGGAATTAATCAACAGGTAAATGATGCTGCCCTGCTGCTTAAGCCAAGAAGCCAGCAACATACCGGCGATTAAAGGCTTACCCGAACCGCCCGGCCCGCTGATAAGCGTGCTCGAGGGAACCACAATCCCTTCGGGCATGACCTGCTGCAGCCAGCCCTGTTCAACGATTAATGTATTCATGGCATCTCTCCAATCCGATTATTATTTCTGCTCTGTTAGATGCACTACAAGTCCATATAGTACAACAATTGTTAAGTGAATTTAACAAATAAAAACACTGTATTCAATTTGATTTATATGCTTCCGGAGAAATAGGCAGGGACAGCGAATACTGACCATTACTTGTTGCCGTGCGCCTGAAAAGAGATTTCGCACAGTAAAATTGTTTTTGGCTTGGGCCGTTTTGCAGATACTCCCGAATCAGGTCAAACATCTCTGCCTGGCACATACGGACGGATGATCGGATTGACATAGTTTTTCCATAAGTAAGTGAATGAACGTAGCGCCTAACCTATGAAGATAGTTTTAGGTATTAAAGGTGTACTTCACCGGAGGGATACAGTGAAAAAACAATATTGCACATGCGGTTTGCCCCCATCCAAACATGCGAATAGAATGGCGGATAACACAATGGCGCCAAAACTATGCAAGATACCGAATTCCGCCAGGGGGCAAGGTGATAAAAAATTCTGAGATTTAGGCGTTTTTTATTAATTTTTAATTCGTTTAAAATAATCGTGAACTAATCATATATCGTTGTAGTGTAATAACAGTGTTTATTGATAATGAGCCATTAATAAAATTTATGTTCCTGCCGAACTAACAGTTAGGGTTAGCAATTATTTATAAGGAATTTTCCTAGTCAAGTCCTAAATCTTGTGTAAATTACTTCCTAACCATAACCCCAGCGGT
>CAZIBE010000021.1:25193-49269 GCA_964536685.1 uncultured Calditrichaceae bacterium | reverse complement strand
AATCTATAGTGTTCAGCTTTTGCCATGGGCATAGAGCGGCCTTTATGGGCAAACATTCGGTTTGTAAATAGAAGGCACAGTTTTGTTATTAATATATTTTAATAGCAGAATTGTGCCTTTTTTATTTATAAAATTTTAATCCCTTTTATAAATTCGATAGGAACCGCTATGAAAATCAAAAAAAAATTGCGGTTATCGAGCCAAGTAAAAAATATTCGTGAGAATTTATTTTTTTACAAAACGATTGCCGAAAATGCTTATGATTGTATCTATTGGATAGCATCCGACGGGAAATTTCTTTACATCTCTCCTTCATGCAATCAAATTACCGGTTATATGCCGGATGAATTTAAAACTGATTCTGAATTTTATGAAAAAATAATCCATCCGGATGACCGGCAGGCAATGCATACCCATTTATATGCCGGTTTGGAAAACACAGAACCCTGTAAAACCGAATTCCGAATTATTACAAAAAGCGGGGAAATACGCTGGATAAGGCACGAGTGCCGCCCTGTTTATGACGACAAACATAATTTTTTAGGGCGCAGCGGCAGCAATCGGGATATCACCAAACAAAGAACGGCGGAACAGTCCTTAAAAAATATAAATGAACTCCTTATGGAAGAACGGAAGTTGTTCATCAGCGGGCCGGTGGTATTGTTTAAATGGAAAAATGAACCGGGCTGGCCTGTAGAGTATGTTTCTCCTAATGTTCAGGAAGTGTTCGGTTATTCCGCTGAAGAGTTTGTGCAACAACGCGTAACCTATGCCGAGATAATCTATAAAGAAGATTTCGAGAAGGTCGCAGCGGAAATAGGGCAAGAAAGGGCAAACGCCCCTAATCACTTTAACCATCAACCCTATCGCATTAAACGCAAGGACGGCGAGCTTGTTTGGCTGTATAACTTTACTACGATTATTCGCAACCGGAATAATGAAATAACGCACTATTTAGGATATGCAATTGATATTACGGATAGAATAAAAGCCGAGCAAGCGTTAATAGAAAGCGAAGAACGCCTGCGCACATTGATTAACGCCACGCCTGATATTATTTGTTTACAAGACGGCGAAAACCGCTGGCTGGAAGCAAATGATGCGATTCTCAAAATATTTCAATTGGAAAATGTGGATTACCGCGGAAAGAAAGGCGGCGAGCTGGCCGTTCATGCGCCTTTTTTCAAAGACGTCTTTAAGGTTTGTGAATCCATCAACAAAAGTGTTTGGGAAAAACGAGCGCTGGTCAGAAAAGAAGTAATCATCCCCTGCCCCAACGGCGAAAAAAAAGTTTTCGATGTAATAAAAGCGCCCTTATTTGACGAAGCGGGGGACAGAAAATGTCTGATATCCTTTTGCCGCGATATTACAGAGCATAAGCGAATGGAAGCCGAATGGCTAAAGTTTTCGGTTTCAGCGGAACAGAGTTCGGCTTCCATTGTGATTACAAATTCTAAAGGCGATATAGAATATGTTAATCCCTTTTTTGAACAGTTAACCGGTTATTCTTTTGATGAAGTAAAAGGGAAAAACCCCAGAATTTTAAAATCCGGTAAAATGTCTGTTGAAGAATACGAACGCTTATGGGAAACTATACTCAAAGGCGAAACGTGGAAAGGCATATTTATTAATAGAAAAAAGAACAGTGAATTGTTTTGGGAAGATGCGATTATAAATCCCATAAAAGATTCATACGGAAATATTACGCATTTTCTGGCCATAAAAGCGGATATAACGGAAAAGATATATGCCGAAAAAGCGCTAAAAAAGAGTGAAGAAAAATATCGCGCTCTTTTTGAAGAATCTAAAGACGTCATTTTTATAAGCACGCCGGAAGGGCGGTTTATTGATATTAATCCTGCCGGCGTTCAGTTGTTTGGTTATGATTCAAAGGACGAATTGTTAAAAATTAATATTGCCAGAGATTTATTTTGTTGTCCCAAAGAACGACAGGAGTATGTTAAAAAATTACAGGAAAAGGGGTTTTTGAAAGATTACGAAATTCGTTTAAAGAAAAAGGACGGCGCTGAACTAATCGCTTTGGAAACGACAACCGCCGTTTATGATGAAAACAAGAACATTATAATGTATCGCGGCATCATTCACGACGTTACTGAAAACAAACTTTTGGAAAGTCAATTACAACAGGCCCAGAAAATGGAAGCGGTAGGCGCGCTGGCTGGCGGTATCGCCCATGATTTTAACAACCTACTTACCGTAATTAACGGTTACGCGGAACTCAGCCTTAAAGAAAGTCCAAAGGAATCACTTCACCCTATTTATAGACGCATGTCTTCAATCTTAAAGGCGGGCAAAAGAGCCCAACGTTTGACAGGCCAATTACTGGCCTTCGGCAGAAAACAGTTCTATAATCCTGAAATAATTAATATTAATAATGTGATTTTATCAACCGATAAAATGCTGCGCCGCTTGGTAGATGAAGATATTGATATCAGAATAAATCTTAATGAAAATCTTCCTTTTATTAAAGCAGACCCATCGCAATTAGAACAAATACTTTTAAATTTAATTGTAAATGCCAGAGACGCTTTACGGGCTGTCGGCGTCCTCCCGGAATTAGAAAAGAAAATAACTATTGAAACCGGACAGAAAAGTTTGAATGCTGATTATATAGCCGAACATCCGGGCAGCAAAAGCGGCTTGCATGTTTTCTTTTCGGTTTCCGATAACGGCATAGGGATGGATGAACAAACAAGGCCGCGTATTTTTGAACCTTTTTTTACAACAAAAGGAAAATATAAGGGCACAGGCTTAGGGCTCTCTATGGTCTATGGCATCGTTAAACAAAATAACGGTAGTATTTATGTTTATTCCGAACCCGGCAAAGGGACCATGTTTAAAATTTATTGGCCGGTTACAAGGGAAAAGCCAGTTCCTGTGGATAATGGAAAAATTGATGTAATAGAGTTAACGGGAAATGAATCGATTTTGCTCGTGGAAGACGATACTTCCGTTTTACAATACACCGCCGAAGCTTTAACGTCTTTAGGCTATAAAGTGTATGCCGTTTCTAACGGCAAAAAAGCTTTGGCTTTTATCAAATCAAGAAAGAAAAACATTGAGTTAATGATTACAGATATAATTATGCCTAAAATGGGCGGCGTAGAATTGGCGGAATGTGTGAAAGCTAATTTCCCGCAAATTAAAATTATATTTGTATCCGGTTATACGGACAATCATATGTTTAATAACGACATTTTAGAAAAAGGCGTAAATTTTGTTCACAAACCATATTCAATACAAACTCTTGCCAGAAAGATACGCGAGGTTTTAGAAAACGGGTAAGAAATGCGCGGGTTCCTTATATACCTGCTACAACACGGATGCTGTCGTATTCATTACATTGAAGGTAGTGTCAAAAATCTTATGAAAAAATTAAAAGGAGCACATCATGAAACTGCAGGATATTAAAATCAGCAAAAAAATTATAGGTACATATCTGTTATCGGCCTTCATGGTGGCTATTACCGGCTATGTGGGCTATCATGGCATCTCTAAAACGGATGCAGCCGCCCTTGAAATGAAATATTACCAAAAAGTGGGCGCAGAAATGTTAGAGCGCGAAATCGCCCATCTGTATTGGATGGAAAAAGCGCTAACAGAAATTGACGATCTATCCGTAACGCATTTAAGCGTTGGCCGCGACGACCACGCGTGCAGCACCGGTAAAATGCTGTACGGCCCGGAGCGCGAAGAACTGGAAGAAAAATTGCCCGAATTAAAATCATTATTTAAAAAAATAGAAGCGCCCCATACAAAATTTCATAAATCAGCAAATGAAATTGATCAATTGTTGGGTTCTACCATAGAATCACGGCATGAAGCTTTGTCTTACTTTAATAATAATACCGCGGTTTATATGGCGGAATTGACAAAACTTTTCGAAGAAATCCGAACGGATGTGGAAAAAATGGCCAAAGAAAAAACAGTGGAAGCCGAAGAAATAAAGTCCGCCGCGAATACGGAAGTTATTATATTCATTATCATTAGTTTTATTTTAGCTTTTGTCGTTGGTATTTTTCTCAGCAGGCATATTACCGTTCCTTTGTACAAGAGCGTAGAATTAGCCCAGTCCATTGAAAGCGGCGATTTAAGCCGGCAATTAAATATGGAACGCGGGGATGAAATTGGCATGCTGGCCAACGCTTTAGACAACATGACCGCTAATCTGCAAAATATTGTTAGCAATGTGCGGGAAAAGGCCAATACTGTAGCCGGTTCTGCTACAGAGTTTGCCGCCATTGCAAACCAGATGCTTAGTAATTCAGAAAATTTGTCTGAAAAATCGAATACGGTTGCTTCCGCTTCGGAAGAGATAAACGCCAATATGGCGTCCATATCGGCCGCTTCGGAACAATCAGCCACTAATATAAATGTCGTGGCAGCAGCAACGGAAGAGATGACCACAACGGTGCAGGAAATTGCCGGAAATTCAGAGAAAGCTCGGCAAATAACGTTGCAAGCCGTAGAAACGGTAAAAGAGGCTTTAGATAAAGTAAATGAATTAGGCACTAATGCCCAGGATATCGGCAAGGTGGTAGATGTCATTTTAGATATAGCGGAACAGACTAAATTATTGGCCCTAAACGCCACCATCGAAGCCGCCCGCGCCGGCGAGGCCGGCAAAGGATTTGCCGTAGTGGCTAACGAGGTAAAAGAATTAGCCAAGCAGACCAATGACGCCATTGAAAGCATCAAATCTACTATTGAAAATATTCAGGCTTCCAGCAAATCGACAATCGGTGAAATAAGTAATATTAATGATGTAATCACAAATGTCAATGAAATTGTGGTTACTATTGCTACGGCCGTGGAAGAGCAGGCCGTAACCACAAAAGACATTGCCGCCAATATCACGCAGGCCGCGGACGGCGTAAAGGATATGGCGCGCGGCGTAACCGAAGCGTCCGGCGCAACCGGTATGATCGCCACCGACATATCGGATGTTAACAATCAAAGCAGGGATATAAAGTCGGCCAGCGAGCAGGTTAATGTGGGCGTTAAAGATTTATCGAAAATGGGAGAAGAATTAACCGCTTTAATGCAAAAATTTCAGTTAAATTGAAATGCGGTATATTTAATTAAATTATTAAACGTAAGGTAGATTTTATCATGACCAATGATAATCATAAAAAAATGTAGATAGTATGCATGATTTTAAGCAAATCGGCGTTAAAATAAAAGAATTAATAAATGTATCGGCTATGAACTCTGATCTTCTTAGAAAGATTGATCCGGAAACAGTAAAGAATATCTCAAGTCTTAACTCAAAAGCGGATAAATTGCTTAGAACCGTGAACAGCCTTCAACTATATTTTGATCTGATTTTGAAAATAGCTAAAACGGCGCTAAATAATCCTAACGTTAAGAGCCGGAATTACAATCAGATTAAGAATTACAATCTAAGGATAAACCGACTGTGCGAGAAAGCGGATAAAGCCGTAATTCAATTAAAATCAGAGATGAGCGTTTTTGCGTTAGATTATGCCAATATCGAAAAGAAGAATAGCGCGCTTACTACTATTGTCGGTAGTATGCAAAATTTTTTAGACAATATTTTTTCTGTTCTTGAAGAATTGACCGTAGAAGCTGAAGAAGTTTATCACAGAATTAAAACTTTAAATGAATTAACAGAAAAGCCGGAAATGATGGCCGGATTTAATAAAAATTAAAAATGAGATAGGATGGACGCATTTTCACCAGCATAAGAAGAAAAGTAAAATAAAACGGAATTTATGGTGATAGCAAATAACTGTAAATTTGGTTAGGGCCTGTTTTTACGCCGTAACAACTCGTTTTTGGATAAGGGCGCATACGCCATAAGGCGAAGGTAGCTATGAATAAAATAAAGAGCGAGTTATCAAATAAAGGGTTTTCTCTAACGGTATAAATATTAGGACTATTCAAATGGAAGGCCAATTTTTTTATCAACAGGTAAATTCCGAAAAAAAATTGTCTCTGTCTTGACGCTGCGGATGCATATTGTTATTGTAGAAATATTTCTAGCCAATCTATTAAAATGATGATTTACTGTTATATGGGAAATCACTCCAAACGCCCTGTTTATAAAAGACGACAAGAGAATAAAAAAAATTACCTGAACGAAAAATCATAGATATCAACGGAACTGGATTATATCAGAAGGATTTTGAGAAATTATTACAGTGTTTTTAGTTTTAAGCAAAGGTTATGAAAAAAACTATGCGCTTACAGCCCAGGTAACTAACTGCGAAAGAAGGAGGGCTCCTGGCTGATAATATTGCAACATTACATCCGGAGATAAAAGTCCTTTTTGTATCGGGTTACACGGATAATGCCATAGTGCACCACGGTATTTTGGATGCGGATGTGGCCTTTTTAGCAAAGCCTTTTAGTCCTGATGCATTGGCGCATAAAGTTCGTGAAGTGCTGAATATCAAGAAAAAATATTAAATATCTTTGTTTTTATTACCATGAACCTAAATAGTGTGATTTTTTTCGGTTTTGGTCTAAGGTCAACGAATTTCGAAGGGTCGGGATGACTAGTTCCACATTATGAGTCGTTGTGTCATTCCCACGAAAGTGGGAATCCAGTAAATTCATTTGAGATATAATTCAATAATCGATCAATTTAGGATGAATTAAATTATAATCTTACAATTAACAAAATTCATCCGAATATTTTATAGAAACGTGTTAAGGAAAAGATCATGCTTAAATCAATAAAACTTCTTCATCTGGAAGATGAGCAAAGTATCGTAAAAGTAACGCAGCGTCTGCTTGAAAAAGAAGGGTTTGAAGTTGATGTTTGCCACGTCCAGAGGCAGGATGAATTCATCACTGCGATCGAACAGCAAGATTTTGACCTGGTAATCGCCGACTACTATCTACCGGAATTTGACGGTTTATCGGCTTTACGGTTGTTAAGGGAACGAAATTCCGATGTCCCTTTTATACTTTTTTCCGGAGAAATCAGCGTAAAAAAGGCCATTGAAAGTTTACGAAACGGAGCGACGGATTATGTGTTAAAGAAAAATATTAAGGCGCTTGGCTCTGTAGTAAAACGCGCGTTAAGAGAAGTGGAAGAACGCCGCCATGGCGAAAAATTGCAACAGGTCGTTTACCATATTGCCTCCGCTGCAATTTCCGCTTCTGACGATATGCAGTTTTATGCGATTATTCAGGAAGAGCTGGGCAAGCTGATCAATACGGATAACTTTTTTATCGGGCTGTATGAACATGAAACCGACTCTATCTATTTCCCTTATATAAAGTATGAAAAAAAACGATTTAAAAAAGTTATGGCGGCCAATACGATTAGTAGTCTTGTTATAAAAAATAAAAAATCCGTCATGTTAAAAGGCCGGGAACTGGAGCAATTCTTCAGAGAGAAAAAAATTAAAAGAATCGGCGCGCCGGCTCAGAGCTGCCTTGGCGTGCCCTTGATGACAGATGAAAACGTGATCGGTTTGATCATAGTTCAAAGTTATGAAAAAGAATCGGCCTTTAATGAAGACGACATACATCTGTTGGAATTTGCGGCTAATCAGCTTGCTTCTTCCATCAAGAAAAAACAAGCGGAAGACAAACTGCAAAAACTACACTTCCAAAACAAACAAATGTTGCTTGCTTTCCCTTCCATTCTAATTGTTATAGATAAAGACGAGCGGATTATCCGCTGGAACCCTAAAGCAAAAGAGGCCTTCGGACATGACTGGACGGACGTCCGTCAAAAAAATCTTTTTGACGTAGAAATCCCATGGGATATGAAAATGGTTGAGCAAGCTATTTTGAAAAGCCGTGAAACGGGCCAAACCGTAAGATTAGAAAATTTGAAATTTCAGAAACCCGATAAAACCGCCCGGTTTTTAAATTTAATAATCAGCCCTTTGAACAGCGAGGGACATGCGCCTGAAGGGTATATGGTTCAGGGTGAAGATATTACAGAAAAAAAAATAATAGAAAGTCAATTAGCGCAGGCTCAGAAGTTGGAGTCTATCGGACAATTAGCCGCCGGAATCGCGCATGAAATTAATACGCCCGCGCAGTATGTGGGAGATAATGCCTATTTTTTAAAGGATTCTTTTAATGAGCTAATGAAACTTTTAGATGTATTCGGGCAGATGCAGGCGGTCGGTCAAGATGAGAATCGGCTTAAAATATTATTGGAAAAAGCGGTTCAAATTGCGGAAGATATTGATCTGCAGTTTTTAATAGAAGAAATTCCCGCGGCCGTCGAGCAAACGCTGGATGGAATTGGGAAAGTCAGCAAAATTGTAAAGGCAATGAAAGAGTTCTCGCATCCTGGAAGTAAAGATAAAACAATGGTAGATTTAAACCGGGCTATCGACAACACCATAACGATATGTCGTAATGAGTGGAAATATGTGGCCGACGTAGACACAGAGTTTGATGCGTCTCTTCCTTTAGTATCCTGTTTCCCCGATGAATTTAACCAGGTTATTTTGAACATTATTATTAACGCCGCCCATGCAATTGGCGATATCGTGAACGAGGGCGTTTCCAAAGGCAAAATTACCATTCGAACAAAACAAAAAGGAAATATGGCAGAAATTTCTATTAGCGATACCGGGAAAGGGATACCAAAATCCATTATCAAAAAAATATTTGACCCGTTTTTTACGACTAAAGAAGTGGGCAAAGGCACCGGCCAAGGTTTGGCTATTTCTTATGATGTGATAGTAAATAAGCATGGCGGTACGCTTGCGGTAGAAAGCGAGCCTGGAAAAGGCGCAACATTTATCATCCGGCTTCCGCTGGACGGGTGATAAATGTAATAACGGGAGTATTCCATTTAAGGTGACAGTATGCAGAATAGGATAATGTTTGTTGACGATGAAGAGTATCTGCTTTCCAGTATAGAAAGGCAGCTGCGTAATCAATTCAATATTGATACCTGCACCAGCGCGGCGGAAGCCCTTGATTGCATTAAAAAGCATACTTATTCTGTCATTGTCGCCGATTATCACATGCCCTGTATGAACGGCGTCGAATTTCTGGCTAAAGTGAAAGAAATCACTCCAAGAACAGTGCGTATATTATTTACCGGAAAAGCTGATTTGAATATGGCTATATCCGCTGTAAATGAAGGCCAAATATTTAAATTACTATGTAAGCCTTATCCAACTGAAAAACTAATCTCTGTTCTAAGACAAGCGCTTGGGCAGTATAAAATGTTCGTGCAGGCGGAACAAAATGAATTTATGGCTCTACACGATACCTTAACAGGATTACCAAACCGTATTTTTATACTTCAAAAACTAAAAGACGCAGTGGCCATGGCAAAGCGCAGCAAAACCCAGGTTGGGGTTCTTTTCCTTGACCTGGACGGCTTTAAATCCGTGAACGATCAATTCGGCCATGAAACAGGGGATAAACTACTCAAAATGGCCGCGCAAATATTTACGGGATCGGTACGGGAAACAGATACCGTAGGGCGGTTTGGCGGCGATGAGTTTGTGATTGTCCTGCAGGGCTTAAATACCGGGGCAGAAGCGGTAATCTCCGCCCAGCGTATTATTGATGCTTTAGCAAACCCCATAGAAATTGATACGACTATATGTAAAATCGGCACCAGTATCGGCGTCAGTATCTTTCCTTCGGATTCAAGGAAACCGGAAGAATTAATAAAATATGCTGATACGGCCATGTACAGCGCTAAAAAACAAGGCGGAGCAAAATACTGTTTATTCAGTGAAAGCCTGAATGCGGATCGTAAAAAATGAATCCCGCTCCATAAACAAAAATGAATCGAAAATACCGTTTCCGAATGATGAACAAACTGTTTGGACGGCATAAAAAGAAAATTTATAGGGAAGTACAGTCTTGGAAGTTTTGTTTTTAACCGACGCTGTTGAACTATATTTTTATAGTAGGCGCATATATGAAAAAAGTTTTATTTGTAGACGATGATCCCGGCGTTATTCACGGCTTAAAGAGAATGATGCGTTCCTTACGCAACGAATGGCAAATGGATTTTGTACTTAGCGGACAGGAAGCGTTAGATAAATTGGCGCAGTCATCTTTCGATGTTATTATTAGTGATATGCGTATGCCTGGTATGAATGGCGCGGAATTGCTTACCAGAGTGCGGGAAAAATATCCGCACATGGTAAGAATTATTTTGTCCGGTTATTCAGAACAGGACTTATTGTTAAAAGCCGTACGTCCCGCACATCAATTTTTATCAAAACCATGCAGTCCGGATACTCTTAAAGCCACAGTTAAGCGCATCAGCGATCTGCACGACATACTGCATAGCGAAAAGATCAGAAACGTTATTTCACAAGCCGACTCGTTACCCAGCCAGCCCAATCTGTACAGCGCCATTATGGCCAAACTTCAGGATGAAGATGTTTCAATAAAAGACGTCGCGCTAATTATCCAAAAGGACGTGGGGATGACCGCAGAGATTCTTAAACTGGTAAATTCGTCATTTTTCGGTTTTTTTAAAAACATATCCAGCCCGGTGCAGGCCTGTACGCTTTTAGGTTTAAATACCGTTAAAACGCTTGTATTGTCAATCGAAATATTTTCGATGCTACAGGCGCGGGATGATATTGGTTTTTCCTTTCAGGATCTATGGGATCACAGTATACTTACCGGTGTGTTTGCCAAACATATCGCGAAGGAAATTACCGATGACGCCGCTTTTATCGAACAAGCGTTTATGGCCGGGTTTTTACACGATATCGGCATTCTTGTGCTGGCTTCAAAACTTCCGGAGAAATACAAAAAAGTCTTAGAGCTTGCCCGTCAGAACCAGATAAGTATTTGGGATGCGGAATATGAAATTTTAGACAGCGCTCATCCTGAAGTAGGGGCTTATTTACTTGGGCTGTGGGGTTTTGCCGATAATATTATAGAAGCCATTGCAAAACATCATCAACCGCAAGT
This sequence comes from uncultured Calditrichaceae bacterium, assembly GCA_964536685.1. Taxonomy (GTDB): domain Bacteria; phylum Calditrichota; class Calditrichia; order Calditrichales; family Calditrichaceae; genus CAZIBE01. Next base: position 38,352 of record CAZIBE010000021.1, on the reverse strand, counting down.
TTTCGGGGATGAGCCGAAATCTTTAATAACTGTTTTGCATGCGGCGGATGCATTTGCTCGTAAGCTTCAAAAATCCGATCAAAATTTAATATTAGCAAAATTTGATATAAAATATTATACAGATTTAGATTTAATAGATCAAAGTAAAAAATGGTTTGGAATTTGTGAAGAAGTTTTTAAAAATGGAGAATCTTAGTGAATTGTAAATGGAGCGCCCTCTGAAAAAACTTTAAAAAATCTTTTTCGCTAATTATTTCCAAATCCCGGCAATTTGCGCCCCACACTTAGGGCAGCGCCCATCCTGCAATTCGTTACTGAATACGCTATGCCAGTCGCGCTCTATTAAGGTATGGCCGCATTGCGGACAAAACGTCGTCTGTCCCTCGGGATCGTGCACATTTCCCACATAGCAGTACTTAACGCCTTCCTTTAACGCAAGTTTGCGCGCCCGGCTTAACGTTGACGCCGGGGTGGAAGGGTAGTCGGTCATAAGGAAAGCCGGATGGAAAGCAGTAAAATGTAACGGCACTTTATCGCCCAATTTATTCAATATCCAATGAACCAATCGTTGGATTTCATCGTCGGAATCGTTTTCACCGGGAATAAGCAGCGTGGTTAGCTCTACCCAAACCGCCGTCTCGTGCACCAGCCATTGCAGCGTATCCAGCACTGGCTCAAGGTGGCTGAGTGTAAGCTTGCGGTAAAAATCCTCGGTAAACGCCTTTAAATCTACATTGGCGGCGTCCACATGTTTAAAAACTTCCGCGCGCGCCTCTTTAGTGATGTAGCCGTTGGTAACCATCACCGTACGTATGTTCCGGGCATGCGCCAGCACAGAGATATCTTCCACATATTCGCCAAAAATAATGGGATCATTGTAAGTAAAGGCGATGGAAGGCACATTGTGTTTTTGCGCTAATCGTACGACCTGTTCCGGAGTGGCATGTAACGCAGTCACATCATCCAGATGCGCTTTGCTCATGGACCAGTTCTGGCAAAACTTGCATCCCAGATTACATCCGGCTGTACCGAAACTCAAAATACCTGTGCCCGGTAAAAAATGATTCAAAGGTTTTTTTTCAATGGGATCGATGGCAAATCCGGTAGGCCGGCCATAACCAACCGAATACAGCGCTCCGTCAAAGTTCTGGCGAATATAGCAAAAACCGGCCTTGCCCGGCGGGATATTACAGTAACGGGGGCACAGTGTGCAGACAACGCGCTTATCTTCTGCTGTATGCCACCACTTGGCCAGTTTACCTTTTTCTTTTTTCATAGCGGAATATTTACAAATTATTTTATCAAATGCAAGCAGCTATGGCAATTACCCCCGATAATTGTCCACAAATAAATAAAAATTCTCAATTAATTATAAGATATGCCGAACTTATTTATAGTAGTAAATATACGAAAAACGAATACGAAATCGTGAGAAGCGGAAAATGGAAAACAGTTTAATCGAATATAAATTATTATTGGAAAATTTGCGAGCACGGTTGAATGTGTTGAATACATCGATATTCTTATTGGAGAATAACATCACTCAGAAAAATGAAAAAACCTATAAATATATTAATCAGATTAATAAAGAAATCGACCGCATTCGCAATCTTATTATCGATGTACCGGAAAGTTTTTTAGATGAATAAACGATGTAGCGCAGGAACGATATATGGATAAAGAACAAGATATTCAGATATTGCTAATCGAAGACGAGCCGGAAGTCCGTGAAAGTTACGTAGATATGTTCGCTTTTTTGGGCATGAAGGTGGATACGGCCGAGAATGGTTTGGACGGATTAGCAAAGTTAAATAAAAAACATTACGATATTGTCGTCACCGATTTGAATATGCCGGTATTAGACGGCATGGAGGCCCTGCGCCGTATTAAAAAATTAGACCACAATATCGAAGTTATCGTGATTACAGGCTTTGCCACTATAGAAAACGCCATCAGCGCTATGAAGCAGGGCGCCTTTGATTACATCACCAAGCCCGTTTCCTTTGATCATGTAAAAATTGTATTAAATAAATGCATTCAAGGCATTCGGGCGCGGCGTGAAAATGAAGCTCTAAAAAGCAGCAACGTGGAGTTAAAGGAGCTGAACGAACTTAAGGATAAATTCATCACCATCACCAATCACGAATTACGCACGCCTTTGGCCGTACTGCGCGGTTATTTTGACCTTTTGGAAATGGAAGTTCCCGGCGAAGAAAATTCTGAGCTGGCAGAATACATATCTATCATCAATCATACCATTAATGAAATGATGGATATGGTAGAAAATATGCACGACTTGTCCAGCTTTAAAAACTATCTTTCGATTCAGGAAAAAAATTATGTCGATCTAAATGAAATCGTCAGGGAAGTTTATAAGGAAGTGCGCGTGCTTTTTGAGCAGCGTAGTATCAACATCGAGGTCAACCTCTGTCCTAATCCTGTTCCTGCGCTTATCGACCGCAAGCGCATGTACCGCGCTGTGCGTGAGTTAATCCAGAATGCCTTAAAATATACGGAAGAAGGCGGTTCGGTTAAAGTGACGACTAAGGATGTGTACGAACGCAAACAGGTTTTTATCGCTATTGAAGATACAGGTATCGGCATACCTGAAGAGAAACTCAACCTGGTTTTTGAACCGTTCTACGAAGTACAAAACGTGCTCCATCATTCTACTTCTAAAACGGATTTTATGGGCGGGGGAATCGGCGTGGGATTATCGCTGGTTAAAGAAATCGTTGAATCCAACTCCGGTGAAATAGCCGTCGAAAGCGCCGTTAACGAAGGCAGCACCTTCACGATTATCCTTCCTAAAGCTTCTATGCGCGACGGATCTTAAAAGCGTGTCATTTTCCTGAAAGCTTCAAAACGCGTTTGTAAGTCTTCAAATTTAAGGTCTTTTAAGCGGTTAAAGCTGAAATCTTCCACATTGAAAGAGGCGATAGCGCTGCCAAAAATGATGCCTTTACGCAGCGTGCCGGAGCGCATATTTCCCGCTTTGGCGATATAGCCTAAAAATCCGCCGGCAAAACTATCGCCGGCGCCGGTAGGATCAACCACTTTTTCCAGCGGATATGCCGGGGCGAAGAAGATGTCGCCTTTATTGTACAGCAGAGCGCCGTGTTCGCCTTTTTTTACAATGATTATCTTTGGACCGAATTTGCCTGAAATAGTTTTTATGGCCTGCACCAGATTGTATTCCTCGCTCAATTCACGGGCTTCTTCATCATTTAAGATTAAAATATCCGTACGCCGGATAACCGCCTCCAGCATCTCCCGTTTCCCGCTGATCCAGAAATTCATAGTGTCCAGGACCACTAATTTGGGTTTTTGAATTTGTTCCAGTACCTGTAGTTGTAGCGTTGGGTCGATGTTTGCCAAAAACACATAGCGGGCGTCGCGGTATTGCGTAGGAATCCTTGGTTGGAAATTTTCGAATACATTCAGATAGGTGTACAGCGTATCGCGTTGATTCATATTGCGATGGTAGCGTCCGCCCCAGCGGAAGGTGTCGCCGCTCTCCACATACAAACCGTCAAAATTGATGCCGCGTTTTTTCAGGAAAGAAATCTTGGAAGCGTCAAAATCTGAGCCAACTACTCCGACCACATTCACTCCGCAAAAGAAACTGGCCGCTGCGCTAAAATAAAGCGCCGAACCTCCCAGTGAATCCTTTACCGAGCCATAAGGCGTTTCTACGGTGTCATAAGCAATGGAACCAACAACTAACAAACTCATTTGCTGCTCTCCTTCGTGGTTACATGTGTTCCGGCGCGGAAATGCCTAACAGATGCAAGCCGTTGGCAAAAACGATGCGCGCCGAGTCGATTAAGCCTAAGCGGGCCAGAGATATGGTTTGATCATCGGAAATTACGCGACAAACTGTATAAAATTTATGAAATAATGTGGCCAGTTCGAATAAATAATTCACCAGCCGGTGCGGTTCGTAGGATAGCGCGCTGTTTTTTACGGTTTCAGGAAAACCCACTAAATGTTTAATCAGATTAATTTCCTCGGGGCAGGTTAACAGCTCAAACGGCGGCTGCTCTGCAAGGGCGATTCCTTTTTCTTTGGCAAGATTTAAGATGCTGCAGATGCGGGCATGAGCGTACTGTACGTAAAATACGGGATTTTCATCAGATTGTTTACGCGCCAGTTCCAAATCAAAATTCAGATGACTGCTCATACTGCGCATTAAAAAGAAGTAACGCGTCACATCGGCTCCCACATCGTCCATTAATTCATCCAGTGTGATAAAATTGGCCTTGCGCGTGGACATCTTTACTTTTTCGCCGCCTTCGGTGAGCGTAACAAATTGATTGATAAGCACTTTAATTTTATCTGTGTCGTAACCCAAAGCCTTAACAGCCGCCAGCACATCGGGGTAGGTGGCAATGTGATCGGCGCCGAAAATATCGATGATTAAATCGAATCCCCGCTTTATCTTTTCGATATGATAGGCGGCGTCCGGCAGGCGGTACGTCGGCTCTCCGCTGCTTTTGATAAATACGCGGTCCTGTTCGAAGCCCAGCTTGCTGGTTAAAAACCAGGTGGCGCCTTCCCGTTCGGCAATCAGCCCTTTTTGCCGCAGAGCCTCAACCACTTCGTCGATCTTTCCCTCGTCATAGAGGGATTTTTCATTGTAGAAGACGTCAAATTCAAAACCAAGCCGTTTAATAGTGTGACGAATGTCCTTAAAAATGATTTGCTCGGCGCGATCTTTGAAAATGGAGCTGTTCTCAGCGTTTTTAAGCGTATCGCCAAATTCCCCGTAAATATTACTGGCAATGTCGATTATGTATTCGCCCTGATAAAATTCATCAGGAAACTCCACGGTTTCGCCTGCAAGCTCCAGATAGCGCAAGCGCACCGATTCCCCTAAAACGCGCATTTGCCGGCCGGCATTGTTAAAATAGTACTCGCGCGTTACGTCGTAACCGACAGCTTCCAACAAGCGGGCGATGGTATCGCCTAATACGGCCCCTCGTCCGTGACCAATGGTCAGCGGTCCGGTGGGATTAGCGCTAACAAACTCGATTTGCGCCTTTTGGCCGGGAAAAAGAGCGCTCCGTCCATAGGCGTCTTTTTCTGCTAATACGGAACGTAATTGTTCATAGAGGTTCTGTGCCGAGCTGAAAAAATTGATAAAGCCGGCGCCGGCTATCTCCATTTTACTGATATAGGCCGGGTCTGCTTCTATTTCAGCAATGATTTGTCCGGCAATATCTTTAGGAGATTTCCTGAGATAGCGGGCCAGTTGCATAGCCAGATTGGTGGAAAAATCGCCGAACTTTTCTTCTTTTGGTTTTTGCAGAATAATTTCTGCGTCTTCTATTTTATGTTTTGCTAAAAATAATTTTAACTGTTCCTTGATATACTCCTGCGTCGTCATGCCACCTCTTCCGTAATAAATTCCATTTTCGCATCAGCCCAGAGCCGCTCTAAACCGTAAAAACCTCGTGTATCGTTGTCAAATACGTGCACGACTACATCCACGTAGTCTAATAAAACCCAATTCAGATTTTCATAGCCCTCTTTGCTATAGGGATAAACCGCCTCTTTGCGCAGTTCGTCTTCAATATGATCGCAAATAGCCTTGATTTGTAAGGTGGAGTCGCCGCTGACAACGACGAAAAAATCTGTAAACGAAGAAATATCCTTTACATCCATTAAAACAATTTGTTTTCCTTTTTTCTCACGGGCTAATTCAATAACCCGTCTGGCCGTATCAAGGGAAGTCAATAAAGCCTCCGATATAATTAATGTTTAAATATGGCTAATTTTTTATAATCATTGCCCACCACAATGGTAATATCGGCAATGGGCGCGGGATTTTCGAATGATTCGATCTTTTGCAAAGAAATTCCTAAAATATCCGCCAAGTGTCTGGTGCGCGTTAAGTTTTCCGAAGTTTTAAGCTGATCGATCAAAAAGGTATTTTTAACGTCAAAATCTACTTTTCCTTTTTTAATATAGTTGCCGCTGTTGACAATATCGTAATTTTTCCGGCGCAAAGCGTCGCCCAAAATTTTTGCAATACCGTTTTCGCCACAGCCGTTCAGCACTTCTACCTGAATCTTTTTTTGAATAGGGGAGAGCGTCGGTTTATCGGGCTGTTTTTGCTCTACCGGCAGCCTGGGCTTATCCGGCGTCCTTGTTTGCGCTGCTTCGGATGATAGATTGGCCGGCGCTTTGGAACTATTCAAATAGCGCGGCAGAACCTGTGTGTAAACCACAGCGCCCAAAGCCGCTATGATAATCAAATAAAATAAAACTTTAAAGAAGCCCGCCCAAAAGCCGGATTTCTTGTCGGCGGGATACATTTGCTGCGTAGCCGCAACAGGACGTTTTTTACGATTGATTTGTGTGCTCAGTCGTCTGCGATGTCTCATATACTCCCTTATTTACACAAAAAAATAACCGAACGCTCCTGCCTGGGCAAGAGGTCGGTTATAACAGTATTTACAAGTTTTTACTTTAAACATTTCACCTGAACGGATACGCCTGATTTCCGCCGTAATATGGGTTGTAGTACATAAAAGGGCTGTGCTGAATGCCCAGTTGAATCCTGGTATTATCGTTCAACTTGTAGGTCAACTCGGCGCTGCCGAAAAACTGCGGCTTGTTCAGAAAAAAGTCCTGGCCGTACGTATTATATGGCGAGGACATAACGCCTAAATTGGTTCTCAAAAACAGCTTATCGGAAAACTGGTAATCGATTGTGTTCATATAGGTGCTGAGCATCATTCCGTTGCCGCCGGAAAAGCCGCCGTAACTCATGGAAAAAGAGTGGTGCATTTGCAGTTTATTGGGATCGATAAAGCCCAGATACAGGTCGCTTTGTCCCTGATTAAGGATTCCGGAAATGTTGGGCGGAGCGGATTCATGTTTAAACTGCGCCTGACTTTTTTGCGGAACGGCAACGATGAACAGTAACATGATTAAAAGCGCTGTATATCTTTTCATGGTCGTGCACCTTCTTTAATTAATTACTGCAGTGAAATTATAAAACAAATACCGTTAAATCAACACCTTTTCATCTCTAACGGCGATTGTTTAAAATAGTTTCCGCTTCTTTTAGTTGCGCTACCGTATTTATCCCGCGTGTTTCATCAAAATTAGCCGTCTTTACGGCATTAACCTTTTTGCCCCCGGCAATGAAAATAGAAATCACATCGGGCAGATAATATTCGCCCTGGGCGTTGTCGTTTTTAACCTGTTTCAGGGCGGTAAACAAGTCCGGCGCTTTAAAGATGTAAATGCCCACGTTAATCTCCCGCACCGTTAATTCCACTGGACTGGCGTCTTTGTGTTCGACAATTTTTGTTACAAAACCCGTCTTGTCGCGGATAATGCGGCCATAGCCCGTCGGGTCTTCCAACTCCGCTGTGAGCAGGGTGGCGGTGGCGCGGCTTGTCTGGTGAACATTAATCAATGATTGCAGAGTTTCTTCGCGTAAGAGGGGCACGTCGCCGGAGAGCACTAAAGCGTCGCCCGGATAATCCTTTAACAGGGGCGCTGTCATCTGAACGGCATGGCCGGTGCCGAGCTGCGGCGACTGAATCACAAACTCTACATCCATATCGGCGCAGGCTTGTTCAACCAGTTCATGCTTATGGCCGATGATTAGGATCGTGCGTTGGCTGTTGAGCCTTTTTGCCAATTCGATAACATAGTGAACCATCGGTCGGCCGTTCAGGCGGTGAAGTACTTTAGGTAAATCGGATTTCATACGCGTGCCTTTGCCGGCAGCCATAATCAAAGTGACAAAATTGCTCACAGGTATTCCTTTCGTTGTTATGTGTTAATATCAAGCGCCATGAATGACCAATTTCTCCAAGAACTGAAACTCCTGCTCTTCTGTTTTTTCAGATTAAGAGAAAGAAGAAAGAGTAAGATTGCATAAATAGGGTTAAACAATAATTCTTACTCTCACTCTCTCTTGCTCTTTACTTTCCAGCTCTTAGAGGAAAAGTAAGAGTAAGATAAAGAGAACGGGGTAAGAGTAAGACGACCCTATAGCATAAAAACTAAGTTTCTATTTGGGTACACTCTAAAAACCGACTCTATCGCTAAAATCAAGAAAAGACGCCTAATAAAAACAATTAGCTGCAAAAGCGATGGGATAGATAGATATCCTTTTTAGAGCAGACGTATATCTCAAATGTCGAATATGCAACTTAGACCATTATTTTTCTTCAAAGATGATATTGTCGATTAACCGCGTCTGCCCGAAAAAGACGGCCACGGCCAGCAAAACCGTTCGCCCCTCAGCTTGTTGCAAAGGTTCCAAAGTGGCGGCGTCTACGGCTTCCACATAGTCGATGCGCGCCAGAGGCTGCTCGCTAATCATTTTAACCATTTTTTGTTTAATATCGTCCAAATTGCCGTTTCCTTGAACAAACTCCTCGCGGGCCATGCGCAGGCTGCGGCTTAAGACCAGCGCCTGAGCGCGTTCTTCTGCCGATAAATATTTATTACGCGAACTCATGGCCAGGCCGTCTTTTTCACGGACGATGGGCGCCACTACCATCTGGATGTCAAAATTCAGGTCTTCAACCATGCGCCGAATAATGACAGCCTGCTGCGCGTCCTTTTGTCCGAATACGGCCACCTGTGGTTCAACGATATTGAACAGCTTAGCCACGATAGTGGTTACGCCGCGGAAGTGCGTTGGGCGCGTTCGGCCGCACAGAACGCCGGATAAATCTTCGGTAATTACATAGGTTTTGTGCCCGGGCGGATACATTTCTTCCACCGACGGATAAAAAATAACCGCTACCCCATGCTGGCTGCACAGTCTTTCATCCCGTTCAAAATTGCGCGGGTAACGATCTAAATCTTCATTGGGGGCAAATTGTGTTGGATTGACGAAGATACTAACTACGATAACGTCGGCATGACGCTGCGCTTCATCAATTAAGCTAAGATGCCCTTCGTGCAGATAACCCATAGTGGGCACAAAAGCGATGAATTTATTTTGCCGATGCATTTCCTGCGACCAGGCGCGCATTTCGCTAATAGTTCTAATAACTTTCATCTTCCGCCGGAAATTTTCGTTGTTTCACATCCTCAATGTACTTGCTAAAGGCTTCTAACATGGCCGTGCCCATTTCGGCGTAACGGCGCACAAATTTTGGTTTAAATTTCTCATACAGTCCCAGCATATCATGGCTGACCAGCACCTGCCCGTCGCAGTGCACGCCGGCTCCGATGCCGATGGTGGGAATGGTTAAACTTTCACTGATTTCTTTTGCCAGCAACGCAGGCACTTTTTCCAGAACCAAACAAAAAACGCCGGCATCCTGTAACAGTTGGGCGTCTTCTCGCATGATTTGCGCCGCTTCATTCCGCTTGCCCTGTACGCCGTATCCGCCAAGTTGATGAATGGATTGAGGAGTGAGACCCAGATGTCCCATGACGGGGATGCCAAAATCCACTAATTTTTTAATAACTCCAGCCACCTGGCGGCCGCCTTCTAATTTTACGGCTTCCATACCGGCTTCTTTCAAAAAGCGGCCGGCGTTCACTATGGTGTCGCGCTCTCCCGTTTGATAGGAAAGGAAGGGCATATCGGCCACTAATAAAGCTCGATTTACTCCGCGGCGCACGGACTTAGCGTAAAACAACATTTCTTCCATAGTCACTGGCAGCGTGGTTTCATAGCCACCCATGACCATTCCGGCAGAATCACCAACCAAGATAATATCGATGCCGCTCTGGTCCAGAATATGAGCCATGAGGGCGTCGTAAGCAGTAAGCATAGAGATAGGTTCGCCATCTGCTTTCATGCGAATGATCGAGGGCGCAGTGACGCGTTTAATCTTTTTTTCTACCGACATGAATCCGTTCTCTCTTTCAGCGTTGATACGATTCAATGATGCCGCCGCCCAATACGCGTTCGCCGTCGTAAAACACAGCGGACTGTCCCGGCGTTACCGCTTTTTGCGGTTCGTCGAAGACAATGCGTACACGGTCTTCCGCAAGAGAATAGACCGTGCCGGGCTTTCCTTTATCCCGATAGCGGATTTTTACCAGCGCGTTCACACCGTCTTTAGCGTGCGGAATGCTGACAAAATTCACCGAATGGGCAATTAGTTCGCGGGAATATAAGTATTTTTCTTCACCTATAACAACTCTATTCCGCGCCGGCTTGGTGTCTATTACGTACATAGGCTTGCCGAAGCCTTTGCCTATACCGCGACGCTGGCCAATAGTAAAAAAGGGATAGCCGGGCTGCTCGCCGACCACCTGCCCGTCCATATCCACCAATTTGCCGTGTGCCAGTTTTTCTTCTAAGCCCTGAACAGCAGAATTTAGAAAGCGTTTGTAATTATTGTCCGGCACAAAGCAAATTTCCATGCTTTCGCTTTTATGGGCTGTACGCAGCTCATGTTCTTTTGCTATTTGACGTACTTCCGGTTTGCTTAATTCTCCCAAAGGAAATATGGTACGCGCCAGATTTTGCTGGCGGATGCCCCACAGGGCGTAGCTTTGATCTTTTTGCTGGTACTGGCTGCGCCACAACTCGTAGCGCCCGCTTTGCGGATTGTGCAGAACGCGGGCGTAGTGGCCGGTGGCGATGTAGTCGGCGCCCATTTCCAGCGTTTTTTCGATTAACGTTTCCCATTTTATCTTGGTGTTGCACAGCACGCAGGGATTGGGCGTGCGGCCGGCCATGTATTCCGAAATAAAATTATCTACCACTTCCTTATGAAATTCTTTACTGAAATTGAGCACATAGTGCGGAATATCCAGCTTGGCGCATACCATGCGGGCGTCATTGATGGAATCCAGACTGCAACAGCCGCTCTCATAATTGATGTTGCCGCCGGTCATTTCGTAATCCCACAACTTCATGGTAACGCCGATGCACTTGTAACCCTGACGCTTTAAAAGCAAGGCGGCTACGGAACTGTCAACTCCGCCGCTCATGGCTACCACAACGGTTTTATCTTTGGACATCTATATATTTCCTGATTATAATTGAGTTTATTCTAAAAACTAAAAACATCTCATTCGGCTTTAATTTTTCAGATTTCCGCTGAAGTTTATCCCGATTATCGGGGACGGCAATGCCAGACGGCGTCCTGTCGTTCCCACAAAAGTGAAAATCCAGCCCGTACGGGCGTTTAAAAGGCTGTTCACAACGGCCTTGTGTATTCTTTTCTTGCTCTTCCCTCCGTCTTCGGCGGACTACAGAGGAGTTCGCAAACTCATCCGAAAAAAGTACTATTTTGGACAAGTATGGAATTAATCGCAGAATGATTATCGCGGCGTAAAGTAAAAGGATTCCCGGCAGAAGGCAAAAATTTTTGGCGGGAAAGAGAAGCGCTTAATGTTTCGCTTTAAAAACAATCACCTCGGTTCCTTCATCGGTAATATTAAAGCGCAAATCGTCCATCAGATGCTTAACCAAAAATATCCCGCGTCCGTTTTCCGCTAACAGGTTTTCCGGCGCCACAGGATTCTTCAGGGAATCGGGCTGAAATCCTTTTCCCTGATCTTTTACGGAGATTTGCAGGCCGTTTTCGAGTAGTTGGTAGCTGAGCGTAATTTTTTTATTAGGATTTTTTTTATTGCCATGGTAGATGGCGTTATTAAACAATTCCGTGATAGCGATGGCAAAATCGTCAATGGCAGAGGAATTAAATTGCGCTTCGCGGGCAATCTGTACCGTGATTTCTTCAGCGTTCAGCAGGTACTGACTCTGGCTGGGAAAAGTAACCGAATATGTGCCGTTTTTTAAAAATGTCATTTTTATTCTCCAACCAAAAATTTAGAGATATGGCGCGTAGATGTCAAACATTTTGTCATTGCGCTTATTTTAAATAAACTTTATATTTATATTTTGAAATACAAAACAACAAACTTTCGGATAGGGAACAAATATTTAGGTCGGGAAGTTAGCCTTCGGTAAATACAACCAAATCACAAGGATGCGCATTGATACAATTCTTATATATTCACGGGCCCTGGATAGCCGCGATGGCTGCCATTACTATTCAATCATCATTTTCAACGATTCCGGTACCTAATTTGGGATTTAGTTTACAGGATAAACTGTTGCATTTTATCGCGTATGGAGTTTTAGGCTGGCTGCTTATGCGCGGGATGTACCTCTCTAAAAAGCCGGCGTTACGACAATATATGATCCCCATCTCACTGGGCGTCGGCTTGCTGTTTGGTATGAGCGATGAACTGCATCAGTACTTTGTGCCCGGCCGCGATGCCGATGTATGGGATTGGGTGGCGGATGCCCTGGGCATCGTCCTGTTTGGACTGGCCTACTATTACCAACATAGAAAAAACGGGCACCGGTTATCTAAGGAAGCGCAAGGCTGAAACCGCCAAAAATACTCACCACCGGACGATGGTCCGAAACCTCATTGGGATAAAAAGGCAAAACATCATCCAAGTAGAGGACTTCTGTCACACCCCCATTGAATTCATTGCGGGCGTCTGCCGTAATTAAGATATGATCGATAAGGCTTTTAAAGGAATTGGAAATATAAGAGTATTGTCCGGGAATAGAAGCGGTTAAAAAGGTGAAATTGCTGGAATCCTTTAAAATGGATTGAAATACATTAACAGAACCTGTATCGCTAATCTGGTCATTCCAGTCGCCGAGAACAATAAAATCCCTGTCGCTGCCGGCGGAAATTTCCGTTGTGATGTAGTCGTGTAGTTTCTCTACGGCGGCCCGGCGACGATCCTCGTTAGATTCGCCGCTGAAGGCCTTTAAATGCAGCACAATGATGTTAAAATCAAATTTCACACCTACGGTATCCCTTACCTCAACAAAGGCTGTTAACGGCGGACGGGGGAAGGCATAGGAATCATCCTCAAAAATATTATGCGGATTGCTGACACTAATGAAAGAAGATTTGTACAAAATCCCAGTTTTCTGATAACTGCCGTCGCCGTATCGATCGTTGGACAGAACAGCTTTCCATTCCGGTATATCGCTTAACATTCCATTCAAAGCGCTGCTGTCGGAAATTTCCTCCACGGCAATTAAATCCACATCTAATTGTTTGATTATAGCCTTCACGTCCTTAATGGTATTACTGCCGGCTTTGGGAAAGTGCTCGATATTCCAGGTAGCCATTTCAAAGGATTGGAGAGCGCCCACCGGCGCTACCTGAGAGGAAATATCGTA
>CAZIBE010000021.1:0-25093 GCA_964536685.1 uncultured Calditrichaceae bacterium | reverse complement strand
TAATCGTTCCGTACAGGAAGAAAAAATAAAAATAATAAGAACTATCAGAGATAAAAAAATACGCATTGAAAACCGCCTTTATATAATTTTAATTTAATAAAAATTAAAATTACGAAAAATTCCTTTTGTTTTAAAATATAATTTAGCCCTACTGCTGTTATTTTTCAATAAGCCCGGTAGCCAGCATATCCAGACGAAAGTCCTTTGGAAAAGAAAAGAAAGGTCTTACTCTTGCTTCTTTCTCTTGCTCTTAATCTGATTGGCCTCATTCGAGAGCAAAAGTAGGAGTAAGAGCAAGAGCAAGATAAAAAATGGAGAAATAAAGATTCTTCATACTCAATTGAGTTGTCTCCAAATTTTTTATACCTTTGCTGTACACCAATAACAATTTGAAAATTAAAAGGAAGCCCCATGTCCGAAAAACTTTTTTTAATAGACGGTTCTGCGTTGTATTACCGCAGTTATTTTGCTTTTATCCGTAATCCGCTGATCAATTCCAAAGGAGAAAACACGTCGGCCACCTATGGTTTTCTTAATTCGCTGCTGCGCCTTGTTGAAAAGGAGAAGCCGCGTTATTTGGCCATTATTTTCGATACAAAAGAACCTACTTTTCGTCATGAAATCTATGAAGAATACAAGGCAACGCGCGAAAAAATGCCCGAGGAGATGTCCGCCCAATATCCGCGGTTAGTAGAAACGCTGCGCGCTTTTAATTTTGTTTTGCTGGAAAAAGCCGGTTACGAAGCGGATGACCTGATCGGAACGCTGGCCAAACGGTATGCCGGCGACACACTGGATGTGTTCATCGTTTCCGGCGATAAAGATATGGCGCAGCTGGTGAATAAACATGTTTTTCTGTACAATCCGGGCAAAGGTAATCAGGATGCGGAAATCTGGGACGCCGCGGCTGTAAAGGAAAAAATGGGCGTCACGCCGGCGCAAATCATCGATTGGCTCACGTTAATGGGCGATAGTTCCGACAACATTCCCGGAATTCCAAAAGTGGGCAAGAAAACCGCTCAGAATTTACTAAGTGATTTTGTCTCGCTGGATGAACTTTACAAAAATATTAATCGTCTTAAAGAGGGCGTCATCAGGCAGAATTTAATCGAGTTTAAAGAACAAACCGCGCTGTCACGGGAATTAGCTACTATCAAAACCGATGTGCCTTTGGATGTGAAACTTGATGAACTGCGCTTCCGCATCTGGGATATGGAGACCGTGGGAAAAATCTTAAAAGAATTGGAATTCCACCGCTTGTATGATCGCATGCTAAAAATTGCCCGGCAATTTGGCAGCGCGGAGGATTACAGTAAGCACGACGAACAGAAGGCCGATTACCGCATGGTTGGCAGCTGGCAGGAATTCGGACAATTGCTTGCCGAGCTGAGCAAGCAAAAAGAGTTTGTGTTCGATTTGGAAACCAGTTCGCTGGATTTTTTAGAAGCGGAAATTGCCGGAATTGCCCTTTGCTGGCGGGAAGATAGCGCGTATTACATCCCGCTGAATCATCCCGACACGGCCTTAGAAGACAAAAGAGTGTTAGAAGCGTTACGGCCAATTTTTGCCAATGACAAAATGCGTAAAATCGCCCAGAACATTAAATTCGATACCATGATTATGGAACAGCACGGCATCCCTGTGAATGGTTTGTATTTTGACACGATGATTGCCTCCTATCTGCTCAATCCTTCAGGACAGCATAAATTGGATAAACTTTCCGAGCAGTATTTGAACTATGAGATGATTCATATTGAAGAATTAACCGGCAAAGGCAAAAAGCGGCTAAAAATGACCGAAATACCGGCAAACCTGGTAACGCGCTATGCCGCTGAAGATGCTGACATAACCTTAAAACTGTACAAAATTCTCAAACAACGCATCCGCGAATATGGCATGGAACAATTGCTGTACATGCTGGAAATGCCCTTAGTCCATGTGCTGATGGCTATGGAGCGTAATGGCGTTAGTCTCGATACACATCTGCTTAAAGAATTGTCTGAAAAGCTGACAATTCAGCTAAAAAAACTGGAAAGCAGTATCTATGAACAGGCCGGCGAGCAATTTAATCTCAATTCGCCGCAACAGTTGGGACCGGTGCTTTTTGACCGGCTGCAGATTCATCGGGAGCTTGGGCTGAAAAAGGCGCCGCGCACTAAAACCGGCCAATATTCCACGGCAGAAAGCATCCTGGAGCGCTACATCGAACATCCGGTAATCGCCCAAATTATGGAGTACCGTAAACTTAATAAATTGCTGAACACCTATCTGGACGCCCTGCCGCGTTTAATTAGCCCCAAAACAAACAAGGTGCACACTTCCTTTAATCAAACCGGGACGGCAACGGGTCGTCTTTCCAGCAGTAATCCTAATTTGCAGAACATTCCCATTCGTACGGAAATCGGCAGGGAAATCCGCAAGGCTTTTGTGCCTTCGCAGGCAGATTACGTCATTCTTAGCGCCGACTATTCGCAAATCGAGCTGCGCATCATGGCCCATTTATCGCAGGATGAGGCCATGCTGGAAAGTTTTCGCAACAAGCAGGATATTCATACGGCCACGGCTATGCGTATTTTCAATATTCCCGAAGAAGAAGTTACTGCCGACCACCGCCGTAAAGCGAAAGAAATTAATTTTGGCATCATGTACGGCATGAGCCGTTACGGCCTGGCAGGCAGGCTAAACATATCAGCAGACGAGGCGCAGGAATTCATCGGCGACTACTTTGCTACTTATCCCGGTATCCAGCGTTTTATGGACGAAGCCATCGCTCAGGCTAAGCAAACCGGCTATGTTGAAACCATCATGCACCGCCGCCGCTATCTGAACGAGATCAATAGCGATAACCGGCAAATCCGCGAATTTGCCGAACGTACAGCCATCAACACACCTATCCAGGGCTCCGCAGCGGATTTGATTAAAATGGCCATGATTCTGGTTCAACAGGAGATTGAACGCCGGCCCTGGCCGGCTAAGATGCTTTTGCAGGTACACGATGAACTGGTATTTGAAGTGCAGAAAAAATCGGCGGAAAAATTTGCCGGTAAAGTGGCTGATATTATGAGCAGCGCTTTAGAATTAAACGTGCCCGTTGTGGTGGATTGCGGTATCGGCCATAACTGGCTTGAAGCGCATGAATAGAAAATACGGAAACCTTACAGCTCAATCGCTGAGCCTTCTTTCGCCGCCGAAACCTCAAGCTTCACTTTAGATTTTTTAGCCAGTGATCGCGCGGCTTCCAATATGGCGTCGATAGTATCATCATTATGCAGCGGATCGTGATGAAATAAGAATAGATTCTTAACGCCTGCTTCCACTGCTAATTCTACAGTGTATGTAAAGGGTGAATGCCCCCATGTAACATGCTTTTCATATTCTTCCGGCGTGTATTGCGCATCATGAATCAAAACATCGGCGCCGCTGATGAATTCAATTAATTTTAAATTACCGTCTTCACCAATCCATCCTTCCTCGCCGGCGGGCGCAGCCTGAAAGGGCTCGTTATCGCTGATGTACACCAGCGTTTTACCTTCAAACCGAAACTTGTAGCCCAGAGAATTTCCCGGATGATTGACATACATGGTCTCCACACGAATGCCGTCTACCTGATATTTCCCTTCGCTGAAAGCCTGGAAATCAAGCTTTGCGCCCATATCGTCCATTTCCACAGGAAAATAGGTGGAGTCCATTTGATCGGCGATCATTTTTTCAAGCGCTTTATTGACCTCATTGGCGCCATGGAATACAATGTGATTTCCCGGAATATAGGCCGGCGTGAAAAAGGGGATACCCTGAATATGGTCCCAATGGGTGTGGCTGATGAAGACATGCGCTTCCATAGGACTTTTACGTTTTAACAGCTCCTGCCCAAGGGCGCGAATTCCGGAACCGGCATCTAAAATAAACAATCGCTCACCCAATTGCAGCTCCACGCAGGCCGTATTGCCGCCATAACGCACTGTAGTGGGGCCGGGGGTTGGTATCGAACCGCGTACGCCCCAAAATTTCAAACGAACCATATTACCTCAGAAAAGTTTGGATTTCATCTAACAGTTTTTGACTCTGGATAGGTTTAGTAAGATATTTTTCGGCGCCCAGTGAAAGCGCTTTCCGTTTATCAGGCGGAAATCCTTTTCCGGATAAAATGATTACCGGAATATTCTTTAGCTCATCATCCGCTTTTATATCCCGCAGTAATGTAAAACCGTCCAGACCCGGCATCATGATATCGAGAATGATCAAACGCGGCAAGTTGGACTGTAAAAAATTTAAAGCGTTCTGCGGTTCGGACAGGATTTGCGTACGCAGACTGTTTTTATTCAAAAGTTGTTCGGTGGTTTCTAAATGTTGAATATTATCATCGATCAATACGATATCAACGCTCAAAAATGGCTCCTGACTTGTTTTGGGTTGATGTAAATGAAAAGCACTGTAAATTATAGAGTTATAGTAAACATTATGATGTGATAGCAGTCACAGGAAGGTAGATAAATAAAAAACAATATATTACTTATACATCTTAATTTGATGCGCCTTACTGATATTCTCTGCCAAAGCTCTTGCTCTTTCTCTGTAATCTTGCTCTTAGAAATTGGGGTCTAAGTGTAAGAGTAAGACGTAAGAGTAAGACGGGGAAAGACGCCACTACCCAAACTCTTTCTCTTGCTCTTTCGGGAGGCAAAATCATTCAAAAGAAGTGTCTGCGGATTGTTTTTTATGCGCTTTTTCCAATTTATTCAGCTCACGACGTAATTGCAGCAATTCCTGTGTATAATGCAGCACCGCTTCCGGCGAACTATGATCTTCTTTTATCATTACCTGTAACTCGCGTGATTTTTTTTCCAACTGATATTTTTGTAATTGAAAAATACAATCACGGGCATAGCGCAGGGCGTCTTCGTACTCTGTTAGCGCCAGCTTGGAGAGCACGTGTTCCGCCGCCTCATCATCCTGAAAGCGCAGCATAATTCGGCCGGAATCAAGTTGACCGGTTTCTTCCAGTTCCTGAA
Organism: uncultured Calditrichaceae bacterium; assembly: GCA_964536685.1. GTDB lineage: Bacteria > Calditrichota > Calditrichia > Calditrichales > Calditrichaceae > CAZIBE01. The sequence continues at coordinate 20,084 of CAZIBE010000021.1, read as the reverse complement.
TGGCTTCTTCATAAATGCGAATAAAGATGTCGTTTTCGAACAGTTCATATGAAACGTTGTGTAAAATATAATCGCGGACGCTCTTGGCACTGCTTAATAACAGGCTAACAATGCCGGCTTCCGCTTTGGGGACGCCGCTAAAGATGATGTTTAACGGTTTATCCTGTGTTTCAGGGGATTCGTCCGTTACGGCGGCCTGCTTGCGGCGAAAATAAGCGATATGATTCAATTGCTCAATGAGCAAATTTTCATTAATCTGAAAGCGCTCGGCAATATGATGCAGGTAAAAGCTCACCTTTACCATATCCTTCAACTCGGCTAAATCATTCAGCATATCCTGAATAAATTGATTTTTTTCTTCTAAAGCCGGATTTTTACTGGAACTAAAAAAGGTGGTAATGCGGAACTCTAATGGCGTTTTCCTATCTTGTAAGATTTCTTCGAATGCCTTGAGACCGTTCTCCAATACAAAAGTGTCGGGATCGTCGCCAGCGGGCAAAGGAGCAATGAATACGTTTAAATCTTGTTTTTCCAAAATCTGGGCGTTGCGGATAGCCGCTTTAATACCGGCCTCGTCGCCGTCATAGGCGATGTACACATCTTTAGTGTAGCGCCGTATTAAGCGCGCCTGTTGCTCCGTTAAGGCCGTCCCGCTGGAGGCCACCACATTTTTAAATTGATTTTCAACCAGACGCAGCAGGTCAAAATAGCCCTCTACCACAACCACAAACTGTTTTTCGCGGATGGCCGTAACCGCCTGGTGTAGCCCGTACAGCAATTCGCCTTTTTTGTACAGCGGACTTTCCGGACTGTTCAGATATTTAGGAGGATCTTCTTTGCGCAACTGGCGCCCGCCAAAACCGATGATTTTACCGCTGACATTCTGAAAAGGAAAAATAACGCGATGTCGGAATTTATCGTAGTACGATTCTTTATTTTCGCGCTTCTGAATCAGGCCCAATTTGGCGGCTTCGGCCAAATCCACCTTATGTTTGCGCAAATGCCGCAGCAGATATTCAAAACCATCCGGCGCATATCCCAGCCGAAATGTTTTCAGTGTATGTTCCGAGATGGAACGATCCTTAAAATACTTTAACTGCCGTTTACTGGACGGCTTGCGCAGGGCCTCTTCAAAAAAGAGGCAGGCTGTCTCGTTTATTTGATATAGTTTGTCAAAATAGGAACTCTTTTCTTCTGAGGCGGCGCCGGGCTTGGGCAGCATAATTCCGGCAAAATCGGCGGCCTTGCGCACTGCTTCGGTAAAGGAGAGCTTTTCGTAATCCATAATAAACGAGAATATATTGCCGCCTTTACCGCAGCCAAAGCAGTGGTAAATCTGTTTTTCGGGGCTCACATTAAACGACGGCGTCTTTTCCGTATGAAATGGGCAGAGACCTTTGTAGTTTTTTCCTGCCTTTTTCAGATTTACAAACTGCCCGATATAATGGACCAGATTTACCGACGTTCTGATTTCGTCAATCTTGTCCTCAGGAATTTTAGCCATGCTCGTTTGTCCGCCACTTTACTTGCTTGTTATCATCGTGTGAAATAAATTGTACAAAATTTAAGTCACCCGTTACAAATAAACAACTATGAAAATTTTGCGGTCTATGCAGTCAAAACCTAAGACCGCATTTAGCGGAGGAAGCAAAATGAATCAGCCTGCTGAAAATCAAATAAAAATAGAATTGGGCGAGCAGGAGGCAGAGGGCACCTACAGTAACCTCGTATTAATTTCTCATTCGCCGGCAGAGTTTGTACTGGATTTCACGCGCATCTTGCCCGGCAAGCCTAAGGCTAAGGTGTATTCGCGTATCATCATGGCGCCCCAGCATGCCAAATCGCTTTTAATGGCTCTTGAGGATAATCTGAAAAAATACGAAACACAGTACGGCGAAATCGTCGTTCATGGTCATGGCGATAAAGGAAGAAATATTGGTTTTCAGGAGTAAGGTAAAGCATGCAGTTAGTGGTTACCGGTGTTAGTTGTTGTTCGTTATGCGCTATACGGGGATGGCGTAAAAGACGATTAGCGCTTATATGCTCAGCGCAGCGCACTACGAATTTCTTGCTACTCAATTTATCGGCTTCTCGTTTTAATTGCATTGATTTTTTTAATTCATTAATTTGATAAATTTAGAAAAATAAAACGTAGGTTCTCTGACTTAGTCCCGAAGGAAACATTCCAATGGGACGCTGGTGGATATGACGCAGATAAATGAAAATCTTATTAAGGTTCGGCAGCGAATTGCCGAAGCTTGTGCCAGAAGCAAACGCCGGGAAGATGACGTCCGTTTGATTGGCGTTTCCAAAACGCTGCCAACGGAAACTATTTTGCAGGCTTATGATGCCGGGCTGCGTTGTTTCGGAGAGAACCGGCCGCAGGAGCTACGTGATAAAATAACCCTTTTGCCGCAAGATATTGAATGGCATTTTATCGGACATTTGCAAAAAAATAAGATTAAATACGTAGCCGGTAAGGCCACGCTGATTCATTCGGTAGATTCCCGGGAACTGGCCGGCCAGCTTTCGCAATATGCCGTAAAACAGGACTTGGAACTAAAAATTCTGTTGGAAGTAAACACCAGTTCCGAGAGCAGTAAATTTGGCGTAACGCCGCAGGAAGCAGCCGAAGTTTTTATGGCCGTCCGTCAGCTGCCCAATTTACGGTTACAAGGCTTGATGACCATTGGGCCTTTTGTCGAAGAGGTTCAGACTATTCGCAGGAGTTTTCGCACACTGCGCACAATAAAAGAGGATTTAGCGTCTCAGGTGACGCCGGAAGAAATTATCCATCTGTCCATGGGCATGTCCCATGACTATGAAATAGCCATTGAAGAGGGCAGCACAATGGTTCGCATCGGGACGGCTATATTTGGTCCTCGAGGGAGGTGAAGATGAAACTCACATCACTAGCAATTCGCAAACAACAGTTCAAAAAAAGCATGCGCGGTTACGACACCGTGGAAGTGGACACCTTTTTGGAATTGATCGCCGATGAATTTGACGCTTTAGTAAGCGAAAACGCCACACTAAACAAAAAGTTAGTGGCTCTGGAAACCGAACTGCGTCATTTTAAAGAGGTGGAAAAAACTCTAAAAGATACGCTGTACAATGTGCAGGAAACTTCGCAGATTTCCAAGGAGAATTCTCTTAAAGAAGCCGAACTTGTAAAAAAGGAAGCTGAGCTGGCGGCCACGCAGATGATTGACCGCGCCCGTGAAGAAGTACGCGGCTTAAACGAGGAGTTTAAGCTCTTGCGCCAGCAGAAAGAATCGTTCATTTCCCGTCTGCGTCATTTGCTTGCTTCCCAGATCGAGCTTTTAGATGTTTTGGAAGTAGACGATGAAGAAATCGCCAAATTAAAAAACCGCGGTAAAAGCGTCTTTTTCGGCAGTAAAAAACGCGCTAAAAAGCCGTCGACGCCGCCGGTGATTGAAATGCCCGGCGCAGAGCAATCCACGCCGCCCCCCCCGAAAGCAGAACCGGCTCCGGCGTCCAAACAAAACAATACGGACGAAGTAAAAAATAAAAATTACTTTAATGATATTTTTAACCAGCAAATGGATGTTGACGGATTGGGAGAAGAGGAGGATTCTTTATGAAATCGCCTGTTTGGGGAATGATAACGGTTGTAATCGTCGTAGCCAGCCTGTGGAATTGTTCGGAAAACAAAATGATAAAAAAAACCGATCCTGATCCGCAAGCTTCGGTTAAGATCACTTTAAACGACGGCAGCGTTAAGCAGGGAATTATTTTTAAAGGCAATGCGCGACAAATTGTATATGTGGATGCTCAAAGCCACAAACCCGATAGTATTGCCGTGGGCGGCATTCAATCTATCGAACGGCTTCCAATTGTTTATGATTACGAAGCGAACGAAATCCCAGAACAGGAAATCAAACGCTACAAGTCACATAAATATATGCTGCTCTATGGTTTTGGCGGTCTGGTGTTGGGAGGAGCGGCAGGCTGGGGCATCTCCGTAGCCGCTTTCGCTAATAAATCAAACGGCGCGACGCTGGCGCGTGCGACCATTGCCGGTCTGGGGTTGGCCGGCGCCGCAATTTTCGGATATAATGGCAGTAAAGCCGACAGGTTAGCGGCAATTCCCAAGGCGCGTAAGGCGCGCTTTAAAAAGCTGCAACGAGTGGTGGAAGAGGAAAAGAAAATTCGCGAATTGAAGAAGAAAAAAGAAGAGTTATTACGCAAAATCGAAATGAAAAAGAAAGCGAAAAAGGGCACAGAATGAGTTTTAATCCGGAACAATATCGTAAGCAGATTTCCGAAGCGGCCGAATTTATCCGGCATGAGCTAACGGTTACACCGTTGGTAGGCGTCATTTTAGGCACCGGCCTGGGCGATCTGGTTTCGGAAATTCAGATAGAAAAAGAAATCGCTTACGACGCTATTCCGCACTTTCCAATTTCTACCGTGGAAAGCCATGCCGGAAAGCTGATTTTAGGCACACTGGCCGGTAAAGCAATCATCGCCATGCAGGGGCGCTTTCATTACTATGAAGGCTATTCCATGAAACAGATTACCTTTCCTATCCGCGTGATGAAGGTATTGGGTATTGAATATTTGCTGATTTCCAACGCGGCCGGCGGCCTGAATCCGCAATTCCGCAAAGGCGATCTCATGCTGATTGACGATCATATCAATCTGTTGGGCGACAATCCCCTGATTGGACGCAATCTGGATGAATTTGGACCGCGATTTCCGGATATGTCGGAACCCTATTCCAAAGAACTTATCGGGCTGGCTGAAGACGTGGCTTTGGAAAATCGGATTAAAGTGCAAAAGGGCGCTTTTGTGGCGGTAACCGGTCCCAATCTGGAAACCAAGGCAGAATACCGCTTTTTGCGCGCTACCGGCGCCGACGCCGTGGGTATGTCTACCGTTCCGGAAGTCATTGTCGGCGTGCATATGGGTCTGAAAATTCTGGGCGTCAGCGTTATTACCGACGAATGTTTCCCCGAGGCGCTGCAGCCGGTTAATGTGGAAGAAATCATTGCTACCGCTAACAAAGCGCAGCCCAAACTGACAATCATTATGAAAGAGGTAGTGGGGAGACTGGAAGTTGTAAATAAGAAGGATTAAGTTGTAAATATTTATTGGCAGGTTTCAGATAAGTTCAATTAAGAATTATGAATTAAGAATTAGAGAGATAGTTCATGGGCGAGGTCAAATATCTCAGATAAGAATAACTGAAAACTGATAACTGTTAACTGAAGACTCTCAAAAAATGGTCGTTCGGAAAGGAGTTTCCGGCAAGACATAAAGAACAGGAAAATATATGTTTCGTGAAGTACCGAAAAATATAAATTTACCGCGTCTGGAAGAAGAGATTCTTAAATACTGGAAAGAGCATAAAATCTTTCAGAAAAGTTTAGATAAAACAAAAGACGGTCCCAATTTTGTCTTTTTTGAAGGACCGCCCACAGCCAACGGCAAGCCCGGCATCCACCATGTAATGTCCAGAACGGTTAAGGACGTGGTCTGCCGCCATAAAACCATGAAAGGCTTTTATGTGCAGCGTAAAGCCGGCTGGGATACACACGGCCTGCCGGTGGAAATCGAAGTGGAAAAACAGCTTAAAATTGACGGTAAAGAGCAAATCGAAGAATACGGCGTAAGCAAATTCAACGCCATGTGCCGCAACAGTGTGTTCACCTACAAAGAAGAATGGGATAAACTGACCGAACGCATCGGCTACTGGCTGGATTTGGAACACCCCTACATCACCTTTGAAAACGATTATATCGAATCGGAGTGGTGGATATTAAAAGAATTGTGGAACAAGGGTTTGCTCTATCAGGGCTTTAAAATCCTGCCTTACTGTCCGCGCTGCGAAACACCGCTTTCCAGCCACGAGGTATCGCAGGGTTACAAAGAAGTAAAAGACCCGTCCATTTATGTGCGCATGCAACTAAAAGACGAGCCGGACACCTATTTTATGGTCTGGACCACAACGCCATGGACGCTGATTTCCAATGTGGCGCTGGCCGTTAATCCTGAGATAGAGTATGTTAAACTACGTTACGAAGACGCCAACTACATCATGGCCAAAGCCCGCGTGGAGGACCTGTTCGCGGCCGGCAGCTATGAAATTCTGCAATCTTACAAAGGCAGCGAGTTGGAAGGTACGCACTACGTCCGGCTGTTTGATTTTGTGGATGTGGACAAAGACGCTTTTTATGTGACCCGTGGTGATTTTGTCACTACGGAAGACGGCACCGGCATCGTGCACATCGCGCCGGCTTTTGGCGAAGACGACTACCAGTTAGGCCGCAAATACGATTTACCGGTAGTGCGTCCGGTGGATCATACCGGTTCGTTTACGTCCGAAGTTACCGACTATGCCGGACAATTCGTAAAAGACGCCGATGCGCAAATCATTGCCAATCTCAAAGAGCGCGGCATCATGATGAAAAAGACCAAAATCGAACATAGCTATCCCCATTGCTGGCGCTGCGGCACGCCGCTGTTGTACTATGCCCGTGAATCGTGGTACATTAAAACATCGCAGTTCAAAGAAAATCTGCTTAAAAATAATAAGCAAATTAATTGGTACCCCAAAGAAGTGGGCGAAGGGCGCTTTGGCGAATGGTTAAAAAATAATGTGGACTGGAGCCTGTCGCGTGACCGCTACTGGGGCACACCGCTGAATATCTGGATCTGTGATTCCTGCGGACGCCAGACGGCTGTCGGTTCGGTGGCCGAGCTGTTCGAAAAAGCGCGCAATCTAAATGAAAAAGACAAAGAGAAGTTAGACCTGCATAAACCGTATGTAGATCATATTGAATTAACCTGCGAAAAGTGCGGTAATGTGATGCATCGTGTGCCGGAAGTAATCGACTGCTGGTTCGATTCCGGCAGTATGCCCATCGCCCAGTGGCACTATCCGTTTGAAAACAAGGAATTGTTTGAGCAGCGCTTTCCGGCGGATTTTATCTGCGAGGGCATTGACCAAACGCGCGGCTGGTTTTACTCGCTGTTAGCTATCTCCACGCTGCTCTTTGACGAGCCGGCTTACAAGAACATTGTGGTCAATGAGCTAATCCTCGATAAAAACGGCCAGAAAATGAGCAAAAGCAAAGGCAATATTGTAGTGCCGGAGGAAATGATTAACAAATTCGGCGCCGACGCCATTCGCTGGTACCTTATGACCGTTTCGCCGCCATGGATTCCTAAAAAATTCGATCCCGAGGGTGTGGCCGAAGTGCAGCGTAAATTTCTGAATACGCTGTTGAACACCTACTCCTTTTTCGTCATGTACGCCAATATCGACGCTTTTAATCCCGCTGCGCCGCAGGTTCCTTTTGAGGAACGTCCGGAAATCGACCGCTGGATTTTATCGCGCTTGTATTCCGTGGTTAAACAGGTGGAAGATTATTTTGAAAAATTTGATTTAACCAAAGCGGCGCGCACCATTTCCGATTATGTGATCGACGATGTGTCTAACTGGTACGTGCGCCGCAACCGCCGGCGCTTCTGGAAGTCGGAAAATAATGCGGATAAGCAAGCCGCTTATCAGACGCTGTACGAGGTACTGCTGACGGTAACTAAGCTCATCGCTCCTTATGCGCCGTTTATCAGCGATGAAATTTTTATTAATCTGACCGATCGCCGGCAGGAAGACAGCGTTCATCTCTGTAAATATCCAACGCTGACGGAAGAGCAGGACAAACGTATTGACGTACAGTTAGAAAACAAAATGCAGTTGGCGCAAAAAGTGGTAAGCCTGGCGCGTTCACTGCGCAACGAGGCGCAATTACGGGTGCGGCAGCCTTTGGAGGAAATGGTCTTCGTCTCCACGCAGCCGGAAGAGCGCGCTTATGTACAGGAAATGAGTGCCATCATCCGCGAAGAGTTAAATGTAAAAAATATCAGCGTAGCTACAGACGCCACTGAAGTTGTGGAAATGAAAGCGCGTCCCAACTTTAAAACGCTTGGTTCGCGCGCCGGCAAGCTAATGGGACGGCTGGCAGAAGCCATCAAGAATTTTGACAGCGAACAGATTCGTTCTTTTCTGGAAAACGGTTACGAACATGTGCTGATTGACGGTCATGAATTCCGCTTAGAGCGGGAAGACGCCGAAATTCTTTCTCAGGCCAAAGAACATTACGTCTCGGTTTCCGACCGCCATATCACAGTAGCGCTGAACACGGAACTGAACGAAGAACTGTTGGAAGAAGGTTTTGCCCGGGAATTTGTTAACCGCGTACAGAACATGCGCAAAGAAGCCGGTTTCGATGTAACCGATCGTATTGCCATTCAGGTGGAAGGTCTGGCCGAATCCGCAGCCAAAGCGGTGTTGCACCAAAAGGATTATATTGGTACGGAAACGCTGGCGGATGCCATTGAGTTCACACATCCGACCGACGGATTCAAGAAAGAAATAAAAATTGACGATAAACAGTTTATTATTGGATTAAAGCAAACCAAATAAACGGGAGAATGACAATGACCAAAGAAGATCTGGATCAGTTCAAGGAGATTATTCTGGAAAAACGCCAGAAGGTGTTAAAAAATCTGGAATATTTACGCTCCGTTGCGCTGGATACCACCACCAAGGATGCCGCCGGCGAGCATTCCGCCTATTCCTTTCACATGGCGGATCAGGGAACAGACGCCATGGAACGCGAGAAAGCTTTTCTATTTGCTTCGCGCGATGAAAAATACCTGAAGCAATTGGACAAAGCCATGGAACGCATCGAAAACGGCACCTATGGCATTTGCCGTGTCTGCGGTAAAGAGATTGAACAAGGTCGCTTAAAAGCAGTACCGACGACCACCATCTGTTACGATTGTAAAATGGCTGATAAATAGTACGGGTTCTATGCATAAACCAATAAATAAGTGGAATATGGTCTTAATAATTGTTGCCGTACTTATTTTAGACCAAATCACGAAATACGCCATTAAAACTTCAATGACGCTTGGACAGTCATTTTCCGTTTTGGGTGATTTTTTTCGAATTACCTTTGTTGAAAATCCGGGCATGGCCTTTGGGGTGCGCATTGAAAATACGGCCCTGTTTTTCACCTTATCAGTGGTAGCCGCCTTGCTGGTGTTTTATTATATCATCCGGCTGCGCAATCAGGGCTGGTTTCTGCAAATCGCTTTAAGCTTTATCGCCGCCGGAGCCATCGGCAATTTGGTGGATCGTTTCATCTACGGCAAGGTGATTGATTTTCTGGATTTTGAGTTTTTTGATATTTTCATTCCGCCGTTTAATTTGTTAGGATTACATTTCAGCGGCTACAGCATGACACGCTGGCCAGTGTTTAATGTGGCCGATTCCGCTGTAACCGTCGGTATGGTAATGATTATCTTCTTTTTAATTTTTGTGGGCGATCCTCTTCGCGAGGCGTCCAATTCTTCCAAATCCTCCGTTGAATCTTCCAATGGATAAAGAACCGACAACGTTGCTGCACATTACTTCGGCGGAAAGCGGTCAACGGCTGGACCATTTTTTGGCCGAAGCCTACCGGCAGCGCTCCCGCTCCTATTTTTACAAGCTGATTAAACAGCGCTATGTGTTAGTAAACAGCGCCGCCGTAAAAAGCGGCTATGTGCTTAAAGAAAACGATACCGTCGAAGTGACCTTCCGTAAAGAAGAAGCCAATCTGACGCCGGCGGATATCGCTTTAGATATTATTTTCGAAGATGAGCAGATCATTGTAATCAATAAACCGGCCGGCATGACCGTCCATCCGGGTAAGGGCACGGACGGTACAACATTGGTGAATGCTTTGCTGCACCACAGCTCGAAGTTGGCCGACGCCGGCGACCGCGTCCGGCCGGGCATCGTGCACCGCCTGGATAAGAACACTTCCGGTTTGTTGGTGGTGGCTAAAACCGACGCCGCGCACCATTTTTTACAGCGGCAATTTTTAACCGGAGAAATTTCGCGCACTTATTTGGCGTTAGTATGGGGGGCGTTTGGAACAGAGCGGGGCACAGTAGAAGGAAATATTGCCCGCAGTAAAAAAGACCCCATAAAATTTACGGTTGCGCAAAAAGGAAAAGAAGCTATAACCCATTTCCGCTTACTGCAGGATTTTCAGTACATCTCTCTTTTGGAGCTTAAGTTGGAAACCGGCCGCACCCATCAAATCCGTGTGCACATGAATCACATCCACCATCCGGTAGTCGGCGATGAGACGTATAACGGCCGCGACGGGCAGATCAAGCGTCTGCCTAATCATCTGCAAAAACGCGGCCATCATCTGCTTAAACTGATGCCGCGTCAGGCTCTGCACGCCCGCTATCTGACCTTCATCCATCCCGGCAGTAAAGAGCGTGCGACCTTTGAAGCGCCTTTACCTGAGGATTTTAAGACGGCTCTGGAAAAGCTGCCGCGGTTGTTTATGCTGGGATAAGGGTAAAATAAGACAGGCCAGGCCTGTTTTATTAAAAGGGCGGGATGCGCTGCCATGCCCTTAAATTCTCATATTTTTATTGTTTTTCGTTATCACTTTTTATATATTTTCTTCATATTATTGCTCTCTCTCGGTTTTCTGATATACTGAGTCTGACAGCTAAATACACGGTTTTATTATCTTTTGTTATTATAAGCGGTATTATCGTTTCGATGTAAAATAGGATATTATTGGGGATTAAGAATGCTTATTGCGCATGCAAAATTAAAAAGCGACGGTTCGTTTGAGAATCCTCATCTTCTTACCGACCACTTAACCGGTACCGCGGCTCTATCCGAAAAGTTTTCAGCAATATTCGGATTGCAAAAAATAGGCCTATCGCTGGGATTGACGCATGATTTAGGTAAAGCATCTGATGCTTTTCAGGAACGCATCCGCCTTAAAACCGGATTTGATATCGAAGAAGCGCGCCTGGAAGGAAAAACGGTTCATCACGTGGATCATTCCACAGCAGGGGCCCAGCTTCTGGTTAAACACTATGGACCGCAATTAGGTTTGCTGCTGGCATATATCGTGGCTGGTCATCATAGCGGACTTCCGGACGGCCAGGGTGTTTCCGATTCCGCGCTTACTAAAAGACTTAAAAAGAATATTGAAGATTATTCCAAGCTCAGTCAATGGGTAAAAGAACAACTACCGCCAATACAAGCGCAGGATTTTCTTCCCGTTAAATCTAAAATAAAAAGACTGGATGCTTATAAAATACAGTTCTTAATACGTATGCTGTTTTCTGCTTTGACCGACGCCGATTTTTTAGATACTGAAGATTACATGGAACCCAAAAAATATAAATCACGGAAAAGACAAATAGATATTGAACAGACAGCTCAACATTTTGAACAATTTCTGGATGAGCTGGCACAAAAACCACAGACCAAAATCAATCAAAAACGAAATGAAATTTTACGCCAATGCCGCAATGCCGCTGCACATCAACCGGGCTTATTTTCGCTTACCGTTCCCACCGGCGGCGGCAAGACTATCTCTTCCATGGCGTTTGCTCTGGAACACGCCCGTAAATACGAATTGCGCCGCGTAATTTATGTAATTCCATACACAAGCATCATTATCCAGAATGCGCAAGCATTTCGTGATATTTTTCAATCGCTTGGAAATGATATCGTTTTAGAGCACCACAGTAATCTTGAGCCGCGGCATGAAACCCTTTTTAACCGTTTAGCCGCTGAAAACTGGGACGCACCGATCGTCGTTACCACCAACGTGCAGTTTTTCGAATCATTTTACGCAAACCGTAGTTCATCCTGCCGAAAATTGCACAACGTGGCCGATAGCGTGATTATTTTCGATGAAGCGCAAATGCTGCCGCCCGAAGTGTTAAAACCTTCCTTGAGCGTGATTAAAGAATTGGTTGAAGATTACGGATGCAGCGCGGTTATCTGTACAGCCACTCAACCAGCCATCGTAAAATCAGATTTTCTAAAAGCAGGTCTGGAAAACGTACGGGAAATCATACCCAATCCGCAGCGCCTATATGAACAGTTCAAACGAGTGACCGTTCATAGAATTCCGGCAAAACTTAGCGCGGATGGCCTGGCCGATCGTCTGGCGGAAAACTACCAGGCGTTGGCTGTGGTAAATACGCGCCGCGAAGCGCGTGAAATTTATCAGAAATTATCGAAAAAAACAGATACGTCCCAATGTTTTCATCTGAGCACAATGATGTGTCCGCAGCACCGCGCAGATACGCTCAAGGCCATGAGGGAACGCTTAAAATTTGGCCAGTCATGCCGCGTGGTTAGCACGCAATTAATTGAAGCGGGAGTGGATGTTGATTTCCCCGTTGTGTACCGAGCCGCCGCCGGCGCCGATTCACTGGCGCAAGCCGCCGGGCGCTGTAACAGGGAAGGTAAATTGGAAAGCGGAAAGGTGTTCGTATTCGAAAGCGAGAACCTGCCGCCTCCCGGCCATTTGCGGCAAAGCGCCGAATCCGGATTTTATACGTTAAAAGCGTTTCCCGACGATCCGCTTAGTTTGCAGGCGGTAGATTTTTATTTTAGAGATTTTTACGGAAAACAGAATTACGCTCATAATATGGATAAAAAGAATATCATGGATTTGTGCACAATGCGGTCCGACGCCATACCTTTCGCTCAAATAACGCGGGAATTCTCCTTTATTTCGGAAAAGACTATTCCCATTGTGGTGCCATACGGTGAAGACGGCGAAAAGGCCATTTCAGGGCTGCGGCGTTGTTTTAAAGGACTCGTTCCTCGCGATTTGCGTAGGCAAATACAGCGTTATCTTGTTAACCTGCGCGAACGTCCTTTTATGGAATTATATCAGGCCGGCGTTTTAGAAGACGTCTTCGAAGACGGTCAATATTTTGTTTTACTAAACAGCGATATTTACAATACCGGCGTGGGACTCAATCCCGATAATCCGGAATTTTTCAAATCCGAATCATTAATCATCTAGAGAGGGTAAAAATGGGCTACGGAGTAAAACTAAAAGTATGGGGGGAACGCGCTTGTTTTACGCGTCCCGAAATGAAGGTGGAACGCGTCAGTTACGACGTTATGACGCCCTCCGCCGCGCGGGCGGTAATCGAAGCGATTTATTGGAAACCGTCTATTCGCTGGATAATCGAGCGTATCCATGTGCTGAATCCGGTACGATTCGAAAACATTCGCCGCAACGAGTTGGAGACTAAACTCGCCAAAGGCACGGTTACGAAAGCCATTAAGGACGGCGTTTCGCCGGTGGAAGTGTTTATCGAAGAAAAACGGCAACAACGCGCGGCTATGGTTTTGCGCGATGCGGCCTATGTTATTGAGGCGCATTTTGAAGCGATTGAACAGGACGGTCTCAATGAAGGAAAACACTTAGACATGTTTAACCGCCGACTGGCTAAAGGGCAATGTTTTTACCAACCCTATTTGGGCACAAGAGAATTTTCAGCAAATTTTGAAGCGATAGATGAAATTCCCATTTCACAAATCAAGGGCGAACGGGATTTAGGTTGGATGTTGTATGATATGAATTATTCGGATAAAAAAAACATTCGGCCCAAGTTTTTCCATGCAAAAATGATTGACGGTATTATTGATATACCCCATCCCGATTCCGCGGAGGTACGCCAATGATACTTCAGGAATTAGCGCGTTTTTACGACCGCTTGCTGGAAAATCCGGATGTGGAAATTTGTGAACCGGGTTTCAGCGACGAAAATATCAGTTTTAGAATCGTTTTAACCGAAAACGGGGAGTTGTTTGATAAAACAAGACCCATCGACGATCTGCGCATGCCAGAGGGAAACAATCTTAGACCCGTTAAGATAACGGTACCCAAGTTTGACGGCAAGAGAACAAGCGGAATTAAACCATATTTTCTTTGGGATAAAACAGACTATATTATCGGTTTCCGAAAAGATCAAAATACAAGCGAAGAAATTTATATGCCAAAACATCACTCGGCTTTTCTTAAATTAATAGATGAAATCATATCCGTTTCAGGTGAAAACCATCCGGCCATCGAATCAATTAAGAAGTTTTGCGAAAATGAAGAAAACATCATTTGGTTGAGAACATCTGAATATTGGAATGATTTTTTAAATAGTTTTGTAGTTTTTACAATTCACGGAACTGGGAAAAATACTGTCTTTGAAATTGAGGAGATAAATAAAATATGGAAAAAATATTACACATTGACTTCTCAGAACAAAAAAGTCGCTAAAGGTATTTGTCTTGTCACCGGTACACAAGCGGCCCTTTCTTCCACACTACCAACCGTTAAAAAGGGAGTTGGGGGGAAAAATGATATTCCTTTAGTGTCAGTCAATTTTGATGCTGCTGAATCATATGGAAAATCAAAAAATGCAAACGCTCCTATTTCAATAACAGCCGCATCAGGTTTAACCGGGGCGCTCAATTATTTACTAGATAATCGTAGCTACCACCTGACTATCGCCGATACGCGCTTACTCTACTGGGCTGAATCAAACGATTCATTTGCCGAGCTTTTTGGTCAGATATTCGACGCCCGTAAAGACGACGGCCGCAATCCGGAACTGGATGAATTTCTTAACTCTGTGCACAGCGGACGTTTGCCGCCCGATCTTGAAAATAATGGCCGTTTTTTTGTGCTCGGTCTGGCGCCAAACGCGGCCAGAATTTCCGTGCGCTTCTGGTATGTGGATGACGTCGAACGGATCGCGCTCCATATCGGCCGTCATTTCGCTGACTTAGAGATAGCGCCTGCGCGCCCCGACCATGACGCCGCTTATCCGTCGGCCTGGCAACTACTCATCGAAACTGCGATACAGCATGACACAAAAAACATACCGCACAATGTAGCCGGTCCGTTCATGCACAGTATTCTTTCAGGGAATCCTTATCCTAATTATCTATTATCTTTGCTGATTTCCCGCTTGCGCGCCGAGCAGGACACGGAAAAAACAAAAAAACTCGGTTATTACCGCGCTGCAATGATTAAAGCAATTTTAAACCGCAACTATAAAAAGGAGCTTACCATGTCTTTGGATAAAACACGAAACGCTGTACCGTATCTTTTAGGAAGGTTATTTGCCCTATTGGAAAAAATTCAAGAAGAGTCCGCAGGGGCCAACCTGAACAGCACCATTAAAGATCGCTATTTTTCCTCTGCCTCCACCACGCCAAGAACGGTCTTTCCTGTATTATTGCGACTAACGCAAAACCATTTCAAAAAATTGAAAAGCGAAAAAGCAGGCCTGGCAGTTGTTCGTGAAAAGGAGTTAGGCGAGGTGATGGACAAGCTGGATACATTTCCGGCCGCTCTTAAATTAGAAGATCAAGGCGAATTTGCCATTGGGTATTACCACCAAAGGCAGGATTTTTTCAAGAAAAAAGATAATGTGGAAGAGGCGGCATAAATTTTCCCATCCCCCAAACCCTTCCCCGACACAACAGGGAAGGGAATAGAGCGGTAAAATTGCAATTTCCCCCTGTTGAAATCAGGGGGATTAAAGGGGGTAAAAAGAAAGAAATCATCAAACCCATAAACACTGGAGGAAAACATGGAACCCATTAAAAATCGTTATGAATTTGTCTATCTTTTCGATGTGGAAAACGGCAATCCCAACGGCGACCCCGACGCGGGCAACATGCCGCGTATGGACGCTGAAACGTCGCACGGATTGGTAACTGATGTTTCTTTAAAAAGAAAAATCCGCAATTTTGTGGAAATTGTCAATCAGGACAAAGCGCCTTACTGCATTTATGTAAAAGAAAAAGCCATTCTTACCAAACAGCAGGAAAAGGCCTATATCGCTCTTAAAGATCAAGGAATGGAAAACCCGACTGCAGAAGACGCCAAAAACTGGATGTGTCAAAACTTTTTTGACGTACGCGCCTTCGGCGCAGTGATGTCCTTAAAAGAGTTTAATTGCGGTCAGGTGCGGGGACCGGTACAGATTAATTTCGGTAAAAGCATCGAACCTATTATGCCCAACGAACTCTCCATCACCAGAATGGCTGTGGCCACGGAAGCGGAGGCAAAAAAACAAAAAGGCGATAACCGCACTATCGGTAAAAAGGCGTTAATCCACTATGGCCTTTACCGCACCGAAGGCTACATTTCAGCCCATTTCGCCCGGAATACCGGCTTTAATGAGGATGATTTGGGATTACTCTGGCAAGCGCTAATCAATATGTACGATCACGACCATTCCGCTGCCCGCGGAAAAATGAACGCCCGTAAACTGATCGTGTTTAAACATGATACCATGCTTGGCAATGCTCCGGCGCATAAATTATTCGATTTAGTGCAGGTGGTGCGCAAAGATGACGGTCTTCCCGCTCGTAACTTTAATCAGTACGATGTACGGATTGATAGCGCACAACTGCCATCCGGAGTTGAACTCATGGAAAAACTCTGATGTATTCCGAAGAAGAGTACATACAGCTTTCCGCCTTGCAGCATTTTATATTTTGTCCCAGACAATGCGCTTTGGCTTACATGGAATTATCTTGGGCTGAAAACGAACTAACCGCCCTGGGCCATATTCTGCATGACAAAGTGCATCAAAGTATTTCGGAAAAGCGGAAAGACCTTTTACTGGCGCGGGGATTACGTATCTCCTCAGCGCGCTTAGGGCTATCCGGTCAGGCGGATATGGTTGAATTTCATCGTGATAAAAATGCCAGCGGCGTTGCTTTGTCTGGATACAGCGGCCGCTGGCGGGCATTCCCCGTTGAATACAAATTAGGCCGTCCAAAAAATGATTTTTCCGATGAGGCGCAGCTCTGCGCTCAGGCCCTCTGTCTGGAAGAAATGCTGCAAACGCTTATTCCCGAAGGCGCTCTGTTTTACGGAAAAAACCGCCGGCGTCATGCGGTTCTATTTGATGAAAACCTGCGCACGCTGACCGAAGAGACGGCAAATAAAATTCATCAAATGTTTGCCAGCGGCGTAACCCCCGCAGCCGAGTATTCCAAAAAATGTCAAAATTGTTCATTGCTGGAAATCTGCCTGCCCCAACAATCCCAACGCCGTGGACAAGTAAGTAAATACTTAAACAAAATTTATGAAGACTTCTTATGAAAAAAATGTTAAATACGCTTTACGTAACCAAAGAAAACGCTTATCTGTTCAAAGACGGGGAAACGGTTGCGGTAAAAATTGAAGATCAGGTGCGCTTGCGTGTGCCCTTACATACGCTCGATTCTATCGTCTGCTTTGGTTCGGTTGCGATGAGTCCCTTCCTGATGGGACATTGCGCGGAAAAAGACGTCGCCGTAAGCTTTATGACAAGCAACGGTCGCTTTTTAGCCAAAGTTCAAGGACCTGTTAGCGGAAATGTATTATTACGTCGCGAGCAGTACCGCTATGCCGACGACGATGATGAATCAGTTTTCATTGCCCGTAGTTTTTTAATAGGCAAAATAAGCAATGCGCTGACGGTAATCGGTCGCGCCTTACGCGATCACAAGGCAAAAGTAGATAGCGCCGCTTTACAGACCGTACAGGCGGATTTAAAACGCGATTTACAAAAAATACGTTCCGAGAACGAATTGGACCGTTTACGAGGTATCGAAGGACGTTCCGCTAATCGGTACTTCAGCGTGTTTGATCATCTGATTGTAACGCAAAAAAAAGCCTTTAAGTTTAACAATCGCAACCGCCGGCCGCCATTAGATGCTGTGAATTGTCTGCTTTCCTTCATCTACACTTTGTTGTACCATGACGCCCGCTCCGCTTTGGAATCGGTGGGGCTTGATCCTGCGGTTGGTTTTCTGCACCGCGATAGACCGGGACGGATGAGTTTGGCTCTGGATTTAATGGAAGAATTACGTCCGGTTCTTGCCGACCGCCTCACGCTTTCGCTGATTAATCTGGCGCAGGTTAAAGAAAACGGTTTCACAAAAAGCGAATCAGGAGCGGTCTTAATGGATGACGACACCCGTAAGCTGGTGCTGACCGCTTATCAGGAACGCAAAAGAGAAAAGGTTCTTCATCGCTTTTTACAAGAAAATATATCCATTGGTCTGATTTTATTTGCTCAGGCGCGGCTCTTAGCGCGTTACATTCGCGGCGATTTAGACGGCTATCCGCCGTATATCTGGAAGTAACGCACATGCTGGTTTTGGTTAGTTACGATATTGCCACCCATGATAAAAAAGGGGCAAAACGCTTACGCCGTGTGGCAAAAATATGTAAAAACTACGGACAACGCGTTCAATATTCGGTTTTTGAATTATCCGTCGATCCGGGACAGTGGGTCATGATCCGTCAACAGCTAATCGACGAGATAAAGGAGGAAGAGGATAGTCTGCGTTTTTATTTTTTAGGCTCAAACTGGAAACGCCGTGTCGAGCATATAGGCGCCAAAGAAACGTATGACGTGGAAGGCCCTTTAATTGTTTAAAAAATCTGTGCGAACCTGCAACGAACAAAGGTAGCCCCTGAGAGCATGTTTGGCAATATACATTTTAAAAACAATAAGTTAATAAGGGTAGCAAAAAAGCGGGGAAGCCCTTGTAATGAACGGTTCGCAAAACAATGCCTCCAGAGGCAGTAAAGACGGCGCTTAGCCGTTGTACAGTCGCTCCCCGTGCGGGAGCGTGGATTGAAACATTTTGAAGTGCAGGAAAAACACTCTCCGCCGAGTCGCTCCCCGTGCGGGAGCGTGGATTGAAACAAATATTCACCTGCCGCATCGCGCCCGAGCCCTTCGTCGCTCCCCGTGCGGGAGCGTGGATTGAAACGATGTACCCACCGGATAAGCGGAGCAATCGGCATGTCGCTCCCCGTGCGGGAGCGTGGATTGAAACCCATATTCAGCCGCCGAGATAACCTTGCCCTTAGGTCGCTCCCCGTGCGGGAGCGTGGATTGAAACAAAATCTATTCTTAGCGGGCTGTCAGGGCGCGAGGCAGTCGCTCCCCGTGCGGGAGCGTGGATTGAAACACTACAACCGATACAAACATCACGCCAAACGGTGCGTCGCTCCCCGTGCGGGAGCGTGGATTGAAACAATGCCATAACGTTAACAATAGAACACACAACGAAGGTCGCTCCCCGTGCGGGAGCGTGGATTGAAACGTTTAGAGACAGCCAATACTTAACCAGCACAACGTCGCTCCCCGTGCGGGAGCGTGGATTGAAACCAACCGAGTTGAAAAACTCTATCAATGAGTTAACGTCGCTCCCCGTGCGGGAGCGTGGATTGAAACGAAAATATACCACAATTAAGAATCCCTATTTTTAGTCGCTCCCCGTGCGGGAGCGTGGATTGAAACGGAAGAAAATTTCTCAGCCGCCCAAAACAACATGTGTCGCTCCCCGTGCGGGAGCGTGGATTGAAACAGCGTTTCTTGCTTAACTTTAGCCGTGCTTTCGCGGTCGCTCCCCGTGCGGGAGCGTGGATTGAAACTCGCTACAATGGATTGGGCAGCTGTTTACGGTGGTGTCGCTCCCCGTGCGGGAGCGTGGATTGAAACTGTGACATGATGCACCTCCAAGGTTATGTTAGATGTCGCTCCCCGTGCGGGAGCGTGGATTGAAACATAAACTGTTCTTGTCAGTCGGAGTGATTGACAGGTCGCTCCCCGTGCGGGAGCGTGGATTGAAACTAATACATATATATATGTGTATCAATTCTATTAGTGTCGCTCCCCGTGCGGGAGCGTGGATTGAAACGTAGCTGATCCGCCAAATGCTTTAATAGATTTGATGTCGCTCCCCGTGCGGGAGCGTGGATTGAAACTATCGGTTGGTATATTTTGGGCTCACTTAGATGTTGTCGCTCCCCGTGCGGGAGCGTGGATTGAAACAATCACAAAAACAAAATACTTGCTACCGGATTGTACCGTCGCTCCCCGTGCGGGAGCGTGGATTGAAACTCCAATTATGCCTTGATGAATTCCAGTAGTACTTGTGTCGCTCCCCGTGCGGGAGCGTGGATTGAAACATGTTCACGAAGGAACAAAGCCGCACTGGGCGCCTAGTCGCTCCCCGTGCGGGAGCGTGGATTGAAACTTTTAAGATTGCATAAGTTAAATAAAAACAATAACGTCGCTCCCCGTGCGGGAGCGTGGATTGAAACTTACAGCCGACAGGAACCGTGATATTTCAGCAGTAGTCGCTCCCCGTGCGGGAGCGTGGATTGAAACTTACAGCCGACAGGAACCGTGAT
>CAZIBE010000020.1:9557-50220 GCA_964536685.1 uncultured Calditrichaceae bacterium | reverse complement strand
CCCTATTTTTGACCCAACCCCTATCCCCTTCCCTAATGTATTAGGGAAGGGGAAGAAAAGGGGAAGGGTTAGCGTTTTTGCCGATTTCACTGTTTCCGAAAATCTATTTTGGACAAGTGTGATATTTAGACAAATTCAACAAGGGAGAATAATCTATGAAAAAAATTGTATGCTTCGCGTTTCTGACTCTATTTCTGTTTACTAATTCTGTTTTTAGTCAGGATAAATTGCCTGAAAGTGGAATGGGCATAAGAGCGCTATATCAAGATAGTCATGTCGGAATTCAGTTACCAATCTGGATATCAGAAAAAATAAATGTATCTCCAATTATTGGCCTGGTTTATACGGATAATCCTCAATTAGAGTTACAATTTGGCGTTTCTCCGGTAATCTATTTGCGTAAAGCACAAGTCTCGCCGTTTATAGGAGCAGTAGCCGGTCTGATTTATACCTCTCCGGAAAACGGAGATGCGGTGACAGATTATTTAATCGGCCTTAAATCAGGCGGTGAATATTTTGTTAATTCACACTTTAGTATTGGCATCGAGGCCCAATTAAATATTGCATTAGCCGATGATAAATCAATGCGCTTTGGGAACCCCGGTAGTATGAATATTAATACTGCAACAGCTCTTTGGGCTACAATTTATTTTTAAAATTGGCAGTTAACCCGTCGCTGCATAGGACGCGAGAGCGTGTGCGCTTGTTTTTGACTTGTTGGCTTTTTCGCTTGAAATTAGCAGGTAAAGTTTACCAGCCGCGATTGTGTGCTCCAGGCCGTTAAGTGTTTTTATATTTTAAATGGACTCTAATATGCTCAAATCTTTTCTTTATTTGACGTATGGTATTTTACTTATCTCATTGATATGTTCGTGTAAAAAAGATTTATCTTCTGTTGCCGATGCGGTGGATTTTGGATATGATTATTATGTCATTGATCCTGATTCAAATGTAATTCTCAAGGACGATTCGTTACTTGTGTTTGTCGGTTATTCAGGGTGTAAAAGTCCGCATCACTTTGATTTTCACTATTACACTACAGAAAGTGAAGCAAAAGTATGGTTTAAAAAAATAATGCCTGATGAACCATGTGACATGTATATTTCACACTGGTTAAGAGTTAAATTACCGGAAGAAGTATTAAATAAACCAAAGATTGTTTTTTTAGGTCCAAATAAAATATTAGTCGTATTAAACAGCGAACTTTATCTTAGTGAAAGTGGACGTTATCCGAGGCAGGGGAAATATATGGACGATCATCTCAAACCATGAGCCCCCTGGATTAAACCTGCCTGACGGCGCAAGGCGTTATACTTTACTGATTTCACATGCAAGAAAGAAAATTAGAAAAAAACAAAATAATTTCGTACATTCCCAAATCTTTTACGTATTAAAACACAAACGGTAAAAGAAATCATAACACGGGAATTTACGCGCTTGAAGACAGGAATTGTTCTGGGCGGAGGCGGTGCACGCGGCCTGGCTCATATCGGCGTTTTAAAAGCTCTCCTTAAGGCCAATATATCCATAGATGTAATCAGCGGAACCAGTATGGGGGCTCTGGTTGGCGCGGTATATGCTCAAAATCCGGATATCAAATATGTTGAGCAGCGTTTTCGTGAATTTATCAACAGCGATAAATTTCACTCTTTAGGCGGTGTCCGTTTTCGGCAGAGCCAATCATACGAACCGGAAGATTTACTGCAACAGATCAGCAGGGAATTTAAACGGCGGATTATCATCAACCTGGCAGCCCACCGTAAAAGTTTGTTGAAATCGGAACGCTTGCGTATTGCCGTAGATGAGCTGATCGAAGAAAAAGATATCAAACAAAGTGATTTACCCTTTGCCTGTGCGGCAGTGGATTTGCTCAGCGGCAGGGAAATCGTATTTACTTCCGGGCCAATCCGGCAGGCCGTTTTAGCCAGTTCGGCCATTCCCGGTATCATGCCGCCGGTGGAAATCGGCAAGATGCAGTTAGTGGACGGCTCGGTATGTCTGAACTTTCCGGTGGAAACGGCGCGTAATTTAGGCGCTGATTTTGTAATTGCCAGCGATGTGTCGGCTGATTTTGTGGAAGGTAAAAAACTGGATAATGTGGTGGATATCATCATTCGCACCAATACGGTAGCTACCAACAAGCTTAACCGGTTATCTTTAAATACGGCCGATGCCATTATTAAACCGCAGGTGGGGAAGGTAGCCTGGAGTGAGTTCGAGCAGGTAGAATCCTTGTTCGAAGCCGGACATGAAGCCGCTGCCGACATGGCCGGCTCTATTGCCGCGGAGATAAAAAAATTAAACAGTCCATGGAACCGTTTGCGGCGTTGGCTGGCAGGCGCGGACTAATTTTTATAATGAAGGAACAGAGCAGATGAAACGCGCAGTGGTAATAATTATCGACGGAGTGGGCGTCGGTGAACTGCCGGATGCCGATAAATATGGTGATCGCGGCAGCGATACCTTAGGCAATATCGCCAAAGCGGTTGGCGGATTACAATTGCCGACCATGGAAAGCCTCGGACTGGGAAAAATTAAACCAATAGCCGGACTATCAGGCGAAATCGAAGCTCGCGGAAATTACGGTAAAATGGCCGAAGTTTCCGCCGGAAAAGATTCCACCACCGGTCACTGGGAAATTGCCGGTTTAATTTCCCGCAAGCCTTTTCCCACCTATCCCAACGGTTTTCCCAAAGAAATAATCAATGAATTTACGCGCCTAACAGGACTGGAAGTATTAGGCAATAAAGCGGCCTCCGGCACGGAAATCATCAAAGAATTAGGCGAGGAACATCTGAAGACCGGCAAACCGATTGTGTACACATCGGCCGATTCTGTTTTCCAAATCGCCGCTCACGACGACGTTATTCCCTTAAAAAAATTATATGAAATTTGTCAGATTGCCCGAAACATGCTTAAAGGCGAGCATGCCGTTGCACGCGTCATTGCCCGTCCATTTGTGGGCACGTCGGCAGAAAATTTTGTACGCACAAAGTACAGAAAAGATTATTCTTTGGTACCTTTCGGAAAAACATTGCATCAAAACTTAAAGGAAGCCGGCTGGCCAACGGTGGGCATTGGGAAAATTAATGATTTATATGCGCTGTCCGGAATACAAAAGAGCGTTTACACTAAAACAAACCAGGAAGGCATGCCCGCCATTCTGGAGGAATTAAAGGAAACGCCGCGCGGACTGATCATGGCTAATTTAGTGGATTTTGATATGCTTTACGGACACCGCAATAATGTTCAGGGTTTCTATCAGGCGCTGCAGGAATTTGACCGCTGGCTGCCCGCATTGCTGGAAAATCTTAAAGAGGAAGATATTCTGCTCATTACAGCGGACCACGGCAACGATCCCACGACGCCCAGTACCGATCATTCACGGGAATATGTACCGTTGTTAGTGTATGGCAAACGCCTTAAATCTGATGTGAATTTGGGCATTCGCAAGACTTTTGCTGATTTACAGGCTACGTTGGCCGAATATTTTAACGTCCCGTCCACGGGCGCGGGCGAAAGCTTTTTACCGTTGGTGGTTCGGTAGCAGTAGGGAATAAGTAGTAAGTATTAAGTTTTAAGTAGAGTGGCGGAAGATTTAGTATTATTAATTTGAAAGTAACCCTATGCTCTTAGGCAAAGTAGTAGGCACTGTGTGGGCAACGCGCAAAGACGAAAAGCTAACCGGAATGAAACTGATGATTGTCCGTCATGTAGATTTGGATTATAAAATGAAGAATACTTACGTAGTCGCAGTAGACAGCGTAGGCGCCGGCGCCGGGGAAATCGTTCTGATTACAACGGGGAGTTCCGCCAGGCAATCCAAGCTAACCGAAGGGAAACCGGTGGATGCGGTGATTTCGGCCATTATTGATAAATTGGATATTGAACAATCATGAATTTAGCACGTGTAATAGGAACCATTTGGGCGACGGCCAAAGATGAACAATTGGAAGGCCTGAAAATGCAAATAATTCAGCCGATCAATATTCATGCCGAAGATCACGGACAACCGTTAGTGGCTATAGATACGGTTGGCGCCGGTCAGGGAGAAATTGTTTACTATGTAACGGCCTACGAGGCGGTGATACCTTTGGAAGTGCAGCCGGCGCTGGCCGATGCCTCTATCGTGGGCATTGTGGACAGAATCGAATTAAATTAGGAGTTAAGATGACCCTTTGGGAAAAACTTAAAAAAGGTTTTATGGAAGGAATCCAAACGGCAACCGATAAAACTTCCGAGTATACGAAAATCGGTCGCATTAAAATTGATGTGTTGGGCCTCAAAAAGGAAATCGAGGAAAAGTTTATTGAATTGGGCGGACGCACCTACCACTTTGTAACCGAAGAAAAAAAATATAATCTAAAAGGAGAAAAAGAAATCGCCCAGCTCATCGAACGCATCAAAGAGTTGGAAACAGAGCTAAACTCCTACGAAGAAGAATTACGCCGTATCCGCGAAAACGGCGTCGATTTGGATTAAACGAAATATCTGAGACTTAAACGGCGTTTACAAAGGCGAAAACTTAAACCAGATTTTAAAGGGAACTTTCATTTCCTTGACAGATTTAAAGTTCAGAAGTAAGAATAGAGTAGGGTGGCCAGTTTTTGGCCAGTTAATTAATAAGAAGTGTAGTACAAATTTAACCCAACAGAATGGAGTGTTTTATAGTGAGTGATTTTTTTATCAGCAAAAATCAGTCATTGGAAAATTATTTAAGAGAAATCGGCGAAGTTAAACTACTTACACCGGATGAAGAAATTGAGTTAGCCAAACGCATCAAGCAAAACGACCAAAGGGCCTTGAAAAGACTGGTCAGTGCAAATTTACGTTTTGTGGTGAGTGTGGCTAAATCGTATCAGAACTACGGACTCTCTTTGGAAGATTTGATAAACGAAGGGAATCTCGGCTTGATGAAAGCCGCCTATCGTTTTGACGAAACGCGCGGATTCAAATTTATTTCCTATGCTGTGTGGTGGATTAAACAATCGATTTTACAGGCTATTGCCGAACAATCGCGTTTGGTGCGCTTGCCTCTGAACCGTGTGGGTACACTAACCAAGATCGGCAAAGTATACAGCATGCTGGAGCAGGAATACGAACGGGAACCCACGCCGGAAGAGATTGCTAATGTGCTGGAAGTAGACAGTGGCGATATTACAGACACTATTAAAATGGCCACGCGCTCAGTATCCATGGATTCGCCTTTACAGAAAAACAGCGACAGCCGTCTGATTGATATCATCCAGAATCAACAGGACCCGGAACCTGATTCGGAAGTTATGAATGAATCTCTGAAAGAGGAAGTTAACCACATCCTGTCTACGCTCACCGCACGCGAGGCGCGTATTCTTAAGCTGTATTTCGGGTTGGATGGGGAGAAACCCCATACGTTAGAGGAAATCGGTGTAAAGTTTAAGTTAACACGCGAACGCGTACGCCAAATTAAGGAAAAAGCCCTGCGCAGATTACGTCACAGTTCACGCAGTAAGGTGCTACGGTATTATTTGGGCTAACTTTCTAAAATAAAAAGACTTATTTTTTAAAACTCTGCTTGATTGCAGAGTTTTTTTTTTATATATTTTGTTACAGATCACAATGCAGAAGTCGAATATAAATTACAAGAGTAAATAATAGTTTAATCGCATCCAAGAGGGGTCGCTTCGATGAAGGATGATTCTCGCCTCATTTTTATTTCCAAAGATCAAAAAAAAGTAAAAGAGTTTCGCGTTTCCCGGGTCAGGCTATTTTCTTATATTTCCATTTTTTTAATATTCTTTTTAGCCAGCGGTAAAATCGGCTTGGATATGATGATCGATTTCAGCCACAATTCTAAAATTAAACGGCTGGAACGTACCAACTCCATGCTGCAGACCAGATTGACTGAAATGCAGTCAAAAATCAAAAATTTGAATACTGAAATCGGCAAGATTGTCCAGAATGATGATAAGCTGCACATTGCACTGGGGCTGAATACCTTGAGCTCCGATGTGCGCGAAGTGGGTATCGGTGGCGCTAAATATGATTTTCAGGAAACTGACGAGGTCTCCGGCTTCGATGAAAAAGTTCAGGTAGGTAAGCAATTGGTTGAACTTTCAAAGTTAGAGCGCGAAGTCAACCTGGAACTGCAAAGTTACCGCGATTTAATGTTGACCTTCAAGAAAAAACAAGATTCGCTGGCTTATCTGCCGGCATTGCGTCCTATTTTAAAGGGTTTTATTTCCAGTGGATTCGGCCGCCGTATGCATCCCATCTTCCATGTATATAAACATCATGACGGTATCGATTTCAGCGCAAAAAGAGGAACGCCCATCTATGCCACCGCCGACGGGATCGTCAAATACAGCGGTGTAAACGGCGGTTACGGTAGAATGGTAATGATTGACCACCTCTATGGCTTTCAGACGCGCTACGGACACATGAGCAAAATTTTAGTGCGTAAAGGTCAGAAGGTCAAACGCGGAGAGAAGATTGGCGAAGTCGGCAATTCCGGTATTTCCACAGCGCCGCATCTGCATTATGAAGTACGCTTTCATGGAAATCCCATAAATCCGCGTAGTTACTATTTTGACGATATTGAGTTAAACGAAAAAGTTGTTCGAAAATAGTCGGCTAATCAATTAAATTTTAAACCGCCTGCACGGCGGTTTTTTTATTTATGCCATGAAATACAATCTAATATTTTTACTCTTTTTTATTTATCCGCTTGTCTCGGCGCCGGCTGATTCGCTGGTTACGCTTTGTTTTACGGGCGACGTCACCTTTGCCAACCACTTTGAAAACTATGTAAAAAACCGCTTTGATTATCCCTTTAAGAATTTTGATGTTTTGCATAACGCGGACTTGGCCGTAGTGAATCTGGAGAATCCCCTTACACGCCGTGATTGCCCTCGTGAAAAGACCTTTGTTTTTAAGGCGCGGCCGGAATATGTGCGTGTTCTGCAAAACGGCGGCGTCGACATCGTAAATCTGGCCAATAACCATATTTATGACTACGGCGCACAAGGTTTGTTCGATACTATTGAATTTTTGGACGAAGCGCAAATAGCCCACATGGGCGCCGGAAAGGATTTGGCTGCTGCGCGCAAGCCTGTTATCCGGACGGTTAAGAATATTAAAATTGCTTTTCTGGCATATTATGGCTTGCGCCCGCACAGCGGCTGCCATCCGGCTACCAATGACAGCGCCGGAACCGCGCTGCGCTTTTTACCTTACATCCGGCGGGATATTCGTAAGATCAGAGACAGCGTAGATTACGTCATAGTTACCTTTCATTGGGGCATAGAAAAAGAGCATTATCCGCAGGACGACCAGATATATTTTGCCCATAAAACCATCGATTACGGTGCGGATGCGGTTATCGGTCATCATCCGCATGTGTTGCAGGGGGTAGAGTCCTACAAGGGGAAGATTATTGCCTACTCTTTGGGAAACTTTATTTTCGGAGGAAATTCCCGCAGTTACGAAACAAGCGCAGTGCTAAAATTGATTTTAAGCCAATCGTCTTCCGCAACAATAATGGCCGAAATTATTCCGGTAGAAATAAAATTCTGGCAACCACACTTAGCGAAAGGAAAACATGCGACACAAATTTTAGATGATCTGCGGGAGTACTCAGCCAAATTTCAGCGTAGTATTTTTAAATAGCCGAAATTCGCTGGCATGTTTTCCGGCAGCGTGTTAATATGGCCGCGTTTATCTTTATAAATGATTCCGTCCGCTCAGTGCAAAGAGGAATAAAAACGCAAAAGTTGTTTAAAGTTCTTTAAAAATATTTTCATATAAACCATTTTCATTTTAACTTCAATTTTTTATTTAATAGAAGCGGTCAGACGATGTTCCTTGTTTTTACCTTCGGGTAAAAGGCAAAAGAATAATTTAAGGCGGTCAATGAAAAGTATCTGTATTATTCCGGCGCGTTATGCTTCATCGCGATTGCCGGGCAAACCATTAGCGTTAATTGCCGATAGACCGATGATTCAATGGGTCTACGAGCGGGCCGCCAAGGCGGAAAAAATAGACGCCGTGCTTGTGGCAACGGATCATCCGGCTATTAAAGAAGCGGTGGAAGCGTTTGGCGGGAACGTGGTAATGACCGATGCTGAGCTGCCTTCGGGAACCGATCGCGTGGCCGTGGCAGCGGCAAATACGGATGCGGAAGTTGTCATTAATCTGCAGGGCGATGAACCGCTAATTGAACCGCAGCTATTGACACAATTGGTGGAAGTCTTTGCTAATCCAAACGTACAAATTGCCACGCCGGTCAAAAAGATTACAGCTGCCGAAGAATTGGCAAATCCTAATGTGGTGCATGTGGTGCGCGACCGGCAGGACTTCGCATTGTACTTTAGCCGGACGGCCGTTCCCTATTTACGCGATGTGCCTGAGCAGACGCAGTGGCTGACAAAACACGATTATTTTAAGCATGTGGGCATTTATGCTTATCGTAAAGAGATTTTGATGGAACTAAAGCAATTGCCCCAGAGCCCGTTGGAAAAAGCGGAGCGTCTGGAACAGCTGCGTTTTCTGGAAAACGGATTTTCAATTTTCACCGTAGAAACATCGTACGAATCCATTAGTGTGGATACTGTAGAGGATTTACAAAACGTAAATAAAATTATTAAAGAACAATTCAATACATAAACAAAAGATAGGGCTATGAAACAAAAAACAAAATTCATTTTTTTTACAGGCGGTGTTGTTTCTTCTTTAGGGAAGGGGATTGCCTGCTCTTCGTTGGGGCTTTTACTGCAATCGCGCGGCTACTCGGTTACTATTCTAAAATTGGATCCTTACATTAATGTGGATCCGGGCACTATGAGTCCCTATCAGCACGGCGAAGTGTTTGTGACCGACGACGGCGCCGAAACCGACCTGGATCTTGGCCATTACGAACGTTTTTTAAACGTCAGTATGAGCCGGTTTAACAACGCCACTTCCGGGCAGGTTTATTATGAAGTATTAAAGAAGGAACGCAAAGGCGATTATCTGGGCGCAACGGTGCAGGTGATCCCGCACATCACCGACGCCATTATGGAAAAAGTTAAAATAGCGGCTAAAAAAACTTCCGCTGACATCGTAATTGTGGAAATCGGCGGTACGGTAGGCGATATTGAAAGTTTACCGTTTTTGGAAGCGTTGCGGCAGTTCCGCTTAAATCACGATCCGGAAGATACGCTGGTGGTGCATTTAACCTTAGTGCCCTATGTGGCCGGCGCCGGCGAGCTTAAAACCAAACCCACACAGCATTCGGTGATGCGTTTACGGGAAATTGGTATTCAACCGGATATGCTTTTATGCCGCACCGACCGCGAGCTTCCGGAGAACGCAAAAAGGAAAATCGGTCTTTTTTGTAACGTATCTCCTGAGGCAGTAATCGATGCCCGCGATGTACAGACTATTTACGAAGTCCCTTTACAATATGCCCGTTACGGTTTTGATCGTTTAGTGCTATCTAAATTAAAATTAGAGGAGCGGGAACTGGAGATTACCGAATGGCAGCAAAAGGTCGAGCGCTATCAGAAAGTAAAAAGGCAAATCACTGTGGCCATCTGCGGGAAATACGTGGAATTGCAGGACGCATACAAAAGCATCATGGCCGCTTTTGTTCATGCCGGTATGGAAAATGACGTGCGGGTTAGGCTGAAGTGGGTTAATACAGAAACGCTGGAGAACGGCGCTGTAGGAGAAAAGTTAGGAGCCATCAGCGGTATTTTGGTGCCGGGCGGCTTTGGCGAACGGGGCATCGAAGGCAAGCTGGCGGCTATTCAATATGCCCGTGAAAATAATATCCCCTTTTTCGGTATTTGCCTGGGTCTGCAATGTGCCGTTATAGAATTTGCCCGCCATGTATTGGGTAAGAAAAAAGCCAATAGCACAGAGTTTGATCCGGATACCCCGCATCCGGTAATCCATCTGATGGAAACACAGAAATCGGTAAAAAAATTAGGCGGCACTATGCGTTTGGGCAGCTACCCCTGTAAAGTACGTCCGCATACCAAAGCCTTTGCCGCTTATAATGCAGCGGAAATATCGGAACGTCATCGTCATCGTTACGAGTTTAACAACAGCTACCGAATGGAAATGGAAGAAGCGGGACTAAAAATTGCCGGTATTTCGCCGGACGGTGATTTGGTTGAAATGATTGAATTGGAAGAGCATCCCTGGTTTGTAGGCTGTCAGTTCCATCCCGAATTAAAATCACGTGTGGCCAAAGCTCATCCGTTATTCCGCGAATTTGTGGCTGCAGCCCTTAAATACGATGATGAAAAAGCGGGCCAATAATCCTGCGGCTTAATCCAGAAGTTATTATAGGACCTTTTTCCTTAAGATTTGCTATAATATCGGATCAAAATAAGCAAGGAGGTCTACAACAGGTAGCCCCCTGTAACAAGTTTGTTTACTAATCGTTTAGTGACGTGTTACCAGTTATTTCTTTTCCACAAAAAAGATCAAAGATTTTTATTATTTAGACGATAGTGGTTTTTAATCAAATTATAATCATGTGAACGGGAAAAAGTGTAATGCCTGCTAATTCAATGCCCGATCAGGCGCTTGTGCATCGATCAATGCATCCTATGCAAAAAGAAATCATCCACCTGCTTAATTCCCGGGGCATAGAAGTTATTGAGGTTTCCGTCTTAGCAGAATTAAGAGAATTAAGCATTATGGAATCTCTTCCTTTAGCAATCGCTATTGTTACCGACTTTGAACCGGACGGCATTGAATTTTTAAGATCGGTGATGCATGCTAATAATTTAATCCAGCGTATGATGTTTACGGATTCGCAGAATGTAGAACTCTTTGAGCGTGCCATTAATAAAGCGCATATCAATTATCTGCTCAAACTTCCGCCGGATAAAGATAAACTTAGTGTATATTTACGTAAATCATGGCGCCGGTATGATAACCTTACGCGCCCCTTTGCCAAATTAGATGCCCTTGCCTCTGTTACGCAGGATTTGCTCACGGAGAATGAACGCTTCCGGGTAGAAGCGAATACGGATTCTCTAACAAAGCTGATGAACCGGCGTTCCTTTAATGCCATGCTGGAACGTTTTTGGCTTAGCTACAAGCAGAATAAAATTAATTTTTCTCTGGCCATGATTGATATTGACCATTTTAAAAAAGTGAACGATACCTACGGACATAGCGCCGGTGATCTTGTTTTACAGAATCTTAGCAATATCGTTTTGCGCAACCGCCGGATGGGCGTTGATTTTGCCTTTCGCTATGGAGGAGAAGAATTTGCAATTTTATCTACCAATACAGGGGCCGAAGAAATGCAAAAATATATTCAGCGCTTACTGCAGATTGTTATTGCGCATCCGGTGGAGTATGCAGACGTCAACATCGATATAACTTTTAGCGCCGGTATATCGATGGCCACTTTGTGTGCTTCTGCCGAAGAAATCATTAGTCAGGCCGATCAGGCCTTGTATCAGGCAAAAAACAACGGCCGCAATCAGGTGCGTATTTTTCACCTAAAGTAAACCGTCCTTCCTTTTATTCTAAAGCTGTTTTTCTGAATGTGATAGTATCTATAAGTCTGCTCTAAAAACCAGTTTTTGTCATTTTGAATCCCGATTCATCGGGATGAGAAATCTTATATCCTCAAAAAAACAATAGATTTCTCGTCGCCTTGCTCCTCGCGGCAAAGGCCGTCCCGTTTTCCGCCACGGAGTGATCCCTACGGGAAAGGAACCACTTCGTGGTGGGAAAATGACAGTGAGAGACCTTGTTAGAGTGAACTCATCTATTTTAAACTCGTTGCAGGTATATTCTCTGTTACGAGAGCGAAAGAGGTTAGCGAATCAAATCTCAAAAGAACCTTAATTTTCTGCTTTAGTCTTCGACCTCTGGAATGAGGCACACGAGTTAAACCAAATGAATGGAAAAGTTTTTTAAAAAAAGATCAAAAAAAGATTTAAAAAACTGAAAACGCCTCCGACCTATGCATTAGAAGCAAATAAATGGAAAAAGGAAACAAAGAAAACGTTTCCAGGACGAAAGTCAAAACAACTAATAAGGAGGTTCCAATGGGAGCAGATTTAAGCAGGATTGCCGCAAATATTCCGGCGATGCAGAACATCACGACGCTGAGTAGACTTAGCGACAAAATTGCCATGCATCAATTGCGGTTGTCAACAGGTAAACGGATCAATTCAGCGATGGAAGATCCGGCTGGCTATTTGTTAGCGCGCGGTTTGGAGTCCCGTCGCCGTGGATTATCTTCCGCTTTGTCCAATGTCAGCAACGCCCAGAATATTCTGGATGTGGCCGAAGGCGGTTATTCCAGCATTCAGGACATTCTTGAGACGATGAAAGAAAAAGCGGTTCAGGCAGCTGACGGCAGTTTGTCTTCAACTCAGCGGGCCGCAATTGACGATCAGGTATCGGCGCTTATCACCGAAATCGACGATACGGTCGATAGCGTTACTTTTAACGGCTCGAGTTTGATTGACGGTACTTACAGCGCCGTTAGTTTCCAGACCGGCGAGCAGGCTTCGGAAACGATGTCTGTTACTTTGGGCGATGCCGATTCTGCCGCTCTGGGCATTAGCAGCATCAGTCTGGCTACTGCGGCCAGCGCCAATGCCGCCATCACCACCATCGATAGCGCTATCAATACGCTGTCTGACCGTCTGAAAGACGTCGGCGAGTACAAAATCCGCTTGCAGTCCAAACAGGGCAATCTGGAAACCCAGATCACTAAGACGGAAGCCGTTCGCAGCACCATCGAAGACGCTGACTTCGCCAAAGAACAAATGGAAGTGATGAAATTGCAAATTTTGCAGAAGACGTCGCTTTCCTCATTAGCTCAGGCTAATCAGGCGCCGCAGTTAGTGCTGTCTCTGTTCAGATAATCGGATTAACGCGCATCACAGCTAAAATGGTGGGAAGATCTCTTCCCACCTTTTGGCATATCATAAGGAGTGGAAAAGATGTACACACGAAATAACAATAAACCGAATCAATATCTGGTGCAAAAAATTATGACGGCCAGCCCCGATCAGCTAGTTGCGTATATCTATGACACCGGCGTAACGGCCTGTTCGCAAAAAGATGCCGATAAAGCCAGACGTGCGGTGCAGCTCTTAGTCAATGGTTTGAATTTTGATGTGAAGGATGTTCCGATAACGTTTTATCGTGTGTATCAATATCTGAACCATTTAATTAATCGTAACCGATTTAATGAAGCCAGGGCCATCTTTCAGGATCTCAAGCAGACCTGGGCCAAGGCGTTTAACGTACAATAACGGAGCGAAACTATGTATACTTCAGCCGTATCCGGTTCGCAGGGCTCTGTCTGGCAGCTAGTTGATCAATATATGCAGTTAGAACGCATTCCGAGGGAACAATTAGTTAAGAAGCGGGATGGACTAAATAGCAGAAATTCCATGTTTTCGGAATTGGATTCTATCCTGTCGGCCTTGAAAAGCAAAATGTCCTATTTTACCGATGAGATATCCAATCCCTTCTATGTGAAACAGGGCACTTCCAGCGATCCAAACTTGGTAGGCGTTACCGCTCAAAGTTCGGCTGTCTCAGGTAACCACAGTATTTCCGTGGGACGCCTGGCCAAAGCGGATACACGCGTTTCCAACCAGTTTAACGATGCGGACAGTAGCTTTACCAGCTTCACTTCCGACCAAACCTTTACCATCGAAGTCGGTCATCCCACGGATATCGACGCCAATAACCGGGTACAAATCTCTGTAACGGTTGCGGCTTCGGTCTTTAGCGGGACCGATGATGAGGTACTTTCTGCCATATCCGACGCCGTGAACGAGGCCATGTCTCAGGCCGTTACCGATGAAACCATTGCCAGTGACGAGGTGATCCACTCTTCGGTAGTCAGTGAGGAAAGCGGTAAGAGCCGTTTAGTGTTTTCTAGCGAGCAAACCGGCTATACGTATCGTATGGATTTTGGCACTAGTACTTTGCTGGACGCATTAAACATCAATAATACTGTGCAGTCGTCCGGAACTACCGGCGGTTATATCACCGCAGTCGGCACCGGCCCTACTGACAGCGAATTGAATTCCATGTTTACCATGGATGGGTTAACTTTTTACAGGGATTCAAATAATGTGGATGACGCCATCTCGGGCGTTACTCTGAAACTTTATGATATTTTTACGCAGAACGAAACGGTAACTATCTCTGCCGATACGGATGCCATTAAAACGGATGTGGAAGATTTTATTTCCAAATACAACGATGCCATTACATTTTTGCGCCAGAAAACACGGGTTGATCCCGACACGCATGAACGCGGGCCGCTTTCTACGGATTTTACCTATCGCGGGATTATTTCTGATTTTCGCAGCATTGTCGGCAGCGAAGTTACATCGACGGCATCCGCGGAATACAATCTGCTTTATGATATAGGTATAGAAGCCGCGCAGGACGGTACCTTGTCCATTACCGATGTGAGTAAATTCCAAAGCGCCCTAGAAGTGAATCCGCAGTATGTTTCCGATTTATTCCGTACTTCTGATGGCGTTGCCCAAAAGCTGGAAGATTATATCGACAGTTATGTAAAAACCGGTGGCATCATTGATTCCACTAAAGAGAATATCACCAACAGCATTACGCATTTGAATGATCGTATCGGTTATATGGACGAACTTTTAGCTAAAAAAGAGAAACAATATTTCGATGAATTTACCAAAATGCAGCAGACCATACTGATGCTTCAAAATCAGCAGGCATTTTTTAACTCATTTATGAATGGTAATTATTCGTCATTTTAGGAGGTAAGTCATGGAAGAGTTAACTATCCATTCGGCCACGCAAACAGCCAAGCTGAATCCAGTCCAGGCCTCGGTTAATAAAGGGCTGGATAAGGAACGGTTAAATCAAAACACGGTACCGGATGAAAAAGAACAACCTAAAAATGATGAAGCCGCTCCGGCGAATACTTCCGAACTTGTTAATCAGGTTAACCAGTTTGTGGACCGTTTCAGCACCAAAATTGCTTTTAGCTTTGACCCGGACTCTAAAGAAGCGCAAATTGTAGTAACGGAAAAACAAACCGGAAAAATTATTCGCCAAATTCCACCGAAAGAAATGTTAGAACTAAAGAAAAAAATGCAGGAAATAGCCGGCATCATCTTTAATGGGAGAGTTTAACCTTGTCTGAACAAACAAATGCAGCAGAAAATGGATTGCTTGATGTTCTGAATGAGGAACTGGAGTCATTTATTTCCGTGCTTCAGTTTTCCGAGAAGTTCTTAAGCGAAGTACATAGTCTGCCGGTAAATATTATTACGCGTATGGTGGACTATCGCCAGGAATGGATCGAAAAAATTCAGATGTTAGAGGAACAGCGTAAAAGCATGGCCCCGGAAAACACCGAAGAGGCTAAACCCTTTTTGCAGGAAATCTCTAAAATTGCCGAGCAATTGGTGCACATTGATGACCAAATATTCAAGAAGCTCCAGCAACGCAAACTTGAATTTATCCGCGAACATTCCGAAATTGTAGAGCATGCCCATTATCAGCGGAGGCTAAAAGGAAATCGCGGTGATAATTCGCGAAGCCTGGACATTCTTCAGGAGTAAACCATGGCAGGAATACATGATATTTTAGGCATCCCGCCCGAAGCGCAGCGCGTAAATAAAAATGACGACATCAGGCAGCAGCGTATTGCCAAAAACACGCAATCGTCGAAGACATCTAAAGACGATCACAAAAATGTACAGGATCAAGCTCAGATATCTTCAGAAGCGCGCGAGTTATTGGCTCTTAAGCAGGAAGTCAAACAGTATCTGGATGAAGTCAATTCGGCCAGCACGCTTTCGGAAAACGATATTCAGCAAATTAAACAAAAAATTGAGACCAAGTATTTTCTCGATGATGATGTGATTAACAAAATTGTAGATAAACTGGCTAATCTGCCTAATTTTCTGGAATAAATCTCTCGGAATTTACTCTGCTTATCTCTCTCCTCTGAGCACTCCGGTGCAAACCGGACGCGCTTCTCCAGTTATTCAATCAAAAATTTTACAAAAAACTTTGTTTTTCCATTTAAGAAATAATGTTAGCCCACGACCTATAAAGTAGAGAAAGAAGATAAAAGAAGATAGATTCATGGAGGATGCCATGGGACCGTTAAAATCCATAATAGGGTTGTCCCAGGATGTAGGAAAAAGCGAAAAGGCCAAAGAGACCAAAAAGGTCGACAAGGAACATCGTTCCGATAAAAAAGTGAATGGCCAAAAAACGGCGGTTAATGCCGACGTTGCGCAAATTTCCTCTGCCGGACGCGAAATGCTTCTGTTAAAGATGGAAGCACAAAAATATGTGGATGATGTGGGCCGGGCTGAGACGTTGTCATTAAAGGAGATTGAATCCATTAAGGAGAAGATTGCCGCAAATTATTACTTCGATCCTGAAGTTATCGACAAAGTTGTCGATAAAATAATTGCGATGCCGAATTTTAATAGATTCTAAAATAACAGGATCAAATAGCAGAATGCAATATTCCCGAATGACTAAGTCTCAACTGATCGACGAACTGACAAATCTGCAATCCCGGTTGGATAGTACTGATATGTCCTGGCAGGCTTCTATTCGTGAAGAACAAAACCAACCGTGTTTCGATTTAACCAGCGAAGATATTATTTCTCTCATTACGGACCTGTTTTTTGTTTTTGATTCAAAGGGTCGTTTTTTATATGTCAATAAAATGGCTGCGGAAGTTTTGGAATATTCCAGCGACGAACTTCTGCAGCGCAGTTTTTTTGATATTTATCCGCAGTCCAATAAAACAGCCCTGCAAAAGTATCTGGCCGCCGGGCAGTTTGCTGCCGATGATTTTTTTAAGATTCCCCTGCAAAGCAAAACGGGAAGATATATTCCGGCAAAGACACATCTCACTAAAACCACCTGGTGCGGGCGGCCGGCTGTATTTGCTTTAATTAAAGATATGACCACGCAAAAGCGCCAGGAAGTGGAAATTACCATGCTTTCGCACGCCCTGCGCAATGTCAGCGAATCCTTGAGCGTGTTCGATTTACAGGGAAATATTATTTTTGTAAATGATTCCTTTGTAGATACCTACGGTTATGAAAAAGAAGAACTGATAGGGCAATCCATCGAGCGTTTTCATAATCATAAAGAACGAGGAATAAGTTTTAAATCCATCATAAAAAAAACTCTGCAGGGCGAATGGCAGGGAGAGCTAACGGCTATCCGTAAAAACGAGGATCGTTTTATCATCTCCTTAAAAACTTCTCTGGTGCGCGATGACGATGGTCTGCCCATTGTGATCATCGGTGTGGCGCGCGATATTACCGAGCGCAGGCAATTAGAAGAGCAATTGCGTCAATCTCAAAAAATGGAAGCCATCGGCCAGTTGGCCGGCGGCATCGCCCATGATTTTAACAATCTTTTGACGGTTATTGAAGGCTATACCGATATGCTGCTCTCTTCCGCCGAGCATGATGATTCCAGATTGGCCTTTGTTCAGCAGATAAAAAAAGCTTCCGACCGCGCTACGGCTTTAACGCGGCAGCTGCTGGCCTTTAGCCGACGGCAGATTTTACAGCCTAAAGTACTGGATTTGAACGAACTGGTTCCCGATGTGAGCGCTTTATTAAAACGACTGATTGGCGAAGATATCGAATTAAAGATTGAACTTGCCGAAGACATAGCGCCTATTAAAGCGGATCGCAGCCAGATCGAGCAGGTGCTAATGAATTTAGCGGTCAACTCCCGCGATGCCATGCCCGACGGCGGAACATTGATCATTAAAACCAGCCTCACGTATCTGGATGATAATTTTATTCGCCACCGTCCTGAGACCCGTAAAGGACATTATGTGTTGCTCACTATCACCGATACCGGTATGGGTATGGAGGACGATGTAAAAACGAGAATCTTTGAACCCTTCTTTACAACCAAAGGCAAAGCTAAAGGTACCGGATTGGGCTTAGCCACCGTTTATGGAATTATCAAACAGAGCGGCGGTTATATTGGTGTGGAAAGTGCACCGGAACAGGGGACGAGTTTTAATATCTATTTACCTTTAGTTACAGAAAAGTTAGAACAAAATTCAGTAGAAGATAAACAAAAGAACGTGCAGAAGGGCAGCGAAACTATTTTAGTTGTAGAGGATGAATTTCTTGTCCGTGAACTGGTTTGCGATACTTTGCGCAATAATGGATTTACTGTTATTGAAGCCACCAATGGGAGAGAGGCCATCGAAATTTTTAATAAAAATCAGAGCGACATCGATCTGGTCTTAACCGATGTGATTATGCCGGAAATGAGCGGACGCAAGCTCATCGAAATACTTATGGAAAAATATCCGGATTTAAAAGCGCTCTATATGTCCGGCTATACGGATGATGCTATTATCAAGCACGGTGTTCTGGAACCGGGGATGTCTTACATACAAAAACCGTTCTCTCCGCGCGCGCTTATCGAAAAGCTGCAAGAAGTGTTGACCGGCAGCCAGTAAAAGGCTGTGCCTTTTTTCGGAATTCTAACATGGCTTTCATCAAACGAGATTTAAAGCATGTCCTTGAACAAGCGGATGATTTTCCGGCACTTCCGCAGAATGTACAACGCATATTAAAACTCTCCGGCGATCCCGATGTTTCCCTGAAAACTCTGGCGGATGTGATTTCTACTGATGCTGCCTTTTCGCTACGTATTGTCCGCATGGTAAATTCATCCTTTTACGGTTTGAAAAGCGAAGTTAAAGATGTTCATCATGCGGTGTCCTTATTAGGGGCGCGCATTATCCGCGATATTGCCTTTACCTTATCCATTATGGATGTCTTTCCCATAAAACGATCCGTGCTATATCAGCGCCAGTTTGAACGCGGCCTGGCTACCGGCGTGTGTGCGGATTTTATCGCTCAGCTGGCCGGTCAACAAAACGATCCCAATATCTTCCTTGCCGGTTTGCTGCAAAATTTGGGCATGTTTGTGTTTATCCGTTATTTACCCAATTCCTATATGGAAATTCTCAAAGAGGCCGAAATTCGCCGCTTAAATTTAACGGATATTGAACCGATTTATTTAGGCCTCAATCATATTCAGGCCGGCGAGGCAATTGCCCAGCGCTGGCGCCTGCCGCAATCCATCCGTCTGAGCATTGCGGCCAAGGAAATTCCCTTGCATATCATCCAGTCCGTACATAACCCTGCTACTGTTTTACTGATCAAGGTTACCTATCTGGGCGGATTGGCGGCGGATATTTTTTACGGCTGGAATAAGGAGGCCAGGATAGCTCATTTTAAAAATCAGATGCAGGAACTACTGGATTTTCCGGCAGAAACGACGGAAGATGTGCTTCACTCTATTCCGCAATTATTGAACGACGGCGGCTTTGACGAGACCATCGGTTTTCAGCGCCTGCCCGATTTCAAAATAGTGCTGAAAGAAGCCGAACGGGAATTACTGTTCAATGAAAAGCAATATCTGAAAACCTACCTGGAGTTAATCCATCTGCAGGAAGATAGCCAAAAGACAGAAAATACGTTAAGAATAAAAACAAAAGAGCTAGAGCAGTGCCAGAGTATGGTCAGTAAATTAGTCGAGCGCCTCAGGCGGTGAGGATTTCATTTATCTT
Organism: uncultured Calditrichaceae bacterium; assembly: GCA_964536685.1. Taxonomy (GTDB): domain Bacteria; phylum Calditrichota; class Calditrichia; order Calditrichales; family Calditrichaceae; genus CAZIBE01. The sequence continues at coordinate 30,629 of CAZIBE010000020.1, read as the reverse complement.
GCGCGCCAACTCCCCGAAGGCGAAAGGTTTTTGCAGATAGAATATATCCGGATCCAACTTATCGTTAAAAGCGCTGATAAATAAAAACCGAATGTCTGGTTTAAGCGCCTCGGCAAACATTTGCAGTTCAATCCCGCCCATATGCGGCATGATAACATCGCTGATTACTAAATCGATTTCAATTGCCTTCCGCTGAAGAATGTTTTTTGCCTGCAAGCCGTCTTCGGCTGTGATTACGTTATAGCCGAGCGTTGTAAGTTGCACTTTAAGGCTGTGCAAAATATCCGGTTCATCATCCACCAATAAAAGAGTGCCTTCGCCTTTAGATATAACCCGTTGTTGCGTTTTGTGTTTTTCCTGCATGATTGTTTTTCGGAAAGCAGGGAAATAGATAGTAAAAACAGTGCCGTCGCCCGGCGCGCTTTTAAATTGAATTACGCCGTCGTGCTGTTGGACCAAACCGTATACCGTAGACAAACCGAGGCCGGTACCGTGGCCTATTTCTTTGGTGGTAAAAAACGGCTCGAAAATGTGGCGTTGAATATCCCTCGGCATGCCGATACCGTTATCACTGATGGTGAGTTTTACATAATATATTCCGGAAGGATGGGGAATCTCTGTAAGCGGTTCATCCTTTAAATTTAGATTGCTGGTCTCGATGAATAAATCACCGCCGTCGGGCATGGCATCGCGGGCATTGATGCACAGATTGGTAATAATTTGATCGATGGCCGATGGATCTGCTTCAATATCCAACAAGGATTTATCAAGAGTCGTCTGCAAGCGGATGTCTTCACCTAAATATCTTTGCAGTAATTGTTTATTGGATTGAATGATGGTGTTCAAATTTAATTTTTGCGGAGCGATAACCTGCTGCCGGCTGAAGGCCAGCAATTTGCTGACCAATCCCGCTGCATTTTGAGATTTTTCGATAATAAGTTTAATGTTTTGCTGCGCCGGATTTTTTTGCGGGATTTTGCGCAGGGCTAACTCCGAGAGGCCGATGATACCGGCTAACACATTATTAAAATCGTGAGCGATACCGCCGGCTAACTGGCCGATGGCTTCTAATTTTTCCATACGTCGGATTTTTTGTTCGAAGTTTTTCTTTTCCGATATATCAGTAATAAATGCCAGCACGTGCAGACCGTCGTGCAGTTCCACACTGGATAGATTTACTTCCACAGGGAAGGCTGTTCCGTCTTTACGTTGGGCATTAATCTGAATACCGGCAGCCATCTGCCGGGGGACCGGTTGCAAAATATACTTATTGCGGTTGCGTATGTGTGCGTCTCGGTAGATGGCCGGAATCAGGATTTCTACCGGCTGATGTAGCAGTTCTTGACGGGTATAGCCAAACATTTTTTCGATTTGCGTATTGACCATCAAAATCTGGCCGTTAATATCAGTAGCCAGAATTCCCTGTGAGGCGGATTCCAATATGATGCGGAATCTGCGCTCGTTGCTTTGTAAATTTTCTTCGAACTTTCTTTTTTCGGTGATATCGTTCAGTAAAACGACGTATCCGTCCGCCAAAGCTTGAATCCCTGCCGATAACGTACGGAAAGACTCTTTTTGCGCTACTTCCAAAGAAAAAAACTGCGCCTGTCCGGCGGCGGAAAGACGGTCAATTTTATTGCGAAGAATCTGCACTATCTGTTTTAAAAAAAAGGTCTTTTCCCTGGCGGCGGGAGTTTGCGATAGGTTAGAGAAAAGTGCTGCGCTGTTATAATCCTGTTTTAGGTTGCCCTGTTTGTCCAGAAAAAACACACAAGCGCCGCTTAAATTAAGTATAACATCTAACAAAGCGCTGTTGCTTGCAAGTTCTTTTTTTGCCTGAAAATTTGTTGTAGAAGTCATATAGCTATCCCGTCGGAATTTACCTGTTAAAGGCCAAAATAATAAAAAATTGCTTAAATAAATAAAAAAAATGACGATAACCTTAAAAATAACAAGACAGACATTCATGAAAACGAAAATACTCATCATAGATAAAGACCAGGAAACCATCAATTCCTTAACATGGTTTTTTACTTCTCTGCGCTTAGAACCCGTGGCCATGCATAAATGGCCCACATCCATTAAAACATTAAAACTGGAGGAGCTTGCTGCCGTTTTTGTAGATGTGGAGCTTATGTCGGTTAAGCTGGAAAATTTATACGAAGTTTTTTCTGATAAGGCGGAACAAAACAGCGCTGTTTCGGCCTTATTGTTCTTTATGTACAGCCGTACTTTTGCTCCGCGCTTTCAGGAAGCTCAAAAACACCGTCACACGGGCAGCTTCAAAAAACCTGTACGTCTGGATGATGTTTACAGCCAGCTAACTGCCCATATGGCGATTGAAAAAAATCCCTGCCGCGGACACGATTACCTCGATAAGCTCAGACAATTTACAAAATTTTCTGCCGACTACAAGGTGTGGTTGAAACAATTAGGAAAATTAATTCAGGCTGGGTGATTTTTGTTATGGAACAACGAACAATTGAAATGAAATCGGGTACACTGAATTTAACTATACTGAACAGCGGTAAACTGGTAATCGGTGAATTACAGGGAGAAAAAATTTACCGTTTTGATTTGATAAAAGCGCTCAAAGAACACGGTATTATCCGCGGCTATCTTGATAATTGTCTGGGGCTGATCGAGGGAGGCTTCAGCGGACAGATTCCCATTGCTCAGGCGTATATCGAAGACGAGCCGGGAACCTTTTTATTCACTTTCGAAGACATATATGATCGTTCGACCATTCTGCAATTTTTACGCAGCAAAACTTTCCCTCAGCCTAATATGTTCCCGCAGGTGCAAAAAGGGCAGGTACTGGTTGAGATGGCCTCTAATCCGCATACCGTACTGCGTTATCCGGACGGACGTAAAGATATCATGCAGGAACTGACAGCCAGCGATATTGACTATTACAGCGGCGTAAATACACAAGTAGATTCGGATAAGACACGAATTATTGCCGGTATCGAGGGCAGCGCGCACCGATCGGCCTATGGGGTGGTTCATGTGTATCCGACGGAGCAGATAAAAAGCCTGGGCAAGGCCCATGGGAAACTGATTTATGAGAATGCTTTGCAGGTTGAAGACGATATCCGCAGCGGTTCGGATTTAGTCACACAATCTAATTTATGGGTCGGGGGAATGGTACGGGCGGCACATGTGGAAGCCGAAGGCAGTATCCACAGTAATTACGGTTTTGATAATCCCAAGCGTTTGGATAGCGCACAAGTTACGGCCGGACAATCAATATACGCGGCGGCGGTTCGGCAATATCGCGTAAAAGCCGGTGTGTACATCTTTGTTAAAACTGTCATCGAGGGCAGTATCGTTTACTGCACTAATTCCGTAATCACACCGTTAATTGTGAATTCGGAAATTCGCGTCGGTAATAAACTGTATGTTCATAGCATTAAAGGAGATACACGTATCTATCTTGGTCGTCAATTCCTACGCGATACACAATATAAAGAAGTAGTGAATTTTCACCAGCAGCATGAACGGGGGCTCAGCGATATCGAAGCGGATATTCGCTATATTCAGGATAAATTATTAATGGAGCAAAATAATACCGTCAAACAATTGAACAAACTAAAACGTCTGGCCCCGGATATGATTCCTACGGATGTTTTATTGAAACGTTATTTGGCCAATCAGCAGACCGCTTATGAAGAATTGAACCGTAAGATTGCCGTTTACGAACGGCAAAGCCGTAAATTAACTGAAGAGCGTATGCGGATTTCTTTTTATGAAAACCAATTCATAGTTGATGCGCCCCCGCAAATTTATATAATTGGAGAAGTAGAAGCCGGCGTTACCATTCACGCACCCAACCAGCATATTAAACTTAAAGAAAATCATAGCAATTTGCTGATATCACTGGACAGCATGAACGGGAAACTCAATATCGAACATATTCCCGGCGTTTCGGAAACCCTTTCTGTACCAAGCTAACCAAGTTGTTTCCTCTTTTTTTACAATTGCCTTAGATGTTTTAAATTTCTTTAAAAAGAAATGCAAATTTTCGACCACTTATCCTTCAAAAACTTATTTCAGTATTTTAAAGTCCGAAAGCATTATTAACAGAATGATAGCCGAAACATAAAATGAGGAGGTTTCTGATGAAGCGTTTATATTCTATTTTGCTATTAGTTTTTCTGTTAGCACATTTTGCGTCAGCCAAAGAGCCCACTTTTTTACAATACTTCTTTTCTATTAAAAAAGTACTGCCATCTGCCAAAACAGTGGCCTTATTCATTCCGGGTGATGTATATCAGGCACAACAGCAAAAAATTGCCCGCGCGGCAAAGCAGAGTAATCTTAAGGTGGAAGTATTTCAGGTTTCCGATACGCGTAGCATTGGCCAGCAGATGAAGCTCTTAAAGGAAGTGGATATCCTGCTGGTTTATAATACACCGCTTTTAACACAAAAATCCAGCATCATGTTTATTCTATCCAAATCGAAAGATAAGCAAATCCCCGTCATCAGCGCATCGCAGGATTATGTTAAATCCGGCGCACTGATCGGCCTGCTGCATGATGAGAACAATCGAACCGAATTGGTGCTCAATTTGAAACATACACCGTATCTTGCTTCTCATTTTACGGACGACGTGCTACAAAAAATCAGAGCTACGCAAATAATCCGTTAAATTTTTATTTTTTCCTGCCGATTAATCAAATAGAGGCCGTTCAGCTCAGAGTTCGGCCTCTCTGTTTTCCTGTAAAAAGACATAGCTGTCTGGCGGTTTCCGCGGCCATGGTTCCGTTATGTGTACATTATTGCATCATAAGGGAAAATTTTTCCGTATCTGTTAGTGCAGCAAGTAAGCGTCACTGCAGAAAAAAATCTGTTTATATGGGTGAAACAAAAAAAATAAGCGTTTTCCGATTTTCCATAAAGATGGCATAACGCTTGCAATGTTTAACTATGATTTATGTTTAATCACCAGGGAGACCAATCCAAAGGGGTGTGTTGATGGAAAACAAACGAGTGCTTTTTGTAGAAGATTCGCCGACGATGCGAAGAATAATTTTCAATTCACTTAAGAAACTGGGAATCAACGAAGCTACCGAAGCCGAGAACGGTGTCGATGCACTGGAGAAACTCCAAAAACAGGATTTTGATATGATCCTCACAGACTGGAATATGCCAGAAATGAATGGTCAGGAATTAGTAGAGCATATTCGGAAAATAGATAAATACAAAAATCTGCCCATTCTGATGATTACTACGCGAGGCATGGAAGAAGATGTGGTCACGGCCATTAAGAGCGGAGTCAATGGATATGTGGTTAAACCGTTCACGCCTGATGTTCTGAAAAAGAAAATGTTAGAATTATTTAGCGCCCAATAAAAATAGTATCATAACATAGTTAAGAGGTTTTACAACGTATTAAAGTGATTTGAGGAACTGATAATGGCCGGAACAAAAGCGATTGACGATGTTTTATTAAAAGTCGAACAGCTTCATAAATCCCTCCAGATGGGTGAGGAAATTTTTCCCATAATCAACGATTTGTTCAAGTTTATTAAAGAGATCATTCCCTTAATGGTGGAAGTTAACACTTTTATGAAAAGTAGTTCGCAAAAAATTCCCACAGCCTCGGAAAACCTGAACAATGTGTCTAAAACAACAGAGTTAGCTACACACGAGGTTATGGATAAGCTGGATGTGATAACGGCGAAGTTGGAAAAACTGCGGGGAAATGTGGAGAGCGAGGGAGGGAGCCAGGAGTCCCTGAAGATGATCGACGATATTTCCAATGAAGCCTCTGAGATTATCTTTGCTTTCCAGTTCCAGGATATTACTACCCAGCAATTAGAGCATGTTAACCGAATTTTAGAAGCTATTTACGAGCGCTTTGTTACCTTGTTTGAGTCTTCATTACGGCTTAAAAGCAGCACTACTTTGGGCAACAATGTCATCGAGGCCATCGAAGGAGAGTTGGGCACGAAATCCGGAGAAAAGACGAAAAAAGATTTTGAGAAACAAACCGAAGATAAAATACGGCACACTGGTATTTCCCAGGATAAAATAGATGATTTTTTTAAGAATCAATCCAAATCTTAAAAACAGGGAAGAAAAATTATGCAGTTTATTACGGACAATAAGGGGGGCATTTTCAGGCAGAAAAACAACTCTGCACTATCCCGCAAAACCGTACTTAAGAGTAATGAAGTTGTTGTGAATAATTACAAAAAAATTGAACCCCGCGAAAATCAGACAGAAGCAGTGCATGAAGGAAGCGTCCATCCTATTGTAGAAGGGGGCGAGATGATCGGTTTTGTATATGAATGCTCCTGCGGGGAAGTGGCCAAAATCATGTTTGATCTTGCAGCCGGCGCTAAACGAGCAGCTGGTTAACCGTACAGATAACATGGTGAACCGGTGAAAATAGAAATTGCAAATGATAAGTTACAGGCCAGGCTTTCAATCGACGAAAAAAAGGCGGCCTTCCCCACGCGCGAAGAAATCCTTGCCGAATTGAAGCGTGCAGGCGTGGTTTATGGTATAGATGAAGAGAAGATTGCCGAAATTGCCCGCGAACACAAACCCGTGCAGGATATTATCTGTGCCCGCAGCGAAACGGCAGTAAACCAAGGAATTGTCTGGAAGATTGATATCTCAGCCTTTCATAAACCGCAAATTACAGAATTAAACCGGGCCGATTTTAAACGTCCGCTCCTCTTTATCCCCGTTCATGAAAATCAAATTCTTGCCGTGAAAACAACCGGTACGGTTAAAACAGTCACCGGAGAAGAAGTTAACCTTCCCGAGTCATCCGTTCGTTTTCCTGCAGGAAGAAATACGCATATTTCAGCGGACGGTTCCACTTTGTATGCCGATATTAACGGTTCGGCTTTCTTTGAAAATGGTTTGTTGCATGTGGACCGCGTGTATCATGTTCGCGGTGACGTAAACTACGGTACAGGTAATATAAAATTTGACGGACCGGTAGTGATTGACGGTGATGTCCGCTCCGGTTTTCGCGTGGAAGCGCGTGACGCCATCTATATCGGTGGAAATGTGGAAGCGGCCAACATCTATTCGCAAAAGGGCGATGTAACGGTGCAGTACGGCGTCGTCGGTCAGAACCGCGCGAAAATTCTGGCAGGCGGCAGCCTGACCTGCGGTTATATTCAGGATGCCACCATTGGCGTACGAAAAGATGTCATTGTGCAGCATTACATCATTAACGGGCAAATCACGGCAGGGGGCAAGATTGACGTCAGCCAGAATGAAGGTTTAATTCGCGGCGGCAGCCTGACCGCGGAAAAAGGTATTGTGGTCAAAGAAGTCGGCTCTCACAGAAATGTGTTTACCGAATTGAAATTGCGTAATTACAGTGAAAATCAAAATCAAAATAAATTGTGGGAATTAAGCCGTGCCCGTTCGGAACTGATGCTGCGCTATTCTTCCCTGCAAAAACGAGTGGCATTTTTGGATGTGCTGCAAAAACGCGCCGGAGCGTTATCTCCGGAAAAACAATCCGAGTTCCAGCACTTGCAGGAAGAGCTAAAGCGCCTCGAAAATAAAATAAATGAATTTAGCCGGCAGGAAATGGAACTGCAAAAAGAAGCTTCTAAACAACGGCTGAATCGTGAAATCGTCATACTTAAAAATCTGTATCCCAACGTCGATATTGACATCAGCGGGCAGGGCTTTGTAAGTGATGAATTACTGCACTCTATAAAAGTTTTCCGTTTTAAGGATGAGATGATTGTGGAGTCATTACTGGAAATGGAAGACAGCGCTTACGATATCTTCGTGCCGATTAAAAATAAGAATTACGGAGAGCGATAACGAAATGAATACGACGCAGATATTATTGGTCAGCCCTGAACAGGAAATCAGAGCTTGGCTGGAAGAGGCTGGTTTTAGTGTTTTGACTGTTACTTCTGCATCCGCTGCTCTGAAAGCGCTGGGGAAAAATGCGTTTAAATTGATAATTACAGAATTGGTGATCGAAGTTAGTTCTGGACTTGATCTGATCAAACAGGCCGTTGACCGGCAAAGCGATCTTAAAAGTCTGGTGTTGGCCTCACAGGCTACTTTGAACAGTGTTCTGCAAGCTATTCATCTGCATGTTAACGAATATTTAGTTCGGCCATGGTCGCGCGAGCGCTTGATCGACGTCGTGCGGGATATTCTGCAAAATGAAGAAAAAGCGCCCGATTCAGCCAACCAAATTGATAGTTTACTGGAAATCACTTCTATCCTTTATCAGGTGAATAATCTGGATTTGGCCGGCCAGATGATTCTGGAAACGTATACGGAATTCATCGGTATTCCCTCCGTAGCGTTAGCCATGCCTGCCGACGAAGATGGACGGTTTCAGGTAATACAAACCGCTCATTTGCAGGAAAATTACAAAGAGAATGTGATGTTTAATCTGCGCCAGTCTATCGGAGGCAAACATATCTCCACCGAAAAACCTTCATTATTCTCTTTTGAGATTTTAATGCAGAACGGCGTTTTACCCCCTCCGCAACAAGCTGCTGTCTGGCAAACGGTGCAGTTCTATCCGGTGAAGTTTCAGGAAAAATTAGTTGCCTTTGTTCTCTTATTTTACGACACGGCAAAAGGCCCTGTTGAAGGACAAAACCGCCTGTTGCAAGTAATGGCGCAGCAGATTGGCCCGGTGTTGACTTCCTTTGAGGTTAGTAAAGAAAGCGGTAATTCTTACGAAAACATCATCAGCAAAATCGTAAAGGATCGTGTACACGAAGCGCGGCTCATGCTCAATCCGGTTTCCTTCGCCGTATTGCGGATCGTCTATAAAGATCAGTTTGTGGACAGCCTGGTGCTGGAAGATGCCATGCGCCAGTATCAGGCCAAATTCCATGATAAATTTGAAGGCAAAGGCGACTTGCTCTGGCTTACGGCGGATACGGCCTTTGTCATTTTGCCCTTTATGGATTTATTTATGGCTGAATCTTTAGCTACGGAATTAAAGGAAGACGTCAGTCAAATTTGCGTTCACGAAGAAGGCAAACCCTCTTTTGAATTAAAATATGCCTGCATAAGCTATCCCCAGTCCGGAGAGAGCTCTCAGGAAATCATCAATAATTTGTGGCTGCGCTTATTCGAGGCCATTTATTTTATGCAGAGTTGATACTATGCAGCATGAATCCTATACCATCCTGGTGGTCGATGATGACCCGACTGTTGTTGATATGATATACGACGGTTTGACAGCGGAAAAATTTAATGTAATTACCGCTTCCAACCCGCAGGAAGCAAAGCGGAACGTCTCCGGTAAGCCATTGGATTTTGCTCTGCTTGATTTAGACCTTGGCTGGGGCAATATTACCGGCATCGAATTGGGGCAGGAACTGGTAAATCACTATCCCGATTTAGTGGTTATCATTATGACCGGTTACCATAATCTGAAATTTGCCGTGCAGGCCATGCGCGAGCAAAGTTTTAATTATATGATTAAACCGTTTCGTATTGATCAAATTATATCCTTAACCGAACGCGCCCAGCGGGAGCTTACATTAAAACGAGAAAATGAAAGTCTGAAAAAAGAAATCGCCGAGCTTAAAAAGGAATTGCAAAGACTTAACGACATGATCAGTCAAATCCGTCCGGAAGAAGCCGGCCTCACATACGGTTCGCGCGATAAAAAGCGGATTAGCAATCCTGACGCCTTAAATTCCTATAAAAGACAGAAAAATTCTTCCTATCAAAACAACGATAAAAAAGAATAAAGTTAGCCGTAAATCCTGCCGAATATACTCTATAATTGTTGGATTAAATAACTTCGTATTTGGGAAGTTTTTGTTGGCTTTTCCCAAAAAGAATCATAAAAAAATAAAGTGCATGTTTCCCGTAAACGCAACGGATGCCAAGGGAATATAGGAAGCAATCTATGAAGAGAATTCTGGTGGTTGACGACGACGATCATTTGCGCATGGTTTTGGATGAAACCTTAAGCACTTGCGGTTATGAGGTAAAAACCGCAGAATCGGGCCAGACAGCTTTGGAAATTTTACGGCAGGAGGCCTTCGATTTGGTGATTACGGATTTGATGATGCCCGGTATTAAGGGAACTGAATTGATGGAAAAGGGCAAGAGCATTAAATCCGAAACAGGATTTATGGTTATCTCCGCCTACGGCACCATCGAAACAGCAGTGGAAGCCATGAAGAAAGGAGCTTTCGATTTTATCACCAAACCCTTTTCCATTAGCCAGATTGAAACGCGCGTGCAGCATTATTTCGATTATCAGTCGCTTAAAGAAGAAAATAAAGACCTGAAACGCCGGCTGCAAAGCCAGGAGTTAGAGACCAAACTGATCGGTAGCAGCTCGCAAATGGAAGAGGTGCTGTACCATATTGATGTTGTCTCCAAAAGCGACGCCGCTGTTTTCCTCCGCGGCGAAAGCGGCACCGGCAAGGAACTGATCGCCCGCGCCATCCATGATAACAGCGAGCGCGCCGATAAGCCCTTTTTAAAAGTTAACTGCGCCGCTGTTCCTGAAACTCTATTCGAAAGTACCTTGTTCGGCCATGAAAAGGGCGCTTTTTCCGGCGCTTACAAGGCAAAGAAAGGTTTGTTTGAAGAGTGCGACGGCGGAACGCTTTTACTGGATGAAATCAGCGAAATCCCCTATACCATGCAAGCAAAACTGCTGCGTGTTTTGCAGGAGATGCGCATTACGCGGGTGGGCAGCAATCTGGAAATCCCTGTGGATGTACGCATTATTGCCACGTCGAACCGCGACATCGAGGAGTTGGTGGAAGAACAAAAATTTCGGGAAGACCTGTTTTTTCGTTTAAATGTTTTTCCGATCATCGTTCCGCCGCTGCGTGAACGCCCTGATGATATTCTGCCTTTAATTAGTTATTTCGTAGAACAATTCCGTAAAAAATACAAACTAAAAAAGAAAACCATTGCCCCCGAAGTGTTAAAGCGCCTGACCGCCTATGAGTGGCCGGGTAATGTACGCCAATTAGAGCATGTCATCGAACGGGCGGTGCTTTATTCCGCTAAAAATGAAGTTATGAGCGAGGCTCATTTTGTATTCGATATGGGCTCCCGCAGGAAACCCGCGAAAAAAGCGGCGCTGCCCGCAGAAGTAATCCCCCTGTCGGAAATGGAAAAACGGATGATATTTCAGGCGCTGGAAAAAACCAATAACCACCGCACAAAAGCCGCTGAGCTATTGGGGATCACGGTGCGTACTTTACGAAATAAATTACATCAGTTCGAAGCTGAAGATGGAGTAGCTGCATTTATGCAAGAGGACTAAAGCGAATGGGGTGTTGAAAAATCGTCACAGAATTAATGCCAATCAGATTTAAGTTTTTTCTCGGTACAACGACATATACTGAGAAAAACCCTCGGGATTAAAGAACGTGAAGGCTTTTAAGCTTTATCTTCCATGTTCGAAAATCATTTTAATGTGTTTAAACAGAATAATCATCAAAATTATGGAGTGGGTTGATGAGTGAAATCAAAACAACCAAGAGCGGGACTGTGATAAAATTAAAGAGCAATCTTACCTCGGATAAGGTTGAAGAGCTGAAAGAGAACATTATTGGTTTGCTTCGTGACGGTTCCCAAAAGATTACATTGGATATGGCTAAGGTGCAGGCCATTGATGCCAAAGGGCTTGCTCTTTTGGTAGGGGCCTTTAAAAGCATCGAGCGCGATGAGGGTATCTTCAAATTAAAAAATGTTGTCAAAAAAATATGGCCCGTATTTGAATATTCCCGCTTGGAGCGCTACTTCGAGATTGCGCCTAAAAAATAACCCGTTTTTAATCAGCCTAAATAAATTAACCAAGCAATGTGGAGATAAAAATGGCAATAGTTGAAGACCAGGAATTATTGCAGATGTTTCTGGAGGAATCCAGAGAACACCTTGACGGTATTGAATCGGACTTTTTGGAAATTGAGGAAATGGGAGAAGATGTTGATTCCGAACTGGTGAACAGTGTTTTTAGGGCAATCCACTCAGTAAAAGGGGGCGCCGGATTTTTAGGACTGGAGGTCATCAAAGAATTAGCCCATATTATGGAAAATGTGCTAAACCTTATTCGCAATCGCCATTTGGTTCCCTCGCCGGATATCATCAGCGTACTGCTTTCCTCGCTGGACCAGTTGAAAGATTTAATCCAGGATTATGCCAACAGCAATGATGCAGACATTTCCGTCCATGTGAATGCACTGAACGATGCCATATCCGCCCAATCCACCGGCGCGGCGCAAGCGCCCAAAGCGGAATCTTCCGCTCCGGCGGCACAAGATCCGCAACATGTAGAACAGGCGCAAGGCGCACAGCAATCAGAGCCCGCTGAGCAGACGGAAGTTCCGGAGCAATCAGAAAGTGAAATGCAAATCGATGAAGAGGCGATAGCGGAATTGCGTCTGCCGGATGGCAGAGTGTTATTTACCACTCAGACAAAACAGCTCAGCGAAGCCCGAAAAGGCGGGCGTACTTTGTATGTGGCCATGTTTGACTGGCTCAAAGACTTTGACGAAAAAGAACGCTCTGTGGAAAAAGATCTTGCCGATATTAAAGCGGCCGGCGTCTTTTTGGACAGTAAAGTTGACATTGCTGAAATTCCCGAATTAGAAGAATTGGACGATCCGCCGTTTGTACCTTTTTATGTGCTTTTTTCCACCGTTCTGGAACCGGACTTTGCACCTACCTTGCTAGGGATACCTAAAACGCAGATATTTTTGGTAACAGAGGATCACCAATTAAAATTGCTGGAAAAGCCTGATGTTGCGCCTCTTCCTGCGCCGCAGGCAGAAGCGCCCGCGCCGGAACGCGCAGCGAAGCAGTCTGAACCTGAGCCGCCTGCCGCCCCTGAACCAAAACCTGAATCGGCGCCAAAAGTGCAGCAAAAGCCGAAAGCAGCTCCGCCCAAACCAAAAAGCATATCTACCAAAAGCAGTACCCTGCGTGTACACGTGAATATTCTTGACCGCCTGATGAATCTGGCCGGCGAACTGGTATTGACGCGAAATCAGCTCATGCAAAATTTTTCCATTAATGATGAAAAAGGCATGGAAAACGCCGTACAGCGTGTGGATTTAATTACTTCTGAACTGCAGGAAGCCATCATGTCTACGCGCATGCAGCCTATAGGCATGGTATTTAACAAATTTCAGCGCGTTGTGCATGATATGTCCAAAAATCTTGGAAAACAAGTTGTTTTGGTCACCGAGGGCGAAGATGTGGAATTAGACAAAACCATCATCGAGGCCATTGGCGATCCGCTCACTCATTTAGTGCGCAATTCCATGGACCACGGCATCGAAATGCCGGAGATACGCGTCCAGGCCGGAAAGAAACTGCCGGCGACGGTTAAACTCTGCGCCAAGCATGAAGCAGGTCAGGTGATTATCCAGGTGAGCGATGATGGCGGAGGAATCAATCCGCAGAAGATTCGCGAGAAAGCGTTGCAGCTTAAACTGGCTGAGAAGGCAGAGTTGGACGCCATGCCGGATAACGAAGTAATTCGCTTTATTTTCAAACCCGGATTTTCCACTGCCGAAGTGGTAACCGATGTGTCGGGCCGCGGTGTGGGCATGGATGTAGTGTTCAGTAATCTATCTAAACTGGGCGGCTCGGTAGATATCGATTCCAAAATGGGAGTAGGTACCACCGTACTGATTAAATTACCGTTAACGCTGGCCATTATTCCCAGCCTGATCATCGGCGTGCAAGGTTCGCGTTTTGCTCTGCCGCAGGTCAATTTAGTTGAGCTGGTACGCATTCCGGCAGCTCAGGTGAAAGAGCGCATCGAACGCATCGACGATGCCGCTGTTCTGAGATTACGCGGCGAACTGTTACCTCTGATCCGCGTGGCCGACGCCCTACAGATGCAGCGTAAAATAGTCGATCCCCAAACAAATGAAATATCTGTGGATCGCCGACAGACTATTTTCGATCGGCGCAGTCCGGAATTGGGCATGGGAGAACAAGAGGTGGCAGCAGAGATTCAGGAAAAACGTCGCCGTCCCACCGACCGCCGTCAGAATATTCAAAGCGCTTACAATATTGTGGTGGTCAATGCCGGTGAACTCAACTTCGGTTTGATTGTTGACGAACTGCTGGATTCCGAAGAAATTGTTGTCAAACCCTTAGGCCGGCACTTGCGCGGAATATCCACTTATGCCGGAGCGACTATCCTGGGGGATGGGCGGGCCGCTTTGATTCTGGATGTGACGGGCATAGGCTCAACGATGAATTTACACGTGGTTAAAGATAAAGTTCGTGAACAAGCAATTATAGGGAAAGCCTCCGGTCTTCAGGATGCACAGTCCCTTTTATTGATTCGCAATGCAGCAGACGAGCAGTTTGCCATTCCGTTAGGGCTAATTTCGCGGTTGGAAAAGATTAAGCGCAGCGACATCGAACAGACCAGCGGCCGGCAAACCATTAAATATCGCGGCGGAAGTTTGCTGTTGTGCTCAATTGAAGAAGTGGCCAATGTGAAACCGCGCGAAGACGTAGACCATCCTTATGTGCTTATATTCCCCTTCGCCGGAAAAGAAGTAGGTATTATCGTCTCGGAAATTTTGGATGTGGTGGAATACAATATGCAAATCGACGAGGAAACCTTCCGCCAGCCTGGTATTATAGGATCGGCCATCATCGGTGACAAAACAACGCTTCTCTTGGACCTGTACGGCTTGGTTTCCACCCTGCTGCCGGAATGGGTAGAGGAAAAGAAAGAAGAACAAAAGGTTCAGCAAAAAGGGCAGGTTACGCTGTTATTGGTAGAAGATTCCAAATTCTTCTTAAATCAGGTCAAAGGTTTTACCGAGGACGCCGGCTACACTGTGCTCACAGCCCTGGACGGCGTTTTAGGTTTGCAGGTATTAAACGATCCGCAAAATCAGGTAGATTTAATCCTAACCGATATTGAGATGCCCAATATGGATGGCGTCGAATTAACGCGGCAGGTGCGCTCTAACGATAAATATGGTTCAATTCCAATTCTGGCTTTAACATCCGTGGCCGCCGAGGAAGTTCAGCAGAGCGCTATAGAAGCCGGCGTCGACGAGTATCTGATTAAACTGGATCGCGAACGTGTTTTGGAGCGTATTGCCTATTACTTGAAACACGGGAGAGTGTGAAATATAATGCAAAATTAAGAATTATGAATGGTCATTAATTTTATATACAAGTTTTACGGTTTTTTTGGGTAGTAGAAAAGAATCCAATTTTCTGTGGAGAAAATAAAATGAGCGCCAAAAAGAAAGAAGAAGAGATTATCGAATTATCCATTTTTGAGGTAGGCAATCTGACCTGCGCTGTATCCATCAGCGATATTCAGGAAATCAATAAACATATAGATATCACCCCGGTAGAAAATGCGCCTTCCTACATCAGAGGAATGATGAATCTGCGTGGCAATATAATCACTATAATTGATATGCGCGCTAAGTTTGATATGGAACTTAAGCACGACTGTGATGAGCATATGCGCATCCTGGTTGTTAAAATCGAAGAGGAAAGCATTGGTTTATTAGTCGATAAAATTCTTGATGTAGTGCAGGCCGAAAAAAGCGCTATTGAACCGCCTCCATCGAATATCCAGGGTATAGCCGGCAAGTACTTTTCCAGCATTTTTAAAATGGAAGGTTTGCTGGCGGCTGTCCTTAATATTGAAGAAATCTTAAAAGTTGATGAGCGCCGTTAAACATCCGGCGCAGTAATTGTAATAATCGAGTGTTAAATCCTGAAACAAATGAGGAATCAGAACAATGACTTATCGTTCGCTTTCAATTAGAAATAAAATGTTAATTGTCATGCTACCGTTATTATTGGGAATGGTTATTGTGGGTATGTTTATTATAAATCGTTTAAGCGCGAATGCGCTGGAAAAGAATTTGTATGCCAACCTGCGCAGTCTGTCAAAAATTGCCGGAGCCGCGGCGCGAACGGGTCTCGAGTTTGACGATCCGTCAACCGTAGCCGACGCCCTTAAGGCTTTTACTGAAGACGAGCAATTAGCTTATTTGCAAATTATAGATGCTAAAGGAAACGTGGCCTTCAATTATCGCAAAACAGGCCTGCCAGCCGTCAATCCTTCGCTTAGTAAAGAGATAACACAGATTGGGGAAGAAATATTTACTTCTCACGAGATCACATCCGGTGGAGATAATTTAGGAAAAGTTATACTCAGCTTGTCTCTGCGCGAACGTGACGCCGCCCTGAGCTATTCGCAACATTTTTTACTTGTACTTACTGTTCTTGGATTATTGCTTCTGTTTGCGGCGGTCATTTTACTGAGTACTTCTATCAGCAAACCCATCCGAAATTTAGTGCAGATTGCCAATGAAATCAGCGAAGGTAATTTACAGCATCAAATTCCCATTACAGGCGATGACGAAATTGGCCAGTTAGCCGCGGCTTTTAATTCTGTGCTCACTTATATTAGCGATATTGCCACTGTTGCAGATAAGGTCAGTCAAGGCGATTTAACAACCAATGTACAGGTACGTTCTCAAAAAGATATTTTATCCCTTAGTTTTAACCGCTTGACTCAGCAAATGCGCCAGGTCTTCGGCAATATTCTAAACTTCTCTGCAAGTCTATCGGAAACCGTTAACAAATTAAACCGCATGTCCGAGCATTTGGCGGGTGATTCCCAAAATATGAGACAATCATCGGATATGGTTGCAACGGCTACACAGGAAATGAATGATAATATTCATACACTGGAAACCAATATGCAGGAGATGAATCATACTATAGAAGAAATTGCTCGCAATGCGGAGCGTGCCAGTACTGTAACACAAAAAGCTGTTGAAACCACCGGCGAAGCTAATAAACAGATGAACGAACTCAATCAAACATCCCAAGAAATCAATAAAGTGATTGAGGTGATTATAGACATTGCCGAACAGACTAAACTATTAGCGCTTAATGCTACTATCGAGGCCGCCCGCGCCGGCGAGGCAGGCAAAGGATTTGCCGTAGTGGCTAACGAAGTTAAAGATTTAGCGCAGCAAACTAATAAAGCGACGGAAGACATCAGCAAAAGGCTGCAAGCTATGCAGCACAATACCGGCGACGCCGTGCAGAAAATAGAACAGGTAGGTCTGATTGTTAACGAAGTTAATGAAATGGTAACTACCATTGCCGCGGCCGTGGAAGAACAAAATGTAACCACGCGCGATGTGGCCCATTCCATCGCTCAGGCGGCGCAGGCCACTGGCTCTATTGCCGAAGATATGCAAAAATTCAGCAACACAAGTGAAGTGGTGGAACAAAACAGTGCTGAATTACAGCGGGATGCGGTTACTTTCGATGAAGTTAATAGAAATCTAACTCGTCTTATCGAAAAATTTAAGGTAGAATAAGATTGGAGAGGAGATTGTATGTTTTTTCATAACTGGAATGTCATCACCAAAGTTATCGCCTCGTTTATACTGGCCACGCTTTTTTTTATTGTTGTGGGGTTGGTGGGCGTATCAACAGCATCAAATGCCTTAGTCTTTTCGATTATCGCAGTTGGAGTGATTATCGCTATAATAATTGCTTTTTATTTGTATAAGACTATTCGCTCGGCCACGCAAAAAACATTGCGTTTTACCGAACAAATCGCAGCCGGTGATTTTTCGAAGCGTGTGGAAATTACTAACGACGACGAATTTGGTAAAATACAGCAGGCCCTTAATGCTATGGTCGATAAGCAGGAAAAGATGCTGGTTCTTATTGCTGCTAACATCAGACAAATTGCCGCAGCCGCCGAAGCAACGCGCCAGTTGGCAGATAAATTTGCCGATGAATCCAGAGCAATGAGCGAACGCGCTGCCAGCGTAGCTTCCGCTTCGGAAGAAGTCAGCGTTAACATGAATTCCGTTTCTGCCGCTACAGAAGAAGCTTCGGTAAACATCGAGATCGTAGCCACTAACACGAAGGAAATGACCACCACAGTCAATGAAATCGCCCGTAATTCCGAACAGGCCCGGGGCGTCGCTAATGATGCAGTGCGCAGCGTGCAAAGCGCTTCCGAAAAAGTAGATGAGTTAGGCGAAAATGCCCAGGCTATTAGCAAGATTGTTGATGTTATTATCGAAATAGCCGAGCAAACCAAGCTGTTAGCGCTAAACGCAACTATCGAAGCCGCCCGCGCCGGCGAGGCCGGTAAAGGATTCGCAGTGGTGGCCAATGAAGTGAAAGAATTAGCCACACAAACCAGTAAAGCTACCGAAGAAATTGAAGACAGTGTTAAATCCATGCAGACCTCCACAGGAGATACGGTGAAAGAGATCAACAATATTAATGAGGTGATCAAACAGGTGGATGAAATTGTAACTTCCATTGCCACTGCCGTAGAAGAGCAGAATGTCGCCACGCAGGATATTGCTTCAAATATTACCCAGGCAGCCTCCGGCATAAAAGACGTATCGCAAAACGTTGCTCAAACAAGCGATGCCAGCCGTATGGTAGCCGAGGATATCAGCAAGGTGAGCACAGGCAGCGAGAATATTTTTTCGGAAAGCGGCTTTTTAAAAGAAAAAGCCCAGCAATTGGATAACGTAAGCAAAGTATTAAATGACATGCTAAAAGCGTTTAGGTTCTCTATCGCTGCGCAACAACAAATGGAAGGAGGCGCTCAAAACACCAATATTTAATCGTTTATACCGTTGGACGGCCCAAGTATAGAGCAATAGCATAAGCGACTGGTAGAAATAATCAATCAACTTTGTCGCGCCATGTTCAAAGAAAGATTTTTATGTTATGAATACTATTTTGCAGGAATGGGTGGAATATACCAAGGTTCATTTTTTATTTGAAGAAAGTGTACAGACAAAAAACAAATTATCCCGATTTGAATACCCATAAAGGAATGCATCAATCGTTGTTAGTTAAGGCAACGGAACTAGCTGAAGATGTAAAGAAAGGGAAAGAAGCGTTACTATTGTCATAATGGATTTTTTACAGGATTGGCTGGCAGACCACATTCAAAGACAAAATCGTAAACATGTACCCTCTATGATGGAAAAAGGAACTAAGCAGACTATGCCAATGGTTTATTTGCTTACAGTAATCGGATGCCCGTGTCAGCTGACAGACTATGATTTAGAGCGGACAATTGGTAACCATCTTTAGCCTATTTTTAAAACGGCATTTACTATTGTCTTATAATTAGGGAAAGGATTAACCTATGGCTTATGTGGAGAAATTCCGTAATTGGCGTGCCAGTATAAAATGGAAGGTGATGTTTTTATTGTTTGGCGTGTTTATTCTGATCTCATTAATCGTTGCCTTTCTTAGTTATCGGCAGGCTAAAGAACAATTGCTTACTTCCGCTGAAGAACAGGTGCGTAGCTTTACCGGTATGTTTGACCATGAATTACAGATGAAGCAAAACGATCTACTGGCGGCGATTCAGTTTATCACGCATAACCGGAATACCTTACGCGCCATGTCCCAAGATAACCGCCAGTATTTACAGGATGAATATGTACCATTATTTCAGAGTACGTTAAAACCGCGATACGGCATTAATATATTTCAATTTCATAAACCGCCGGCCATTTCCTTTTTGAGAGTTCACAAACCGCAAAAATATGGAGATGATCTTTCCCGTTTCCGGGCTACGGTGGTTAAAGCAAATAAAAGCCATTTGCCGGTAAGCGGTTTAGAGGTCGGTAAATATGGACCCAGCTTGCGCATCGTTTATCCGCTTTCTTACCAAGGACAGCATGTGGGCAGCGTGGAATTAGGCGCCGATTATGCGAAGATACTTCAGGCGATTTCGACGGCTTGGCATACAAAATTTGCCGTGGGCGTTAAAGCCTCGGTTTTAAATAAAGCCGGTTTTAAGCTAAATACCGGGGTTATCGAAAAAAATGGCGAAAAATTCTATGCTTTCTCTAATGAACAAGTCCGCAAAATGGTGCAACAATCGGATATTTCGGCACAGGTTCGGATCAGGGATTTTGAGGGTAAAGATATGGTCAGCGCTTCCATGCCTCTAAAAGATTTTAGCGGCAACGAAATCGGTCATGTATTCTTTGCCTACGATATTAGCGGAGAAATGAGTGCCATTACGTCACATATTTTTAATACGATTCTATTCCTCTTAATAACCGTTCTGGTCTTAGCTGTGCTGCTCTATTTTATTTTAACCAGAAGTATTTTTCAGCCGCTTTTGGACAGCGTTCGTTTGGCCGAAACCATAGCGCAGGGGGATTTAACGCAGAATCTTTCTTATGATAAGACGGACGAAATAGGTCTATTAAGCGTTTCATTAAACCGTATGACTGAAAGTCTGCGGACGGTTGTCAAGCAGCTTCAGGAAAGGGCGCTCACTGTGGCCGGGGCGGCTGAAGAGTTCAATGTTTTGGCTAAGGGAATGAGCTCTTCTTCTAAAAACTTAAATAGCCGCGTCACTACCGTAGCCAGCGCATCAGAGGAAATCAATTCCAATATGACGGATGTTTCCGGTGCGGCTCAGGAGGCTACGGCTAATCTGGACGAAGTGGCTGCCGCCACCCGGCAGATGACTTCTACCATTGCTGAAATTTCCGATAATACGGCTAAAGCGCGGCAAATTTCCGAGAAGGCCGTGCAGTCCGCTAGTGAAGTTACTACGACCGTGGGCAATCTGGGCAATTCGGCGAAGGAAATTCATCAGGTGATTGACGTAATCAACGACATCGCCGAGCAAACCAAGCTGTTAGCCTTAAACGCCACTATCGAAGCGGCTCGCGCCGGAGAGGCCGGTAAAGGATTTGCCGTAGTGGCTAATGAAGTGAAAGAACTAGCCCGTCAGACCAACGAGGCCACCGAAAATATCACACAAAAAATTGAAGCCATGCAAAACTCCACAAAAATTACGGTAGATGAAACAAATAATATTGCCCGGATTATTTCTCAGGTTAATGATATCGTCATGACAATTGCCGGCGCCGTGGAGGAACAAAACGTAACGACTCACGATATTGCTTCTAATATCGGAGCAGCCAATGAAAAAGTAAAAGACGTCTCCCAACGTGTTTCCGAGGCTGGCCAGGCTATTAATATGATTGCTCAGGAAACGGCTAAACTGAATGAGGAAGCCCGCGAAGTCGGCCATGCCAGCG
>CAZIBE010000020.1:0-9457 GCA_964536685.1 uncultured Calditrichaceae bacterium | reverse complement strand
GCGCCGGCGTTCATGAACTGGCGGAAATGGGTGAAGAATTGAAAGCGCTTTCACAGAAGTTTAAAATTTAAGACGAAGGCGACGCCGTGTGCCCCCAAGGCGGGATAGGTGCCGAAGGAAGATAGTTCACTTATTCGGGACGGGAAAGACAACGGAGCTAATATGTCATGCCCGGTTTGATTGGGCATCCATAAAGTGATTATCAAAGTGGCAATTTTCTGGATTGTTTCGAAGGAATGCTCGCAAGGAGTTCTTTAGTACCTTGGATACGGTCTGCGCTAAGGGGCTCTTTGGATTCCCGCCTGCGCGGGAATGGCAAAGTATGGGGGAGGGGTAAGGTATTGTTTTGTCACTCTCCCGAAAGAGGTGGCTTGCGCCATGCCACGGCTGAAGCTCAACATGGTGCCGGAATCCAGTGTGACCCCAAAGAATTAAAGCGGAATCAATGAACCATTTTTATGAGAAAGACTGATCAATACCGTGGTACAGGAGATGAATGCCTGCTCCGAACAAATCAAAGAGTCTGCCGCCAAAGACGAGAGTTAGGGTATTAATTTGCATCAATGGTTTTGGACAGAGTGCCAGAGTCAGGTAGAATCCGGTGATAGTTTGCAGAACAACGATTTGGTTTACCCATAGCCTGATGATAAAAACCATTTTTGGGGTATGTATAAAAAACAGCTTCTTTTAATAGTGAATAGCGGAATTAACATTAGTTAGGGGAGAAAGATGAAATGAAAATAAAAACAAAACTCATTGGCGCTTTGGGCAGTTTAATGGTGCTTGGTCTTATTATTTTTGTTGTAACCTGGCAAACTACGGAAAGCCAGAAGGATGACGCCCTGGTCATCAATTTGGCGGGCCGTCAACGAATGCTGTCGCAAAAAATGTCCAAAGAACTATTGTATTTTGTGAACAAACGGAACCAGACGGGGCAGGCCGATGAAAAATTACGTTCGCAGGTGCGTTTAACTATGAAGATTTTCCAGACAACGCTTCAGGCTTTAAAGGAATCCGGCAAGGCTCCTTTAACTCTTTCTATGAGCGGCGGCTATCGTCAGTGCCCTAAAGCGGAAGAACCGGCTTACGGGCAACTGGCAAAAGTGCAAAGTTTGTGGAATGATTTTTCTGCGCATGTTAAGCGCGTGTTAGAGGCGCCTTCCGAAGATGATTTAGACTGGGTAATGCAAAATAACACCAAACTGCTTTCCGAAATGAATAAAGCGGTCGTAATGATGCAAAAGCAATCGGAAGGGAAAATTGCTTCTTATATCTGGTTCTTACTTATTTTCGTGTTTATCAGCGCTGGTTTTGCTTCACTTGCCATTAAAGTTGTGCTTAGCGTTTTAAATCGTTTAAAAACCGTTTCCGAACTTTCCGAACGTCTGCAAGAAGGCGATTTTACCAAAAACATTAATGCTAACGATAATAATGAACTGGGTGACATCCTCAGGAAACTTGATGATGTAACCATAAAACTGTCGGAAATGATCAGTCGTATTAAACAACGTATTAGCGTTTTAAATATGTCCTCAAAAGAGTTGACAGAGCTTTCCGGCGGGTTGCATAAGAACGCCCGGTTTTTAAATGAAAAAGCCAGCTCCGTAGCAGCGGCCAGCGAAGAAATGAGCGTGAATATGAGTTCGGTTTCCGCTGCTGTCAAACAGTCCAGCGGGAATATTAATTTTATTTCTACTTCCACCGGCGAACTCAATTCCACCGTAACGGAAATTGCCCGCAATACGGAAAATGCTCGTCAGGTAACCAGGGAAGCGGTAGACAGCGTTACGCAGGCCGCCGAAAAAGTAAACGAATTGGATGTCTCCGCCGATAAGATTGGCCAGGTTGTGGAAACAATCGTGGAAATTGCCGAGCAGACTAAACTATTGGCCTTAAATGCCACTATCGAAGCAGCCCGTGCCGGAGAAGCCGGAAAAGGTTTTGCCGTAGTGGCTAACGAAGTAAAAGAACTGGCCTCGCAAACCAATAACGCTACCGAAGATATCCGCTTAAAGATTGAGGCTATGCAAGATTCGGCCAAAGAAACCACCAAGGAGATAGATAATATTACGCGTGTGATTGAGAATGTGGACGAGATTGTAAATACCATTGCCTCGGCTGTGGAAGAACAATCCATTACCACACGGGATATTGCTTCCAACGTTCAGCAGACTACACAAGCCACAATAGAAATGGAGACGAATGTTTCTCAGGCCGCCGAAGTAGCCGGAATGATCACCAAAGATGTAGCCTCGGTTAGTGAAACCAGCGAGCAGCTTAATCAGGCCAGCGCTACCTTAAACACCAGCGCAAAATCTCTTGCAGAAATCAGCGTTGAGATTGCCGAAATGATGTCCATGTTTAAAGTTAAGTAATTGACGAATATTTACAGGAAACTAAATGAACCGACAAAATTTGCGTGTTTTGATTGTTGACGATACGGCCTTATACCGCAAGGTACTGCAGGATGTTTTGTCTGCAATCCCCGGTGTGGAAGTGGTAGGAACAGCCCCCAATGGCAAAATAGCGCTAAGTAAAGTGGAACGCTTCCAGCCGGATTTGATGACGCTGGATGTGGAAATGCCGGAAATGAACGGTCTGGAAACGCTGCGTAATTTGAAGCTAAAGCCCATTAGACCGGCTGTAATCATGGTCAGCTCGCTCACGCAGCGCGACGCCGAGGTCACTATGCAGGCGCTGCAATTGGGCGCCTTTGATTTCATTGCCAAACCGTCGGGCGGCAGTATTCTGCAGAATATCGAAGCCCTGGAAGAGCAGTTTATTCCTAAAATTGAAGCGCTGCAAAAAAAGGCTGCTCCGTCTCCCCGGATTCATGTTCCGCCCGGGAAAGCGTTTCCTGCACAGGGAAAACGGGCTTTAGACATACAAGCACCCGGCGCTGCCGGTCGGCCGAGAGCAAAACCGCAGATTGTCGCTCTGGGTATTTCTACAGGAGGGCCGCGGGCGCTGGCCGAATTGATTCCGCAACTGCCTGCTGATTTCCCCGTACCGTTGGTACTGGTTCAGCACATGCCGCCGGTATTTACCAAAGCCTTAGCGGATTCTCTAAATAAAAAAAGCGCCGTAAGGGTGATAGAGGCGGAAGATGGTATGCCCCTGTATGCCGGTACGGTCTTTGTCGCTCCTGGCGGCAAGCAGATGAAAATCGTCGGGAACGGATTGAAACGCAAAATAAAAATTACCGACGATCCACCGGAAAATCATTGCAAACCGTCGGTCGATTATCTTTTTCGCTCGGTAAACGAAATTTACGGATCTAAAACGCTGGGCGTTATTATGACCGGCATGGGACGCGACGGAACAGAGGGCATGCGCTTATTAAAACAAAACGACGCTTATAATATAGCCCAGGATGAAACAACTTGTGTGGTCTATGGTATGCCTATGGAAGCGGTGAAGGCCGGCGTAGTGGATGAGGTGCTGCCGCTTGCACAAATTGCTCAACGCATCACTAAAATTGTGAAAGGATGAGTCGTAGCGCAAGTCTCCGGACTCGCTCATTAAGTTACATGGTAAAGCGAGTCTCCAGACTCGCTCTCGGCTCAGAGAGCCGGGCTACAACGAATAGAAACCGGAAATACACATGTTAAAAATAAAAGCCGATGAATTAACCAAAATAGCCGCCTATGTAAAAGATTTGACCGGTATTGTGCTGGACCAATCCAAAGCCTATTTAATTGAAAGCCGGTTGGGACCCATTGCCGAAGAATTAGGCTGTTCCAGTTATTTGGAATTATATAATAAAGCGCGCGGCGATATGAGTAAGCGCATTCAAAATCGTATCATCGACGCCATTACCACTAACGAGACATTCTTCTTTCGCGATAATTCACCTTTTGAACTATTGCGCTACAAAGTGCTGCCCGATACCTTTGACCGCTTAAGCGAGAGTGGGCGGCGCGATTTAAAGATATGGAGCGCCGCCTGTTCCACCGGCCAGGAAGTGTACAGCATCGCCATTATTTTAAAAGAATTATTAGGACGGGATTTTAGCCAATGGCGCATTAAAATGCTGGGTACCGATATTTCCGATGCGGCCATTGCCCAGGCCAGTTACGGCCGGTACAACCGCACCGAGATCAGCCGCGGCCTGACGCAAGCTCAACTGCAAAAGTATTTTAATCCTGATGGTACATATTGGCGGATTAAAGATGAAATCCGCATCATGGCCGCGTTTCAACGTCAGAATTTGCTGCAGCCCTTTATCGGCATGCCTAAATTTGATATAATTCTGTGCCGTAACGTGGCGATCTATTTTAGTCCGGATAATCGTAAAGTTCTTTTTAATCGCATTGCCGATCAGTTAAACCCAAACGGAATTTTAATTATCGGCGCTTCCGAATCTTTGTTAGGGATTAGCGATCGTTTTGAAAGAAAAAATTATTTGAGATCGGTATTTTATCAGGTGAAAAAGTAACAGGGAAGCAGCGCTTAATTTAACCAAAGTTGCATCTAATATTTAGAGGAAAAAATGACCATTGAACGTCGAAAAAGAAAACGTGTGCCATTTATTATAGGCGCCGAATTTGTCATTTCCAAAAACAAGAAGATACAGCCCCGCCTCCAGGATCTTAGTATGGGCGGTATGTTCTTGCAAACCGAAGAAATAGAGGATATTGGCGTAACCGGTGAGATAATTATTCACCTGATAATCGGAGAGGAAAAGAAAGACATTCGCGCCCTTTGCCGCGTTGTAAGAAACATTCTGCCTTCAGCGGAGAATACCGACCAAGGAATGGGCGTAGAGATTGTGAATATCGATCCCGACAGTTCGATATTATTATATAATTTAATCAAATATCAGGATATTGGCTGACAGGAGGTCCGGATGAACGGTATTGAAGCAGAACATTTTATCAACGAAATTAAGAATAATATTTTATCCAAAGATATAATCAAGGCGCGTATTTTAATCAACCATTTCCCGGAAGTTGACGACTCTACGCGCAACCGTGCTTTATTCGAACTCAGCAAGGGAGAAGATGACTTTTCTTTGCCGCTGCTGGCTTTTATTTTGTCGCATGCGGTTGAGCTTAGTTTAGATTATTTAAAAGTATACACCATTTTGCTCAAAAAACTGATTGACTATCCGGAGGCCATTCTCGAAATACTGCAGGACGATGGTATTCCGGATAAAAAACCGTTTATTGAACTGGCCGGCCAGGTACAGTGCCGTAAGGTTTTGCCGTTGATTGTTAATATGCTGCGGCAGGAGGCGGATCCCGAGCTGAACCGCCTTTGTATATTAGCGCTCGGCAATATCGGAGATGAAAAGTATATTACCACCCTGAGTGATTTCCTTTATTCGGGCAACCGGCAGCTAACCTTTGCCGCCATTCAGGCGCTTAAAACTATGGGAACTACTATGGCCGTGGAATATTTGATGCGCCGGCTGGGCACTGATCATGATATTGATAAAATGATTGTAGACAGTCTGGGAGAAATACAAACCACGGTTTCTATCCGGCATATCAATAGCCTTTTGAATAGTCATGACGCCTATATACGTAATTATGCCAAAGATAAGCTTACCGAACTGTCCTCTAAAGCCGTCCCGGTTCTGATTGAAAATTTAAAGAGCGATAATGCGGATATGCTAATCCATACACTGAATGTGTTAAGATTGATTGGCGATCCCAGTTCGGCTCAGCCTATTCGCAAATTTTTGTATAATCAACCGTCGGACGCTAACGTACGCTTTGCCGCTTATGAAGCGTTGGGTATGCTGCCGGTACGCAACGGCGCTTTTACGCTCATAGAGGGACTCTCCGATCCGGAAGAACAAGTGCAGATGGCCTGCGCTAAAGCATTAAACCGTAATGTGGAAACCACTATTCTGGCCGGCATCCAAAATTTAATCCAGGATGACGATGCCGACAGTAAAACGATTGTTTCGGCCATTATTAATTCGGAATCCGACGCTCTGTTCGGTAAATTAATCGATCATCCCCCGTTTCAGAAGTTGGCTCTCTCCTATCTTGTAAATGAGGCGCATCACGATATTCGCCAACATTTTACCGGACTTCTGCATAAAGAGGGTAAAGCGCATCTGGCCGGTCGTTTGATGGAAAAAGGCGAGGAAGCATCCACAGGTGAATTAAAAATTTACGTGGTGGATGATTCGCGTATGATACTTAAGGTATTTAAATCAACATTGCATAAATTAGGGTATTCCAGTCAATTGTTTGAGTTTCCTGAAAGCGCCTTAGATACCATTCTTCAGGAAAAACCGGATTTAGTGTTTACCGATCTAAATATGCCGGTAATGAACGGCGTGGAACTGACGCGCCGCATTAGGGGAAAGTATTCCAAAGGCGAATTACCCATCATCATGGTAACTACGCAGCAGGATATGGAAGACAGGGAGGCGGCTTTACAGGCAGGGATTAGTAGTATTATTTACAAGCCGTTTACGCCGCAGCAATTGCAAGAGGAAATTGACGCCTATGTAGGGAAATAAACTGTGTCGTTTCTTGTTTGCGCCCCTCTTTTTCTTCACCCTTTCCCTGAGCGCAAGAGTACAAAAAATGAGGATTGAATGATCCCCTTTGGGGTACATTCAATAAAAAAGTAAGAGTGAAGAAAATAAAAGTCAGATAGCTCACAAAACGATATTGAAGATAAAATGAATTTTATTTTTTCCTCCGGAAGACGGCTCGGAAGGTTTATAATAATGACTGAACAGCGCTAAAAACAGG
The DNA here is from genome assembly GCA_964536685.1 of uncultured Calditrichaceae bacterium. Taxonomy (GTDB): domain Bacteria; phylum Calditrichota; class Calditrichia; order Calditrichales; family Calditrichaceae; genus CAZIBE01. The sequence continues at coordinate 2,738 of CAZIBE010000020.1, read as the reverse complement.
AACGCCGGCCCGAACGGAATTGCAAATCCTTATTAATGCTCAAAGCTTCGAATTAACTTTTTTCTTCGCTTCTTAACACAAGCCGGGGATGAAAATACGTTGTATCCACTGTGCAGGACGGGACGCCGCGGCGGACGGAAGAAGACCGTGTACGCAAAGAAAGGAAGCGCTCCCGGCTATTGGCAGATTATGCCGGCAGCGGCGGTTATTACCTGTAATATTAACAGGAAAATTTGCTATATGAATCAGCGGGCGCTGGATTACATTGAAATTCCGGCAGATAAAATTTACTATACTCCATTTTCGGGAATATTGAATTCAGCAGAACGACCGAAAGCTCTTTTGTATAATCAACGATGAAAACCGGAGAGTAAAATTGCCGAAGCATTCGCGGATTCTGTAAACCATGATTCCGGTTTACTTTTTAGCGCTGTAAATACAGATTACCTTGATAGTTAAAGACGGAGAATTCCAGTGAGTGACAATTATTTAAAAGAAGAAAGCAACAGACATTAAATTATTATTTTCCAATCTAATATAAAGGTAGAAAAAGTGATTATACGCAAAAATTGTTAGGAAAATTTTTCCTATCATTATTTAATAACTATTTGAGCCTTATACAGTTCCGGGGAAAATATTTACATCCATATAAATTGTTTAATTCTATTCCGAGGGAATCATGGAACGAGTTGAAACCGTACCTTCCGGTTGTTTTTCCATAAAAAAAAGAGAAGCGTTTGTTTTAAAAGCATTTTTAGGCTCTTGCGTGGGTATCGCGCTGATTGATAAAAAAAGTCATATCGGCGGTCTTTATCATATACTCTTGCCCGAACCTCCGGCAAAAGGGGCGGTGGAGGAACCGGAAAAATATGCATCTACAGGAATGCCCCTTTTTTTAGAATCCTTTTTAAGTTTAGGCGCTAAAAAGGAAAATTTGGAGGCTTATGTGGCCGGAGGCGCCTTGGTGGGGCAGGTTTCCATGGCAGATATAAAATTAGATATTGGCGGCCAGTCGGCTGAAGTAGCGGCTAATTTTTTGGCCCTGGAAGAAATTCCCGTAAAACAAATGGAAACCGGAGGCTACTTATCCTCGCAGATTTCCCTGGATACTGCCAAACTGGAGTGCCAGATAGAACCCATTGTTTCTACGCACACGACCTTTTCAAGTATGGAAACAACCGCCGCTAAACCGGATTTAAACAATGTAATAGATAATATCCGTCCTATTCCGCAAATTGCCCTAAAAGTAATCCGTATGATCAATTCCCAGAAAATTTCGTTCTCAACGATTGCCGAAGAAATCCGGCAGGATCAGGTTCTTACGGCCAAAGTGCTGCAAATGAGTAATTCGGCTTATTTTAATCCCGGTAAAGAAATCAATTCCATTGACAAAGCGCTGATTTTTTTAGGCGAAAAACGCATTCTTCTGTTAACCATGTCGGTCTTTACCGAGTTGTTTTACCAGCAGGCCGAGGACGGCTATTCCCTGGTAAAGGGCGGCCTTTTTCGTCATGCTGTCGGGGTGGCTTATGTAGCCGAACAAATTGCTTTTAAATTAAATAACGTCCCGCGGGATATGGCATACACAGCCGGATTGCTGCATGATATCGGCAAGGTTGCGCTGGATCAATTAATGGCTAAGGATTATCCTCTTTTTTACCGAAGAATGATAGAGGACAACGAGCTGTCATTAATGCAGATAGAACGCGAGCTTTTTGGAAAAGATCATTGCGAAGTAGGGTATGTCTTAGCGGATAGATGGGAGTTGCCCGCTACCCTATCCGAAGTGATTTCGCTGCATCATACGCCGGAATTAGCTGCGATTAATCCTAACCTAGTATATACGGTATTTTTAGCTAATGTCTTATTCGAAGGTTTTCAAAGCGGCTATACCATTGGCGCAAATGCAGATGATAAGTTTGCGCAAAGATTAAAAAATATGGGCGTTACACCGGTAGAACTCGTGTCATTAATCGATGAAATCGAATGGTCAAAAGCAGAACTGCTCGCCGCTTCGGGAAGCGCTATTTAATACTTGAGTTCACTCTAAAAAGGTCTCTCACTGTCATCCCGAGGAGCAAGGCGACGAGAAATCTATTGTTTTTATTGAGGATATAAGATTTCTCACTACGTTCGAAATGACAAAAACTGGTTTTTAGAGCAGACTCATATTTTATAAGAGATATATGTTATTATTGTTCGTCTGCCGCAGGAATTAATCCTAACTCGCGCATTTCTTCTAAAATTTTTTCTTTGCTGAATGGTTTGGTAATGTAGCGATCGCAACCCGCTTTTAACGCTCTGCGCACGGTGTCTCGATCGTTTAATGTGGTTATCATGACTATCTTCGTCCGTTCCTCTTCGGAGGAGATAAAGTCGTTCTCAAATTCCCTGACCTTCTGTAAAACTTCGATCCCGTCCGCTTTGGGCAGTAAAATATCCAGACAAATCAAATCAAACGGTTTACCCTGTGTGTATGCTTCGGTAATCTTCTGTATGGCGCTTTCGCCGTTATCCGCGGTTTGGCATTCGCCGTAAGGTTCCAAGAACCTTTGCAGTATCATGGCTAAAAAATGGACGTCTTCGACTATCAGCGTGCGCATGCCAGACCTTAAGATTAAATATTAATAAAAAATGTATTAATATAGATAATCGTATCTATTTACTAATTCTTTAGCAGGCGAAAAAACGTTTTAACGTTTTTAAACGCCCTTTTAGATTAAAATCAATAACATTTG
>CAZIBE010000019.1:0-50302 GCA_964536685.1 uncultured Calditrichaceae bacterium | reverse complement strand
CCAAAGGCTGATAGTCAGCTTTGTATTTAATCCGTCTATTGTACAATAGACGGATGTTTTTGTGTAAAAAATTTGCGCCTGATTTAATTTGAGCGGATATTTACCGGGTTATGTAATGGTACAGTCATTCTCACTAAAAAGGTATTCCATGAAAGTTATTCGTCTCTTGCCAGTGATTTTTTCCGGGCTGATTTTTGCAGCTCATGTTTTACGTTTTTATGGCGCCGTTCCGGCGCTGCTGGCCGTGCTTTTTATTTTTTTGCTGGCTGTCCCCAAACAATGGATTTTACGATTGTGGCAGGTCTATCTGTTTGCGGCAGCTCTGGTCTGGATTAAGGCGACGGTAGATTTTATCCGTTACCGCATGGCTATGGGCTTCCCCTGGTCGCGACTGGCAATGATTATGGGACTGGTGATTGCATTAACCGTTTTCTCCATCTTTTGGCTTGAAAACAAAAATGTCAGGCAGTATTTTAACCGCAGCTAAAAAATTATTATCTGAATAAAAGATAAACAGCATACTACATTCCGGAATAATATGTACTTTATGTTTAATAGGTGGATACGTACTTTTTCATTATGGCTTTTTATTATACAATTTATTCCCGGTTGTGCATTACACATGCCCATAAGTGAAGAAATCATCTTTTCCCAGGAGGCTGAAGCGGAAAACTCCTATTCTGAACGGCCTTTATTTCGTTACCGGGGATTGGGCTCTTCTTTTTCCGGCTCTTTTTATACTTCGGAGTTTGAAAAGAAAAATTTTTCCGCATACGGGGATGAGTTCGATACAGACTTGAATCCCAATTGGAAGTATGGTTTTGCCGCCTATGGTTTTACGATTGGAGTGGGAGATAACTTATCTTTTGGGATTTCGCCCGGGGCAATTCTTTATGGCTCTGGAGTGGATGGCACTTTGCGTCTTACAGATACGTTTTTTATCACCGTTACAACGAACATTTACAGGAATGCGGAGATCATTCTGCAGAAAAGAATACGGCCTAATTTAAGCGTCGGTTTATTTTATCGCCATGAAAAACAGGAATTCGGCATGCATGAGACATTGCGGCGGGATAAACTGGTTCCGGCTAACTTGCTGGGTTTTCGTGGATTATTTAACTTGAATAAGGGCCGTTTCAGTCTGCGTGGATTTACCAGTCTGGGAATGGAAACGGGAACTTTTACGCCGGTATTATTAGCCGGATTGGCCTTGACCATTACGCGGGAAAGACAATCGAAATGGCCTCCTATCATCCAGTACTAAGAGACGAAAAAAGTCGTCTTTATTTATGGCTCAGATAGGCTCCAAAATTACTACTCATCGCTTCCTTAAAACCGTCCTTTGTGCGCAGAATAATCAGCCCTTCCACTTGCGGTTCGGAATTCAGCCATTGCATTCCGGTCTTTTTGCCCATGACCATAATGGCCGTAGCCATAGCGTCGGCCAAAGCGCAGGAGGGGGCAATGACCGTTACCGAGGCCACCTTGTTTGTAACCGGCCGCCCGGTTCCGGGATTGATTTCATGGGAATAAAGGGAATCGCCGGAAACGAAATAATTGCGATAATCGCCGCTGGTGGCCATGGCCGCGTCGCTTAAATGCAACACTTCTTCCAACTCGTGTCCCGGCGCAGCGTCCAACTCAGGACGATCGATGCCGATTTTCCACAAAGCGCCGCGCTTGCTGCCGCTGGTTACCACCTCGCCGCCGATTTCCACTAAAAAATTGTACAGTCCCTGTTTTTTAAGCAAATCGGCTACCGCATCCACGCCATAGCCTTTGGCCACCGCGCTGAAATCGAGTTCAAGGTTTGCCACATCCTTGGAAATTGTTGAATCACTTAAAATATGTACATGCCCGGAACCGATGACTTTACGTATGCTGTTAATTTTCTGCGCATCAGGTGGCGACTGGCGCGCCCCTTTTTTGCCAAATCCCCATAAATCCACCAACGGGCCAACCGTTACATCGAAGGCGCCGTGGGATTCCCTGTATATTTGCAGGGAAAGTTGCAGCACCTTCATAAAATCAGCCGATACTCTGAAGGGCGTGTCTTTAGGCCAGCGGTTAAAACGGGAAATTTCACTCTGCGGAATATAGGTGGACATCTGCCGGTTAATCTCCGTTAGAAGGGAATCCACTCCCTGTTTGAGCGATTTTTCTCCGGCAGCGGCCGCATCATCGGCAACGGTGATATGGTAGCTGGTGCCCATGGTCCGGCCGGAGAATTTTAACAGCGGCTGCTCACGGCAAGCGTTTAAAAGTAAAGTGATGAGTAAAAATATTAAAAAGAAACTGTAGCTGCGCATGGGTAATTCCTGTAAATTCCTTTTCAAAACCTCCAGGGGTTTCGTAAAGTTTTACTGGTTTAACGGATTTTAATCTTTACGAAACTTAAAAAGTTTCGCAAAGGTGTTTGAATTTTTTTACTCCAATCAATTTATAAAATATATTCATTTGAACCAAAGGTAAAATCGGGAAGGGAGTATGAAAAATAAAACGGTTTTAATCACCGGATCAACCGACGGCATCGGAAAGCAGACGGCCTTTGAACTGGCCCAAATGGGCGCGCAGGTGGTCATTCACGGCCGCAATGAGCAACGCTGCGGGAAAACGGCGCGGGAAATTCAGTCCCTGCTGCCACAGGCCAAGCTGGCCTGGCTTTGCGCTGATTTGGCTTCACTTAAACAAGTACGGCAAATGGCAACAGAATTCAATGATCGCTTTGATCGCCTTGATGTGCTGATAAACAATGCCGGCGTGTTTGAAGCGCAGCGCCGCCTTAGCGCCGACGGATTCGAAATGACATTCGCCGTCAATCATCTGGCGCATTTTTTGTTAACTGGGTTGTTGCTGGATAAAATCAGACAAAACGCGCCGGCGCGCATCATAAATATCAGTTCCATGGCGCACGCCTCGCAGATGGATTTCGATAATTTGCAGGGGGAACGGGGCTATTCCGGCTATCAGGCTTACGCGTTGTCCAAGCTGGCTAATATTTTATTTACAGTTGAATTAGCGGAACGCTTGCAAAACAGCGCTGTAACGGTCAATTGTTTGCATCCGGGCGTCATTAGCACCAAACTGTTACAGGCCGGTTGGGGCATGGGCGGAGCATCGCTGGTGGAAGGGGCGCGCACGTCGGTTTATCTGGCCAGCTCACCGGAAGTGACTAATGTGACCGGTAAGTACTTTGTGGACAAACGCGCGGCCCTTCCGGCCGTTACAGCGGAGGATAAACAAGTGCGTCAGCGCCTGTGGCAAATCAGTGAAACCTTAACGGGATGGACAATATAAAAATAAAAAGCCGGAGCAAAATGCCCCGGCTTTTTATTTTAATTGCGTCTGCCGCCGAAAATTCTTAACAACAGTAAAAAGAGGTTGACAAAATCCAGGTAGAGCATCAGTGCGCCGATAAGCGACAGGCGGCCGTAGCGCTCGCCGTCCGCCGGTGAAATGGTTTGTCCTAACTGGCGGATTTTTTGCGTATCATAGGCAGTCAGCCCCACAAAGATAAAAATGCCCAGATAAGTGATGGCCCAACCCAGCATGGAGCTGTTTAAAAAGATATTCACGATTGAAGCGATGATGATGCCGATCAAGCCCATGAACAGAAAACCGCCCCACGAGGTCAAATCTTTTTTTGTTACATAGCCGTACAGGCTGGTGGCCCCAAAGGTGACGCCGGTAATTAAAAACGTGGTGGCAATGGATTCTGACGTGTAAATCAGAAAAATTGAACTGAGCGTTAAACCGTTTATAAATGAAAACAGTAAAAATAAAGTGCTGGCCGTAGATGCGGATAATGATTTGACCCCGCCGGAGATGGCATAGACCATCCCTAATTCTGCTACTATCAGTAAAATAAGCACCAGCGAATTTCCGTAAATTAACTGCAACAGCGCCGGGCTGTTACTGGTAAAGTATGCCGTCAGTCCGGAAACACCCAGACCGATCATCATCCAGTTGTAGACCGAGCGCACCAGTGCATTCTCCCGGGTTATGCTGAGTGAGGGTTGATAATAGGGATCGGTATTCATTTTGACTTTCCTTTTGTTTATTTTGCTATTTAGTTTTATTTGTTCACTTAATTAATTGATATGAAACTAATAAAGTTGGCAGAATGTTTCAAATTAGATTAAAAAAAAAATGGCTACAGAAAATTTTGCAGGGGCAGGAGAGTTTCCGCTCATTGTTGACTTGGCTAAAATTAAAAATACATACGAATTTTTTAGTTGCCAGAAAATCACCATTCTCAACCAAACAATTCAATGCGGTTGCGCCCGTTTTGTTTGGCCTGATACATGGCTTGGTCGGCTTTTTCGATCAGCAGATGGACCTCATCACCGTCGGTGGGCGCTGCCGAAATGCCGCCGCTTATAGTAACGTGCAAATCTTTTATGGAAAAGGAAAGTTGTTCGGATTTTTGCCGCAGACGCGTGGCCACTTTAAAGGCAATCTTTTTATCGGTTTCCGGCATCAGGATGACAAATTCCTCGCCGCCGTAGCGGGCGGCCACATCAACTTCGCGTAATTCATCTTTAAATGTGGCGGATAAACGTTTCAGCACTTCATCGCCCACTTTATGCCCATGTTCGTCGTTTACTTTTTTGAAAAAATCCACGTCCAGCATGAGCACCGACAGGTTTTGATTATATCGCCGTACGCGGTTTAATTCCTGATGGAAAAAAGATTCCAGCGCCCGCCGGTTGTAAAGATTAGTTAAACTGTCAAAACGAATCAGATGATTGAATTCTTTGTACTTTTTTAGAATAGATTCGACCTTGACGCGTAAAATTTGCGGATCAAACGGCTTGGTGACGTAGTCATCAATTAAAAATTGGTAGCCCTTAATGATGTCGTCCGGTTGTCCCTTTGCCGATAGAAAAATAAAGGGAATCAGGCGCCATTCCTCACGCTGCAAAAGACGCTTGCGAAAAACAAAGCCATCCATTTCCGGCATCATGATGTCCGAAATGATGATATCCGGCGTGTCACTCTGTAATAGTTTTAAGGCGTGCAACCCGTTTGTGGCGGCGCTCAGGCTAAAGGCATCATTATTAAAATGCATTTTTAGCATATTAACCATAATAGTATCGTCTTCAACCAAAAGAATTTTCGTAGCCGAATCTGCCATACGCTAACTTCCTTTGCAAATGGTACGTTAAGAGTTATTATCTATATCGTCTTAATCAGTATTAGGATTAGCCAGAATGCCAGAATTGGTAGATTTATTATGCATCAGCTTTGAGGATCTCTGTAAAAAAGGGCTTCCTTCGCAGGAAGCCTTTTTAGTATATTTTTCGCTGGGGAAAATTATTCTTTACGGCACTCCGTTTCAACTTCATCTATCTGTTTTGGGATGGGCCGACCTAAAACGCGCTGACCGTCGGCAGTAACTAACACATCATCTTCGATACGTATGCCGCCGAAGCCCAGATAATCCTGTACTTTATCATAATTGATGAAAGCGCTATATTTTTTCTGCTGCTGCCATTGCCGCACCAAAGCGGGAATAAAATAGATACCCGGCTCCACGGTGAGGACATAGCCCGGTTGCAGTTTTTTAGCCAAACGCAAATAAGCCAGGCCGAATTGCTCGCTGCGTGAAACAGTATCGTCATAACCTACGTAATCTTCGCCTAAATTCTCCATATCGTGTACGTCCAGCCCCATCATATGCCCCAGGCCATGAGGAAAGAAGAGGGCATGAGCGCCGGCCGCCACGGCTTCGTCCATATTGCCCTGCATTAACCCAAGATTTTTTAATCCCTTGGCAATAATGCGCGCCGCCAGCAGGTGAACCTCTTTATAAGGCGTTTGCGGTTTAATAACCTCAATAGATTTCATCTGCGCCTCTAAGACGATTTGGTAGATATCTTTTTGACGCGGTGTGAATTCTCCGCTCACCGGAATGGTGCGCGTAATATCGGCGGCGTAATGCAGATTGGATTCCGCTCCGGAATCGTTCACTAACAATTGACCGTCCTGCATGATATTTTCGTGACCGTGGTTATGCAATATTTCGCCGCGCACCGACAGGATGACGGGAAAGGAGACGCCGGCCCCGCCGCTTAGGGCAATGCCTTCGATGGCGCCGGCGATTTGCTGCTCTTTGATACCGGCCGTTGCCATGCGCATGGCCGCCACATGCATCTGCCGTGTTAGGTCATGTGCTTTTTCGATTTCCGCAATTTCCAGCTCATCTTTGATCGAACGTTGAGCCACGATGGCTCTTATCAGTTCAACGGATGCCTCCTTTTGCAGTACGCTTTCGTTAACGCCCAAAAATTCGGCCAGTTGCAGGCGTTGCTTAAGACGGGCAGGTGTGAAATAATGTATGCGTTGCCCCTGCGCCCTGGCCTGCCGGATAGTCTCGGCAACTCTGGCGAACGGCCGGCTGACCAAGGCTCCAATCTTGGCCGCTTTTTCGCTCATCGATGGCTGCGGCCCCATCCAGACGATATCTTCCATGTCTATGTCGTCGCCAAACAGGATGCTGCGGTCGTTGTCAATGTCAATTACACCGGCCATGCCCGGCTCGTCTATCCCAAAATAGTACAAAAAGGTGCTGTCCTGACGGAAATGGTAGGGATTACCGCCATAATTCATCGGCATATCGTCATTACCTAAAAACACAATTAATCCTGATTTTAGCGCCTGCTGCAATTGCCGGCGGCGCGCTTGATATACAGAAGCATCAAACATAGTTTTCTCCATTTAAAATAAATTTTTGTTCTCAGGAATATAAAAAATCCTTTCATCAATACAAAGTTCACGGAAAATTAATAATTTAGTGTCAATTTGCAGGTGTTAATATTACGTGTAGTTTATCCTGAGATATATGGTGAATGGCCAAGTGCCACGGCCCAATTCTAAATAGTGCGCATGAAAAATATTTTGAATACAGATTTTCATTGACACAGGCACTTTAAGTTAGTAAACTCGGCCTCATTTTTTAACGGAGGAAGAAATGAAATTCAATAAAACAACAATCAAAGATTATTTTTTCATCACTTTCGGCGCCCTGCTGATGGCTCTGGGAATCGGCGTATTTTTAATAGATGCCCGTGTGGTTCCCGGCGGAGTTTCCGGACTTTCCATGGCTGTCTATTATTTAAGCGGCAACCGTTTGCCGGTAGGCATGCTGATTTGGTTGTTCAATATTCCCCTATATATCTGGGGTGTTAAGGTGCTGGGCAAACGCTTTGGCGCCAGGACCTTTTACGGATTTACTGTCAGCTCCATTTTTATCGATGTATTTCATGGAGATGTGCCGGGGCTATCTTTTCTTGCTCTTAATAAGACGATGGCGGTGGTGGATTTAAGACAGCATGATTTTTTGTTTTTAATATTATTAGGCGCCTTCTTTTTAGGTATTGGCATTGGCATTATCTTTAAATTCAAAGGTTCTACGGCCGGCTCGGATATTGTAGCCGCTATTTTGCAGAAACGTTACGGTATGAAGCCGGGTCAGGCCATCATGCTGATCGATTTTGTGGTTATCACCTTTGCCGGCCTGGTGATCTATTTTATGGATTTGGCTCCCCATCGTCCGGCCATGTCTTTAACGCTGTACGCCTTTTTTCTGTTATTTATCTCGTCGCATCTAATTGATGTGATTTTAGACGGATTTGACTACGCCCGTTCGGCTATTATCATCTCTGATAAACATGAAGAAATTGCCGCTAAGATCATGGATCGCCTCAGCCGTGGGGCGACGGCCTTAAAAGGGCGCGGACTGTACAAAAATCTCGATCGCGATGTTCTGATGACCGTAGTTCCGCGTAAGGAAATCTCCCTATTGGTAGAGATCATTGAAGAAATTGATCCCAGCGCTTTTGTAACCATACACAATGTACATGAGGTATTGGGTGAAGGGTTCAGACGGCGTATCTAAATAGGCGGGTCGTATTTTGGAGAGTGAAAATTGTTCAAACAGACGCTACCATATTCTTTGCGAAATAAAGCAGATGTTTTTTATGGTATGTGTTTGATTCCTAATTCTCAGTTCCCAATTAAACAATAAACTATCTGTTTAGTTGACGCTACTTTAATCAAATTTTAATTTTAAGACTCAGAGCAGTGAACAGACCCTCAGAGTGCGTCGGCCACAGGGCATTTTTCATGGCAAAGGAATAATTGAAATCCACAAATCGGAAACGCAGACCGAAGCCCATACCCCACAGAAAAGATTCTCTTCCGCCAACGGCCATACCGGTACGTAACGGCAGCCACGGAAGCGGGGCATATTCCGTGCCCACACTGAGACGAGGTGTGGTGGAATTACCAAACGCTTTGTTCAATCCTTGCTGCCATTCCGCGGAAACCAGCCAGTTCTTCTGTATTTCATAAACTCCGCCGACTCTCATCACTGCCGGCAGGGATGTGGAAAAAGAACCTATGGTCAGGGTCGTATCGGTATCCGTGGAAGTATCTTTGCTGCTGCCTCCGCCCAATAAATCTCCCGTCGGGATGGAATCACTATGCGTCTTTATTAACATATTGGTATTAGACGACCAGTTAATGGAACCCCCGATATTGGAAAAGGATAAAGCAAAGCGCCATTTTTTACCGTAACCACTGGACATCCCAAAATCGATTCCCCGGCCGGCGCCCACCGGAGTGGGACCGTCTTCACCCATGGCATATCGTGCCCGCGCCTGCCCGTGGATCTTAATGTATTCGTTTTGATCGCCTTCGGCAGGTACGCGGTTGATGGAGAGATGGGAATCCAAAACCTGTCCGACTGCCAGGCCCACATAGTAATTAATGCCGATTCCCACAGAGACCGGCCGAAAGCCCGGTAAGTATTTTTTAACAGAAAAAGGATAGGCGTAAGCAAAGGAAATCTTAACAGCGGAAAACATATTTCCGTTTATCTGATTCGGAACGTTGTAATTGTAATCCTCAGCGAAATTCAGTCCGTTCAGAGCTATTTGCAGCGGTTTGATATTTGCGTCTGCGCTGCCGCCGGCAATGGCCTGAACTGCCAGGCCAAAATTATTGAAAGCCACTCCGAACACATTAAGCGCCACATCGGTATTCAGTTTTATGCGATTGTCGCTGAATAAATCCAAAAAGTCCTTTTTCTCTGAGTCACTCAAATAATTGTCCGGATTGCCTTCGGCGGTAAAGTAGCGATTATATGTATTCCAGCTAACGGCATCGTTAAAAAGCGCGCTATTTACTGAGATGAGATTCAGTTCGATGGCATTGCCGCGATACAACGCCAGACCGGCGGGATTCCAGCCGACGGCGTCAATCCCTCTGCTTAAAGCGGTGTAGCTGCCGGCCATACTCAATGAGGCGCCGTCAAAGTTCTGCCCGTAAATGACTGCCCAGCCGATTAGAATAAAACCTATTAACTTTTTCATATTGATAATCCTATTTTTGCTCGTCTACATTTACCATATACTTAACATGGACTTTCCCGCCGATTTGCAGTTCATCGTTTTGCCGGATGCGTATCTGCCCCTGAGTGGGTTGGATGGTAATGTCTTCACGGGAATAAAGCGTGGCTTGTTTAAAGATAGCCAGCTTTTGCTCGGAAAGGTTTACATGAATTTTAGTTACCGACGGTTCGGAAACATATCCGTTGTCGCCAATCTGGCCGGCATTAAGGTCTACTTCCAGAACAAATTTCCGTGATGAATCGGCTATTTCAGTATTATACAATTCACTGGTAGTATCAGCCAGATAAAAGACTACATGTGTGCCAAGGGGCAGGCCGTTGCTAAACTCAAAGTCGATGAAAGCATTATGGATGTCTTTGGTTAGGGCCTTGCGAAAATCGGCATCCATATCTTCCTGTCGCATAGTGTCGATCTTTGTTCTCTGCACCAAAGGTGTTTTGATTTCAAAGCTTAAGGGTGATTCGATGTCGTACAGCACGCGCAATCCCTGACCGACGTGTACACTGCCGTCACCGTTAACAAAAGCGCTGCCCGATACTTTGATTCGCGTCGGCAAAATTTCTAACAAATCGACAATGCTTGGCGTTGTGGATGTGTTGTCTAAAACTATTTTTGTAACCGGCGAAACAGAAGCGGCTTCAATGGTACGCTGAATATGAATAACCACGGAATCGGTTACTTGTCCCAGATTATTTTCATGATATCCGGCTATGGCAAGGTTTACATTTATGGGGAAATCTATTTGATTTTCGAACGAAAGCGTCATGGTCAAATCATTTAAACGCACATCGCCGTCAAAATCGCCGAATAGGTTAATGTTATCTAAACTATTCTTTGCAATATCAACGTCAATGGTATCCAATTGGCCTGCAATATAATCAAAAAACAGGGAATCCATTTGTACTTCGACAGAAATAAAATCTTCTGCTGACAGACGGACATATCCATCGCTGGAATCCATGTTCGCTTCTACGGTATAATATAGAGCGTTGACAAAATCGTTTGGATTTAGATGATTTTCTATCATACTGCCGGACAAATCAATGGAAACATCTGTTTGCTGGTTTGGCGGCAGATCGGCTTCTACAACTTGCGGTACGTTGTTTTTTAAAATATCCAATATCGTCATACGTAAATGTGAGTGTAAGGCCAGATGATTATTAAACGTAAGGTGCAACGTTCCGTCGGAAATCGATGCTTGCCGCAGATGGTTACTTTCTTGTGAAATATCAATAGAATCGCTGTCGGAGAAGGACTGTTGCGGAACCTTGGCATCCGCCCAGGCGACCTTTAACTGATTAAAAGAAATCGAGGTATAAAAGAAGCCGTTTTTCAGAGCGTCCGTTAAAATCTGCACGGAATCCGAACCGGCAATGGGTACGGTATAATGCAGTCGTAAAAGATTACTGATTTCCTTACCGGCTAAATCCAACGGCTCGCTCTGTACCGTAGTGCCGGAGGGAATAGACTGATTAAAAACAAAGCTGCCTATAAACGCACCGGATAGCCCGTTGTCATAAATGTCGATTTGCATGCCCGGATTTATGGTCAGAAACATTTGATTATGGAAAACGATTTGTATGGAACCGCTGGCTATGCTGATGCGCTGGTAGGTATCAAACGTCAGTTTGGGATCGGGCGGACTTACGGTGAACGGATCATAGGGCGGTAAGGTGTCGCCGGCGGCCAGTAATTCCGGCGGCAATATATCGGTAACCATGACACTGTCTGAATTTAGTTCGTTGGAATCCTTAACTTCAAACTCACCTAATTTAACTTCGTTGCTACTTTGCTGAGCGCCTAAGAACAGGTCTGTGCGGGCGATGTTTTGCCACTCAGTGGAATCGCTGACAGAAAAGCTAAAAATGGGAATGTTATCCGCTGTAGTATCTGCGATCAGTACGCTGTCTTCCTTGATCACGTCCGATAAAATCACTTTTTGGGTGGGTAGAATAAGCGTTACTTCCGTGTCCCAAGATGGAATCTGTGGCTGATTGAGCTGGCAGCTGAATAACAAAGCTGAAAGAATGGCTATGAACAAGAGTTGTTTTAACATAATGTATCCTTGCTTATAAATATTTCCTGTTATCAATTTCGGATGTTTCCTACTAATCTTTATTCATTCAGTCCGTTTTAATCAAAAATTAATCATTTAGTTACATAAGACGATCTAAATTGCAAAGGATATTACATATTTTAAAGATCATCCTCTTATACGATAATTTTGGTTCTTAATTCATAGCTATCTTCGATTATGTCCACCCTAAAAACCGTATTTTGTCATTTTTAGTCCGTTGGTTGACGGATAAGAAATGACAGTGATAGACTTTTTAGGATGGATTCATCATTAGACTTCTATTATTTTAAAATCTCTGCCTATGAATTTGTTTTATTTTTCTATTGCATAAACTATATTATGATTAATTAGTAAAATTGAAATGAAGCTGATCACATTGCCATGAAATCTGCAATTAAATTTGAATCGGTTGAACACACCGCAGATGCGGCTCTAAAAGTTTACGGCAGTAGCTTAAATAGTCTTTTTGCTCATGCCGCGGAAGGTATGTATGCCTTGATTCTATCGCAATTTCCGAAATTCGCGAACCAGATAAGCTCTTTTAAGGTAAGCGCCGGCAGCCTTGAGGAATTACTGGTTTCCTTTTTGGCGGAGCTTAATTTTTTTCTGACCGTTAAACAGCGTTTGCTATTTCCATTTGAAGAACTGCAAATTACTAACCACGATGGAGCGTATCATTTATACTGCCGGGCGCAGGTAACCGATATTCCCTCCGCGCTACTGAATAAGATACGGGAAATCAAAGCCGTGACCTACCATCAATTAAAAATTGTAAAGGAAGATAACGGATATTCGGTAACCATTGTGTTTGACCTGTAACCATGTAAAACGTAATTAAAAGGATTTAAATTTCTTTTTAAAAAAAGGTGAATCCAATAATTCGAGAAATAGGCCATGCAATTTCGCGGACATCAAATTCATGAAATTACCGCTAATCTGTTCGAAATTGAACAGAGCGGGGAAATGCGCGTTCCCGGACGTATTTACGCTTCGCCGGCCATGATGCAATCTTTGATGGAAGAAGGCGAGCCGCTGCAACAGGTAATCAATGTGGCGCAATTGCCGGGCATCGAAAAATATTCTCTGGCCATGCCTGATATCCACTGGGGCTACGGTTTTCCCATCGGCGGTGTGGCAGCGACTGATTGGCAGACAGGCGTTATTTCCCCCGGAGGTGTGGGCTACGATATTAACTGCGGCGTGCGCTTGGCGGCCACCGCTTTAACGGAAAACGATATAAAACCCAAATTAGAAAAACTGATCAACCGCTTATTCCAAACCATTCCAACCGGAGTTGGTTCCTCTAATGCCATAAAAAAACTCAGCCGCAATGAATTGCGTCGTTTAATCAGCGAAGGAGCGTCGTGGGTTGTCGATCGCGGATTTGGACAAAAAAGCGATTTGGATTTAATCGAAGAACACGGGTATATGGATTGGGCCGATGTGAATATGGTCAGCGAACGTGCCATTGAGCGCGGTCAGGCACAGATGGGCACGTTGGGTTCGGGCAACCATTTTCTGGAAGTAGACCGCGTGGAAACCATTTACGATAAAAGCGCTGCCGCGGCGATGGGCTTATTTGAGCGGCAAATCGTTGTACTGATTCACACCGGGTCGCGCGGTTTTGGCTATCAGGTGTGCGATGATTATCTGCGTGAGATGGGACGAGCGGCAGAGAAATATCATATCCGTTTACCGGACCGCCAGTTAGCCGCGGCGCCCATCCAAAGCGCTGAGGGACAAAGCTATCTAAAGGCCATGGCCTGCGCCGCCAATTTTGCCTGGAGCAACCGGCAGGTGATTATGAGTTTGGCGGAGCGGGTTTTTGAACAAACATTGGGTGTGTCGCCGGCTACGTTACGTTTTCGCTTAGTATACGACGTCTCTCATAACATCGCTAAAAAGGAAGAACATCAGACAGAAAACGGTTTAAAACCTGTTTGTGTGCATCGTAAGGGAGCCACGCGCGCCTTCCCGCCGGGCAGCCCGTTTATCCCGGAGGTTTATCGCTCCGTTGGTCAGCCTGTGCTTATCCCCGGCGATATGGGACGCTATTCCTTTGTTTGTGTAGGCGCCGGGCAGGCGATGCAGGAAACCTTCGGCAGCACTTGTCACGGAGCGGGACGCGTACTCAGCAGGCACAAGGCCAAAAAGCTGGCCCATGGCCGCAATTTGATTCGTGAGATGGCCGATCGCGGCGTATTGGTACAAGCACGCGGACGGGGTACGGTAGCGGAAGAAATGCCTCAGGCGTACAAGGACGTGGCTGACGTAGTGCAAATTATGCATCAAAGCGGAATCAGCAAAAAAGTGGCTAAATTAAAGCCGCTGGGCGTGATTAAAGGTTGAGTAATAAGTGTGAAGTATTAAGTAGTAAGTAATAAGTAATAAGAAAACAGGAAAGAGCAAAGAGTACAGCGTTAAGCGTATACGCGTTATTCGATATGAGCTTTGGTACGTATAACGCTTAACGAATAACGATTAATCAGCAAATAACTGAAAGCTGATAGCTAACAGCTGTCAGCTAATAATTATTATCCATCTGTTCTTTAGTGACCTGCACTTTGCTGCGTACAATAAACGCTTGATCGTAGCCGTACGTTTTGGCCGTGTCCCGTAACTGTTCGGCCGCTTTGCGCGACAGCAAGTCGCCCACGCGCAGCTTGTAAAAAGGCGTTTCAAAAATCAAATAGATCTTTTGATGTTGGGCGCCAAAAAGCTGTTCCGCTTTTTGCTGACCGACGGTGGCGGTTTCGATGCTGCGTGTGGCAAACAACTGTACGCGAAATCCGTCCGTTTCCTGCATTTCGTCAGTTGAAACCTTAGAGGTTGATGACATGGGCACGCCCGAAGAGTATTCCTGTTTTGGCGCAGGCTGTTCGTTTTTACCGGAGATGACGATGTCGTCGTCTTTAAGGCTCAAAGGATCGAAAGATTCATCAAAAGCGCCGGCTGCCGCTTTTTCTTTAACAGGCTGGGGGGCAGCAGCTTTTTTCATAGAAGCGCAGGAGGCCAATAAAATGGCTGTCAGTCCTATGGCAATGACATGTTTTATCATTCTAAATTTCCTATATTGTTTCCAAATCTTCTTTTTGCAACCAGCCCGTTTTGCCGTCTGCCAGACGGATTTCCAGCCAGTTTTGATTTTGTCGCCGGATTTGTACTTTGGTGCCTTCGTGCAGCACAAATACTTCCGTGCCCGAGCTGTTCGGTTCGGCATAGAGCGTAACCGTTGGACTTAAAATAACGGCAAAATGTTCGGTTTCCAAACCATAAATCTTTTGCCCTAAGATAAAGACTGAAATCAAAAAAAGAACGATAGCCGTCACAAACAATTCCTTAAAGCGATCGCCTTTTTTGCGGCGCACAAAATAGAGTCGTACGGCGCTGGTCAATAAGGTCAACAGCAACAATCCGACCGTCAGCCAGGAAATCAGAGTAAGATTAAATAATTCCAGGGCCGCCTGCCACCAGCGCGATAAAATGAATTGAGGCGGCTGCTGAATTTTATCCACCAAACGCATGGTTAACAGTTGTAAATTGGTATTGAGCGCTTCATCATTTTTGAGGAATTTTTTAGCCCGTTCGTAATACAGGCGCGCCAGACCGGGTTTGTTCAGTCTATAGTAAACGTTACCCAGATTAAAATAGAGTTCGCCGCTTTCCAATCCCTGTTTGACAATTTGCTTGTATTTTTGTGCGGCCTCCTCATACTGCCCCTGCTGATATAAGCGGTTGCCCTGTTCGAACAGAGCGTTGGGCGTATCGGCAAAAACGCTCTGTGCCACTAAAATGAGCAAAAGCGGCAGCCATCGTTTCATTATATCCATTTCTCCAGTTTGGTTAGGATGCTCTTGGCGCGGTCGTACACCTGCTGGCGCGCCGCCGAATCGCTGCTGATGTTAGCAAATTGTCCCAAATCGCTTTCCTGTAAAATGGCCAGATACTCTTCGGTTTCTTCGGCCGGAATGCCTCGCTCTTTAAAAAGGCGGCGGATATTGGGCGCGCTGAAATCGGTTAATTCCATGTTTAATTTGTCCTGGACAAAGCCCTGCAAAGCCAAAGAAACCGCCTTGTAAAAAGCGCTCTGCCCGGCGCCGAGTAATGTTTTGGCGCGCGCTAACTGCTTGGCGGCAAGCTTACCCGCTTTGTAGCGCCGCGCCAGCCGCGCGTCGGAATACAGCCGCGCTTTGCGCTCGTTGTAAAGGACAAAGAGAATGAAAATCAATAGCCCGCCGGAAATCAGCAGCCAGTAAGCGGTGGTTAAATAGGGACGGTAACCGATGGGCGTAAATACCGAGAACTCTTTAATGAAGCGGATGTCCTTGCCTAACATGGCCACTTCCCGCCTGCTGTAGCCGGCGCCGGAAGCGTTTATGGCCGCCGGCGATTGAGCGCTGCCGCTGATATGTAAATGAACCGGCGCGCTGGAAACCGTTTTGTAGGTTTTGCTGCGCGGATCAAAATAAGAGAAACGGACAGGTTTAAGATCATAAGCGCCGGCTATGCGCGGAATCAGGATATACTCGGCGATTTTTCGTCCGCCGATGACTTCGCCGTTTTTATTGATTTTTGTGGAAGTTTTAGGCGCATATTGTTCCAAATCCTGCGGAATTTGAATTTTAGGCAAATCCACTAATTTGATATTTCCCGTCCCGCTGATGCTGATCTTCAGCGAGATGGCTTCGTTCACCTTGGCGCTGGTTTTATCGGTGGAAACGTTCATGCGAAATCGACCGACCGCGCCGCCGAAATCGGCCGGTTTATCTTCCTCGGGCAGGGGCAGTACGGTGATCTTAACGGGTTTAGTGGCCAGCGATTTCTGTACGGTACGGCCGAAAGGATCGTCAAAAAAGCTGTCGAATAAACTGCGCGAGCGGCGCCGGGCGCGGACGACCGTTTCCACGGTTATCTTCATCGGGTCTAAGGTTAACGTACCGGTTTGCGTGGGGAAGAGCGCGGTTTTTTTAAGCGTTGCCACGCGGTAATTTAAACCATTAACCACCACATTTTCAATTTGCGCCTGTGGCGGTAAGTCAAAATCTTCGCTCCAAAAGCCCGTATTGGTTGGCATTTTAACCGGGTGGTAAGTGCGTACTTCCGGCCGGAAATATAACCGATAGGTGACCAAAAGCTGTTCGCCGATGTAGACTTTTCTTTTATTAACCTCGGTTCTCAGGTATAAACTCTCGCCGGTTAGTTCGTTATCCCTAAGCGTGGCCGGCTGCTGTTTTGTTCTTTTCCTGCCGCTGACCGCCGCGCCTTTTTTAACGGTGATAACGATGCTGTTGGATTTATACTCTTTGCCTTTATATGTTACGCGGGCTGCGGCAATGGTGAAGCGTCCTTCTTTGCGCGGTTGCAGGTAAAAGGAATTTGTCCTGGAAGAGGACATTACGCCATTGATCCATTGCATATTAGTGGAGGAGTTGGGGCCGGACAGGACATAAAAGTCCGCTAAATCCGGAAACTGCACATCGGGCAGGGAAGCGCTTTTGCCGGTTACTTCCACCCTGTATTCAAACTGCTCGTCCACGCCGACGACATTTTTGGACACATAGGCGCGTACGCGCAAGTCTTGCGCCGCCAGCGGTAACAGTTGCGTGAAACTCAGAATGATGTAGAGTATATATTTATGCATAGTTTTTTATTAGCAATCAGCCTTCAGCTATCAGCTTTCAGCCTTTAGTTTTCAATTATTAGGTTATTCGTTAAGCGTTTTGCGTTTCACAGGGGAATAACTATTAACGCTTATACGCTTAACGCTGTACTCTTTCCTGCTTTCTTACTACTTACTACTTACTACTTAATATTTACTACTTACTACTTAATCAAACCCTACCAATCCTTATCCACCGCCCGGCGGTTTGCGCGCACGGGAGCCTTTTTCTTTTGCGCTTCGCGTTCGTCTTCGCGCATGGCGTTTAAGATGCGTTCGGCTTCTTTTTTGTCCATTCTCTTTTTAGCGCCCTTTTTTTGCTCTCGCTTCTTTTTGTCTTGTTTTTTTTGCTGTTCCTTTTTGGCCTTTTGCATCTGCGCTTGTTTTTGTTTGTCCTGCTGTTGATTTTGCTGTTGCTGCTGTTTTTGCCGTTGTTTTTTCATCTTTTCGGCCAGAGCTTTTAAACGGGCGTCGTTGGGATATTGCCGCAAACCCTGCTGAATGGCCTGCTGCGCCAGTTGCCAGTGGGCGTCGATGTATTGCCGTGCCGCCAGATGAAAATAATCGTCGGCGCTTTGCGCCTGCGCCGAGGGTGCAAAGCTCAAGACCAATAGCGTAAATATAAACAATTTTAGCATACGAATCATCAGGCGCCCTCCGAAATATCAACGACGTCTTTAATGCGCGTAATAAAGGATTGAAAAGCGGCCACGGTTTTATCTTTCTTTAAACCGTCGTTCATTAATTGGTAAGCCTGATTGTATTGCCGTCTGGCCACTAACTCCTCGGCCTGCGCCTTAAGCTGTTTGGCGTATTCCGAAGGCTCTATTTTTTGCTGTTGCTGATTTTGTTTTTGTCCCTTTTGCCGCTGCTTTTGTTTTTTGGACATTTCCTTTAATTTGGCGCGCGCCAGTTCCAAATTAAATTTAGTTTCGAAATCGTTGGGATTCAGTTCCAGACTTTTTTTATAAGCTTCGATGCATTGCGGCAGCTTATTTTGCTGAAAGAGGGCATTGCCGATATTGTAAAAAGCTTTTGCGCTGAGCTGCAAATCTTTACTGCCGGTTACTTTTTGGAAGCTCTCGATGGCCTGATCGTATTTTTTTAATTTGTACAAAGCGTCGGCCTGATTAAACAGGGCAATTTCGTTCAGCGGATCGTCCAGCAGAGCGTCCTTGTATTTGGTCAGCGCTTGTTCATAATCGCCTTTTTTAAAGGCCTCGTTGCCGGCGTTTACTTTGCCGCGGATGCCCTGAGCCCACAAATGCGTGGAAAAGAAAGCAGTAAGCACAATAATCGATATGAACTTCATTCTATCTTTTTTCTCATTTAATACATTTTAGCTGTCAGATTTCAGACGTCAGCCATCTGCTGTTAGTTGTCTAATTCCTTTTTCCTGATTTCTATTTTCTATTTCCTGATACTTAACACTTATTACTTAACACTTAATCCTTCTTAACTCTTAATTTTCTTTTACTTCTTACCGGCAAAAACGTTTCAATCAATAGCAGCGCCAGGGCAATCAAAATAAAAACCTGAAAGCGGTCTTCGTATTGGGAAAATTTGCGCGACGAGAGCTGTTTCTTTTCCAGCTTGCCGATGTCCTTGTAAATCTCTTTAAGTTCGGTCTCGCCGGAGGAAGAGATGTAATATTTACCGTTGGTCAGATAAGCGATTTTCTGCAGCGTCGTTACGTCCAGCTTGGTGGTTACCACATTACCGTTGCGGTCTTTTTTAAATCCGGCCGGATTGCCGTTGGCGTCGTATAAGGGAATGGGCACGCCTTGCTGTGAACCTAAGCCGACCGTGTAAATGATGATTCCCTCCTTAGCCGCTTCTTCTGCCCGTTTAATGGGATCGGTGTCGTGGTCTTCGCCGTCGGTGATCAAAATAAGCACTTTGTACTTATGTTCTTTTACATTAAAAGATTTCATGGCGCGGGCAATGGCGTCGCCGATGGCCGTGCCGGGCACCGGAATCAGGTGGGTATCCATCATAGTTAAAAATAATTTGGCCGCCGAATAGTCCAGCGTTAACGGACACTGCACGTGGGCAATACCGGCAAAGGCGATCAGACCGATGCGATCCCCTTGCAGCATATCGATCAGCTTGGCCACTTCATGTTTGGCTTTTTCCAAACGGCTGGGAGCGATGTCTTCGGCCTGCATGCTTAGGGAAACATCCAAAGCTACGATAATGTCCACGCCTTCACGCTTGACCTCTTCCAACTTGGTGCCAATCTGCGGGTCGGCCATGGCGATGATCAGGAAAATGTAACTCAATATAAACAGGATGGCTTTCCAGACGACACGTTTTTTATCGTACCCCGGCATCATGCGGCGCAGCATGTCCAACTGGCCAAAGCGCTGCAGCAGGCGTTCCTTTTGCTTAAATACAAACACAAAAAAAACGATTAACAGCAGCGCCCCCCACAAACCGTGCAATATCCAGGGATTTTGAAATCGTAGTACTTCCATTTCACCTCTGTATCAGGGAATCTTGCGGAAATAAGTATTGCTTAACACTAACTCTAACAGCAGTAGTCCCAATCCGGCCAGCAGAAAATACAAAAAGTATTCCTGATAGCGCGTGTATTCTTTTACTTTAATTTTGGTTTTTTCCATTTCGCCGATTTCGCGGTAAATCTCTTTCAGCTTTTCCGTATCGGTAGCGCGGAAATATTCGCCGCCGGTGACGGAAGCGATTTTACGCAGGGACTGTTCGTCAATCTCCACGGGACGCGGCACGTAATGGCGGCCTAAAATGGGATCGTCCACCGGATACATAGCCGTGCCCCGTTTGCCGGCCCCGATTGTGTATATTTTGATATTAAAGGCCTGGGCAATCTGCGCCGCTGTGGTGGGATCGATTTGACCGCTGTTATTCACGCCGTCGGTTAACAGGATAATCACTTTGCTTTTGGCCTTGCTGTCGCGCAGACGGTTAACAGCATTAATTATGCCCATACCGATGGCTGTGCCGTCCCAGTCGCGGTCGGCGATTTTCACCTGATCCAGCAGTGAAAGCAGCACGCCGTAATCCAGGGTAAGAGGACATTGCGTAAAGCTTTCGCCGGCAAAGACTACTAATCCCAGACGGTCATTATGGCGCTCCTTGATAAAATCTTTAGCCACCAGCTTGGCCGCCTCTAAACGGTTGTGCGGTTTAAAATCTTCCGACAGCATACTGCTGGAAACGTCCAAAGCCAGTACAATATCCACGCCTTCGGTGGAAATCTCCTGCTCCTTGCTGCTGGATTGCGGCCTGGCCAGCGCTAAAATTAACAGGGCCACGGCTAACATGCGCAGGGCAAACAATCCGTGATACAAACGCCGCTTTAAAGTGGCGTGCGTTTGCCTGAACAGGCCCACGTCCGAGTATTTCAGTTTTCCGTTTTGGCGTCTGAGTACCTGCCAGTACCACCAGCCCATTACAGGCAGCAACAGTAGCAGCAGTAGATACCAGGGATCGGCGAAATCGTACATTATTTAGCGGTTTCTTTTTTGGTTTTCTTTTCTTTTTCGATCATCTCTTTTTTCTTTGGTAAAATGCGTTTAACGGCGCTTTTTTCAATGAGTACCACTGCTTTTTGCCGCGGATTCAGCGCATACACATTTTTATCGCCTTTAGCCGTTTTGCCGGTTTTCAGCCCGGCAATGAGCCGGCCTTCGGCAAAAACCTGAATATGGCCAAGCGGTTTTTGCAGTCCGTAACGCTGCAAATGTTTGGCCGGTTCCTCGACAAAGGCTTTAGCTTTTAAATTTGAAAGCGCCGATAATAAATTGGTAATTTTCCAGCCTTTGGCTTTTTTGCCGTCGGCATAGCGCCAGGCGGAGGATGAATCCTTTATTAAAACGTACAGGCTGTCTTCGTAAAACAGGGAAATGCTGTCTGCTTCGTCCCGATTAAAATCTTCTACGGATTTATCGCGGAAGGCGAACAAACTTTTATTAAACGGTTTCATGAACAGGGAATCCACTTTAAAAATCAATGGACGGGCGTCGTCTTTACCGTAAACCGTGTTGTTCTTAATGTGTGAGAAGGACAGCCCTAATTTAGCTTTTTCCGCACCCGTGAGAAGTTCCAGCCGGTAGGCAGGCCGGGACAAGCCAAAGTGTTTTAAGTTGGCGCTTTCTTCGGCGGCTACCTCCTTAATGCGTCCCCATTCCAGTTTATTCAGCAAAGCTTCCACGGCGCTTTTGTCCGCTTTACCCTGCCGCGGAGAGGTCATCAGCCAATCACTGTTGTCCTTCACAAAGGAAAAGGCGCCTTTGGGACTGTGCAAAGTAATCTCGCGGATAGCGTCTTTTTTGAAATGGATTACCTTTTTGTAACGCCAGTCAAACAGCGATTTATCGGCGCCGGTTTTGATGTACGCCGGAATGATGGCTACGGTGGAATCGTCCACGGTAACGTACACATTGGAGCCCACCGATGTGTTATCGCCTAATTTTATGGTAGCTTCGGGCAGTCCGGCGCCTTTCAAATGAATGGTCAGCGCGCCATTGCCTAAACCGTAACCGGCCAGTTTGTTCTTACCCGCGGCAAACGAGCGCTGCTTTTTAGCGCCGCTTAAATTTGAGAGCAATGATTTAACGGGCGAATCGTCGGCGTCGGTTTGCACCGGCTGTTTGATCTGCCAGCCGTCTTTAGTCTTTTGAAAGATAAAATGACCTTTGGGCGCTTGTACTTCCACATAATCCACGCTGTCCTTATTAAAGGCCAGCAATTTTTCGGCGGCTTCTTTTTGCTTGGCGCGCTGCTCGCCGCCTTTTATTTCGTAAAAATAAACGTAAGCGCCCAGACCGATGGCAATCAAAACAAGAATAATAGTCTTACGCATATTTGGGGTCCCTCTGTGTTTTAGTTTTTAGCTGTCAGCCTTCAGTTTTCAGTAATTCGTTAAGCATTATGCCTTCCCCGCCTTGTTGCGGAGATATTCTCCGCAACGGAGAAATCAGCCTCTCCCCGGCGAAAGCCGCCACTTTTGTGGCCGGCCCCTCCCCGTATGACAGACGGGGTGGGGAAATGTTTGTTACTTTCACAGCGGAAATATTTTGCGTTATTCGTTAAGCATTACGCGTTCCCCGCCTTGTTGCGAGGAAAAAGATGAAGCCGACACTTAACGCTTACACGGTTAACTCATGCACGCATACACACGCTTTACGCTTTTCTATTTCCTGATTTCTGTTTTCTTACTACTTAATTCTTAATTATTTTCACCGGTTTCTTTTAATAAAAATCACCACGCCGAGGATGATCACTATCAAGGGAATCGCGATGACCACCATATAGAACAGCGACGAAACGTCAGCCTGTGTTAAGGTCAGGCGGCGGTCGTCGATCTGTTTGGGCCGGATGGAAATCAGATCTTCCTCCTCGGCCAGATAATTCACCGTATTTAAAAAGAGGTTTTTATTACCCTGATTTTTGAAGTAGCCGTTTTTTGCAAAGTCGGAATCGCCGAAAATAGCCAGCGTTTCTTTAGCTTTGCCTTTGGTTTTTTCCAGTATCAGACCGATGACGATGGGCCCTTTGGTATCGCTGTTGGGATCAAAAGCCACTTTGCCGCTGCTAAAATCGGTTTCCGCCCAGCTTTCGGGACTGGTTTTTAAAAGCTCGGTCATCTTAAAACCGCCTTTATCGCTCATGGGCGTCAGCGAGCAGGCATAGGGGTAAAAGGTCATGATGGAAAAGTCTTTGGTGATGGGATGCTGCTGATCGTAGTGCGTTACCAGCGGTATGCCCGGGCCGGCGCCGAATAATTGTCCCATGCCGCTGGCGTCGATAACCATATCATTGCCCAGCGTAACATGGAATTGGGCCATAAAACCGGCAATGTCCGGCGAATGTTCCGGATCGACCATCAGCAATAACTTGCCGCCTTTATCCAGCCAGGCCTTAACGGTATCCAGCTCGCCGGGGAAAAAGTTAGTCTGCGGACGCACGATGGCCAGCACGGTGCAGCTGTCGGGGATGGAACGGCGGCGCACCAGATTCAATTCGCGCACAATATGATTTTCCTTGCGGATAGCTTCCACAGCGTCTTTGTAGCCCTCGGGCGAAGCGTCCTTAATGGAACGTTCGCCGTGACCGGTCACAAAGTAGATCACTTTGTCCTGATTGCGCGTCACTTTAATGATAGCGTTCGTAATATTTGCTTCGCTCATCTTTTCGATTTTCTCGCGCTTGGCGCCTGATTCCACAACCAGCGTACCGTATTTCTTGATGCCGTACTGCGGTTCTTCGTCGGGATCGATTAGCTCGTAACTGAGTTTGGATGAACGATAATTGTACTCGTCAAGCAGATCGCGGGCGGCGTTTTGCTCGGACGATTTGAAGAACCCTTTAATCTCTACCTCTTTATTGAGATGTTTCAATACTTTTTCGGTTTTATCCGACAGGCTGTACAAATGGTTTTTTGTCAGGTCGGCGCGGGCATGCTGCCGTGTAGTGATAAAGGCCAGCAAAACGACGATGACCAGCACGATGAGAATTTGGATAAACACATTAGAACCTTGTTTGAAGGCTCTGCCGGAGAACTGCCGTTCGCTTTTGCTGTAATACTGAATTAAAAAATAGATCATTCCGGCCGCGCCGATAATCAACAGCGCCCAGTGCCAGGCGCTCCAGATTTTGGAAATGGAGTACCAGATCAGCGCCGCAACCAACAGCAGCAATCCGGCGCCGCCTGCGATATTGTCTATTTTTTTCATATCCTCGCTCCGTTTTTTTGGTTTACCCTTGCGAACCTTAAAAGGTTCGTAAGGTTTCTTGTTGTTTCTATCTTTACGAACCCTTAAGAGGGTTCGCAAAGGGTTTTGGCTGTCAGGCGCGCCACTTAACCGATTCGATGGTTTTAAGCGACAGATACAATCCTGTAAAACAGAACAATATATAATAAGCTACATGGCTGCTGTCGATGACGCCCTGAGCGAAATCTTCAAAATGATTAATGATGGAAATGTAATTCAATATGGGCGCTAACGTGGGTCCGGCAAAATTAGCGCCCCAGCCCACAACCCAGAGTAAGAGTGATAGGGCAAATCCGCCAATGGCGGCAATGATTTGATTCTCTGTGGTGGTAGAAATAAACAGTCCCACCGAAATAAAGGCCGAGCCTAAGAAAATCAATCCAATATATCCGGACAGCACCGGCATAAATTCAGGATCGCCGTAAGCAAATAACAGTGCCTGAAAGAACATAGTCGGCAGCAAAAGAACGATGTAAAAAGCCAGACCAGCCAGAAATTTCCCTAAAATAATCTGTGTGGGTGTGATCGGCGTTGTATACAACAATTCCACCGTTCCCAGCCGTTTTTCTTCCGAGTACAGGCGCATGGTGATGGTCGGCAGGGTAAACAGTGAAATCAGGGCGATGTTCCAGAAATAGGGCCGAATCAACATCAGGTTCACGTTCAGTTTTTGCGGAGCCATGCGGTATTGCTGGGCGCGCATGGCGTCCATTAACGCCGCCTGCACAAAACTGGACAAATACAGATAAAAGAACACGCCGGTTAGGGCAGTGAATACGGCCAGAATAACGTAAGCCACCGGCGAGTAAAAGAAGGATTTGAATTCTCTTTGAAATATAGCCAATGTTTGTTTCATCTCAGGCAACCTCCTCCTTAGTAGTCAGATGCAGAAAGATATCTTCCAGCGTAAAGCGATCCATAGCCAGTTCCAGCAAGCCGAGGTTGGCGGAAACGATATGCTGCGCCAAATCTTTGCGTAAATCTTTTTCACTCTCCACCACGGCCTGCAGTACGCCGTTGTGCTCCGCTTCAATTGTAATGCTGCGGATATCGCTGACGGGCTGCAGGGCTTTGCGCAAAGCGTCTTCCGCCGCTTCCACTTGCAATAAAATACGCTCTCCGCCGCGCATGCGGTTGGTTAAATTTTCCACGGTGTCTTCAGCCACGACGCTGCCCTGATTGATGATCACCACGCGGTCGCAGGTCTGTTCGATTTCGGGCAGAATATGCGACGAAAGAATAACGGTGTGCTCGCCCCTGAGATTTTTAATCAGTTCGCGGATTTCAATAATCTGCTTGGGATCGAGGCCCACGGTAGGCTCGTCTAAAATAACGATTTTGGGATTGTTCAGCAGACTCTGAGCCAGTCCCACGCGCTGCTTAAAACCCTTGGACAGCTTGCCGATAATGCGATGGCGCACATCGCCCAGACTGGCCTTTTCGATAACGTTGTCGATTTCATTTTTACGGCGTTCGGCAGGGATGCTCTTAATTTTGCTGACAAAATCAAGATAATCATCCACGCGCATATCCGAGTACAGCGGCGGATTTTCCGGCAGGTAGCCGATAATGCGCCGCACGTCCATGCTGTTTTCCAGAATGTCGTAACCGCCGACTTCAGCCGTGCCGCCGGTGGGCGGCATGTAACAGGTTAAAATACGCATGGTCGTGGTTTTTCCGGCGGCGTTCGGGCCCAACAATCCCAGAATCTCACCTTTATTGACATGAAAAGTGATATCGGAAATAGCCCGTTTTTCGCCGTAGTAACGAATTAACCCTTGCACATCTATCAACGTTCTATCCTCCAATTTATGTTAAGCATATATTTTAGCTCTTGTTCAGTTTTGCGGCACGGTCTCTGCTTCTGCTTCGTACACGACGCGCGTGTCTTCCACAAAGGCTACGCTCTGCTCTTTAACGGCGGCAATTTCATCTGCCGCGGGACGGTATTTGGCGAATTTAACCAAATCGCTCAGCGTTAAAATCCGGCGCAGCATGTCCGTCTGCTCTTCGTCGCTGATATGCTTGCGCACATCGCGCATGATTTCCGCAGTGGTTTCTTCTAACGCCCGCACAAAATAGCGGCCTTCCAGATAGCTGCGCATGATGTCCGAGAGACGAATGAAAAATTCTTTTACTCTGCCTTTGTCCAGTAAATCGCTGTTAAACAAGGCCTGCAACTCTTCCATGGCTACTTCGTGCGCCGGTCGCGGCGGCTGCGGCGGTTTGATTAAGTATCCCCGCTCTTTGCGCTTTTTCCACATGCGGTAGGCGATAAAAGCAGCCACAGCTAATAAGATCAAAATAATTAAAACAGACAGCCAAAATTTGTAATTGAAGGGGATGTCAATCGGCCATTTAATGTCTTTGAGCGTTTTGGCGCCTTCGCCGCTGATAACCGATTTTACATGAATTTCAATGGCCGGCGCTTCGATGATCTGATATTTTTTGCTGCTGTCCTGCGGAAAGTAGGCCACAGGGTAGGGCGGAATGACGAAGCTGCCCGTATCGTAAACAGAGATGGTGAAATCGAAACGCTCGATGATGCGTCCGTCTTTTTCCACGGGCTTGGGAAAGTGGTAACCTTTGATTTCGAAAGAACCCAAGTTCAGTCCTTCGCCGGGGCGGATGATGCGCAAATCCTTGGCGCGGTCGATTATGATGGAGTAGGTGATTTGATCGCCGATAGTGATGACCGAAGTATCCACCCTGGACTGCACTTCGATGAGCGGCTGCTGCTGTGCGGCAGCGGTTTCGATTACAGTTAGTAGAAGAATTCCTATAAGCGCTCTGCTCAGTATTCTCACGCCTTTTCCTTATTGAATACGGTTCTCAAACAATTGCACATCTTCAGCCTGCATCAGACGGTCGGCCAGTTTCTGATAGGCTTGTTGCTGTTTTTCCATGGCCAAATCCTGCGCCGCCTGCTGTTGCGCTTCGGCAAAGGATTTTTGCCGCTTAACTTTTCCCTTGTCGTCCTTTTCCGCATATTTATCTTTGTGTGCCTGATAATACAACTGGACGTCTTCGGGATCGATTTTAACCTGCTTTTTTAACTCTTCGTTTAATAATTTCTGCGCCATTAACGCTTTTTTGGCGCGGAACGTTCCCTCAATGACTTCTTTGTCCTTGTCCAGCCCTTGGCGTTTGGCCGAGTCGTACAGCAATTCCTGCAGAATATACTGCTTCAGATATTCCAGCTTCTTTTTGGGATTCTTAAAATCTTCCTGCAGATAGGTCGGCAGCTTGCTGATTTCGTAATCCAGATCGCCCTGTGTGATTGTGCGCTGTCCGATTTTGGCCAGCACCGCGCCCGGCTTGCTTTCTTTGACCTGGCTTTTATCCAGCGCCGCTTCTTTTTGCACTAAGCGCTGGGCGTCGTTGGAGCGCTCCAGACGTTCCAGGCAATTAACAATACGTTTGCCTACTTCTTTTTGCAGATTACTCTGCGGGTAGAGGTATTTAATTTTAAAGTAGAATTTCAAAGCGTTTTGGTAATCGTTCAGCCGATCAAAATAAATATTGGCGATGGTGTAATAGGTGTTGGCCTGACGGGCGGCGTCCAGCGGGTAGCGCCGCACATAATCCAGATATTCATCGGCGGCGGCCTGATACAAACCGTTGGTGTAGTAAGCGTTGGCTAAATTAAGTTTGTCCTGTTCGGCAACGGCCGGTTTTTGCGGTTTTGAACAAGCGGCAATCAACAGGGCAAACAACAAAATGAGTTGCCATTTAATGATTTGTTTCATTGTGTTAAATCCCTCAACACTCAAATTTAACCTAAATAGAACAATATTTTTGTGGTTTTGGCTGAACGTCAGTGGATACCCGCTTTTGCGGGTATGACACGTTACGCCAACTGGGCGATTAGGTCATTCCCACGAAAGTGGGAAACCAGAACTCCTATCAAAACATAATCGAACAATCTCTAAATTTAGATCTAAAAACCTTTGAAAAAATCCATCTGCGCAGATTCATATGTGTTCCATTTTTATTATTGATATGTAAACGCATAACGAATAGTCGCCCTAAATTCAAGTTGTTTTTAAAGTTATTCCCCTCACCCCTCGGCTCCCCTCTCCCAAACCTGGGAGAGGGGACGGCCGCAAAAGCGGCGGCTTTCGCCGGGGAGAGGGTAAACAAAACTTAATTTTTCAAAGGTTTCATCTAAAATATTCACACAGCCAGACGCCGGGCGCGTAGTTTAAAAAAGCGCGTAATCGGTTCCACGTACGAGCGATCGGTTAAAATATTGATATGATCCACGCCGATGGATTTAAAAAATTTGTCGCGCTCCTGATTGCGCGTCAGGTTCTGTTCCAAAAATTCCCGACGCAGGGCGCTGTTGCCGGTATCCACCAACAGCGTTTCGCCGGTTTCGGCGTCTTCCAAATCCAGCATGCCCACATCGGGCAGGGAAATCTCGCGCGGGTCGGTGATGCTGATGGCGATCATGTCGTGTTTTTTGTTGGCCATTTGCAGGGCTTTTTCGTGGCCCTCGGACAGAAAATCGGAAATCAGGAAGACCGTACTACGGCGTTTGATGACGCGGCTCAGATACTCCAGCGCCACATTGATATCGGTTTTGGATTCGCGCGGTTTGTAAAATAAAATTTCCCGGATTACGCGCAGCACATGTTTTTTACCTTTGCGCGGCGGAATGAATTTTTCGATCTGATCGGAAAAAATGAGCAGACCGACTTTGTCGTTGTTTTTAATGGCCGAAAAGGCCAGCACGGCCGACAGTTCGGCCGCTACTTCGCGCTTGAGCTGCTGTGCCGTACCGAAATTGCCGCTGGAACTGACGTCCACTAACAGCATCACCGTTAGTTCGCGCTCTTCTTCGAACATCTTTACATAGGGATGCCCCATACGCGCCGATACATTCCAGTCGATAGCGCGCACATCGTCGCCGGGCTGATATTCGCGCACTTCGGAAAATTCCATACCGCGGCCTTTGAACACAGAATGGTATTCGCCGGAGAACACTTCGTTGACCACGTTGCGCGTGGAAATTTCGATCAGCTTCACTTTCTTCAGCAATTGCCGGGAAAGCTGCTCGCGCGCTTCATCGCTGTCCGTATCGCCTACGGGCGCTTTTTTGGGCAGCGACAGCAGCAGATAGAGCAGCGCTGCCGTTAGCACAAGTCCCACGGCGATGAGTATGTAGATAGTTGTGTTCATTTTTTTATTTAGTTTTCAGCCCTCAGCTATCAACTGTTAGCTCTTTTTGGTTAAGCGTTATTCGTTGAGCGAAAAAATGCACCCGGACGCTTGCATGCTTAACGATTGACTCTTTCCTGTTTTCTGATTTCTCTTTTCTTGCTGCCTGTTACCTGATACTTGATGTTTAATTCATAATTCCCAAATTTTTAATTATTAATTAAATAAATCACGGTACTTCCACGCGGTTTAAAATCTTGCGTACCACATCTTCCGAAGACATTTCTTCCGCTTCGGCTTCGTAGGAAAGGATGACGCGGTGGCGCAGTACATCCATGCCGATGGCGCGCACATCTTCCGGCGTTACGTAACCGCGGCGGCGCAGAAAGGCGTGCGCTTTAGCTGCCTGTGTTAAAAAGATGGAGGCCCGCGGACTGGCTCCGTAGGTAATCAGTCCGTTGAGCTCTTCCAGCCCGTAGGCCTGCGGTTCGCGAGAGGCAAAAACAATGTCGACAATATAGCGCTCGATTTTTTCATCCACATACACTTCTTTAACCACATTACGGGCGCGGATAATTTCCTCCGGCGAAATGACCGCATCGGCGTGTGTGATGGATTTTTTGGTTTGACGACGAATGATTTCCAGCTCCTCCTCTTTGCTGGGATAGCCTACGCTGAGTTTCAGCATAAAACGATCGACCTGCGCTTCGGGCAGGGGATAGGTGCCTTCCTGCTCGATGGGATTCTGCGTGGCTAACACCAGAAAGGGATCTTCCAGCGGAAAAGTATTTTCGCCTATGGTTACCTGCCGCTCCTGCATGGCTTCCAACAGGGCGCTTTGCACTTTGGCCGGTGAGCGGTTGATTTCATCGGCTAAAATCAGATTGCTGAAGATGGGGCCCTTTTTAGTAGTAAAGGCGCCTTCTTTCTGGTTGTAAATCAACGTGCCCAATAAATCGGCCGGCAGCAGGTCCGGCGTAAACTGAATGCGCTGAAATTTTGTTCTGATGGTCTGGGCCAGCGTATGTACGGTAAGGGTCTTGGCCAGCCCCGGCACACCTTCCAATAAAATGTGTCCGTTGGAAAGCAGACCGATAAGCAAGCGTTCCACCATATATTCCTGCCCCACAATCACCTTGGATATTTCAGCAAGGATATTTTCGATAAACGCGCTTTCCTGTTCAATCTTATCGTTGATTGCTTTTATGTCAGGATTCATTCTACCTCCTCGGTATCGTTACTATGCAACTTGCGGTCGCACAAACAGACAGCGGCCGGATAATCTACTCCACGGTAATGTCCTGCATCTTCTGTAAGAACAATTCCGTTGTATCGTAAAACATGTGCAATTCAGTTTCGCTTACGGATTCCCGCGCAAATTTACTCAGTTCGCTGCGTTCCAACATGGTTTTGAGTTTTACTCCGATTTCATCGCCGGGTAAATATTTTTGAATTTTCTGTTCAATTTCAGCGGAAAGGGCCGCGCCGGAGAGTTGAAAACGCTCTTTAAGATAGCGGAAGAGTATCGCGCTGAGCGCCTCGAACTGGCGGTCGGCCGAGCCGCTGTTTAACTGCACGGTGTTTTTTAACTCGCTTAGATAATTGTCTTCCAGACTGACCCCGGCGGTTTCATCCTCCGCCTGTTGCTCCTCTTTACGGATTTTAAAATAGCGCCAGATGAAATAGGCCAGAGTTATTAAAAAGAGAAAAACCAGCGCAAGCACGACAATCTGTCCCAAAGACATGCCCTGCCCCGGTTCCGGCAGAGGTTCGGCAATTTTAACGCCTACGCGTTGTGAGAGTAAACTTTCGTGCTGGTTGAGTTTGGTGTCTTCATATTGGATGGTCACCCCGTCAATGTAAGCCATGCCTATTTCTTGCGGGGTAAAGTAATAGGTGATGCGTTTTAATGAGCGGGGCTGTTCGGTGGAATCCACAAAAAAACGGTTAGATGAGCCGCTGCCGCGCAATTTAAGGTTGGAAACCGTAGGCTCGCCAATTTTCTGAATATGATAGCGATTGAGTTGCCCCTGCCAGGAAAGTTCTACCTGATAGACCACTTCCCTGTTTAGCGGTACTTCTTCCTGTTCCAGAAAAGTGCGCAGTTGAATTTGTGTTTGTAATGAATCCGCCGCCGGTGTCTGCGCCTGCATGCCGCTCCATAAAAACACACCGATCATCATAATCAGCGCCGAACGCATATCTGTTCCTTATGATTTAATTTGATGATAAGGCAAATATAACTTGCAAACGATCAAAAAGTTTCGCTATGTCGCGGAAAAAATGAAAAAAGCTGAAATAAAATACTATTTCAGCTTTTGACAGCGCTTAATTGGCTGTGGAATCCCGGGCAATTTGTTTTAAAAAAGGCAGCTCGTTGATATCCTTGCCCAGGTTAGCCAGCTCATACTTGGCGCTGGGCGCCAGTTCGTGTTTTGGATATTTGTTTATAAACTCCGAATAATACTTTTTAGCTTCATCATATTTTTTCAGATCATTGGCGTTGATGAATCCAATCATAAAAAGAGATTCCGCAGCGCGTTTGCCCTGCGGGTAGTATTCTACAATATGTTTAAAGTTCGTGATGGCCATCTCAAAATTTTGTTTTCCGTAGGCATCTTTGGCCTTCTTATAATAGGCTTCTTCAGAGAGTTTGGTCGAACAGGCGAAGATGACTAAGATTCCTGCCACAAATGCTAATAATAACTTAGAAGCTCTCATATCGGTTTTACCTCCATTGATCATTTATGAGTACGAAACCTAACCGCTTTTAAAAGATTGCAAATATACTAACTGGTTTTTTATAAAGCAATAAAACCGCCGGCAAGGATTTTTGTTCCGTTTGAATGTTTGCGCTTACTCCAAAAAGATATTTGAAAAACGATAGAATGTTTTTTTTGAATTCTCAGACATTTTAACCTGCGATTTAAATTACGGGTTATCAATAAGTTGAATATGGAAATTGGGGTTTTCTTGGTTTTAAAAGAAAACTCCTGTTTGTTTCTGTTTTTGTGTACGGGCAAGATAAAATCAGAAATTGGGAACTGTAAAAAAGAAAAACGGCAAACGACAAATGATAAAAAATGGCTTGTATACCGATCAGTAAATAGTTTACCCTGAAGGGGCGCCTGTGGCGCAAATAAGGCAATCGGTATCGTCCCGATAAATCGGGATTTCGTACAAAACACTCAACTCTCAGGACGAAATGGTTTATATTCAAACCATTTCTATTCGAGTATATTGCCGCGTGCTTTTAATTTTAGGTTCCTGATTTCTGACTTCTGTTGCAGGTGCAAAAACTCTACAGCACAGCCTAAATCTTTTGTCCTGATAGATTACAGAACCCTAAAGCGTTTTATGCATCTGGCGCATCATCTCGGGAATGTTTTGCGCCGCTAATTTACCGGCGTTTTCCAGCGCTTTTAATCCCGCCTTGGTGTAGTCTAATTGAATCCCCTTTAAATTAGTGAAGGCCTTTTTGTAGATTTCGGCTCCACTGCTTAAATCGGTTACCGAAATGGTCATTTCGCCGAAGGAAGAAAACAAATTGTAAAGCTGCGCCCCTTTGCGGGTTTGGGCTTTTATGGTAATCAGAATATCTGCGCCGGAAACATCGTCGGTAAAGGTAAATCCGTTGTCGCTGAGCGCCTGTTTCAGCCGGGGTTCGATATACTTTACCTTAAGATCCTTTCCGAGGTTCTTTTCACTGGATTCAATATAGGCGGTCAGACCGCTGACCTGTAAGAGGATTTTTGTTTTGGGCGTATTCAGATTTTGCAGCATGCTGTGCAATAGCATCGACGGCTTTTGGCCTAAAAAAAGCTCTGGACGGGTTTCTGCGCCAACGATTTGCAACTTATCGCTTGACGTTACGGAAGAAAGTGTAGCGCGGGCCAGGCCGTGGGAGTTGCTTGTAACAAGGTGTTCCAATTGTCCGGCGCCGCGGATAAATCTGAAGTATACAGGCAGATCAGATAGGGTTGCCTGTGCATCAGGCGCTGTCTGATAAAAGCAATTTACAGCCAGCGGTCGGGCAGTGGCTTTGTTAATCTTAACCTGAATCCGGCTGTTTACCGGGGTTAAGCGGATGTTAGCAAAAATATTTTGAAGCGAAGCATAAATTTCATTTTGCAGATAGACATTATGTCCATTGAACTTTACCCGCAAAGGCTCGGCTACAAATTCCTGCAACGCTTGTAGCGCCTGTAAATAGAGGCGTACAGCGGAGCTGATCCGTTTTTGGCCTTCAGCCTGGCGCGCTTTGCGGAAAAAATCATCAGCCAGGTTAAGCGCCTTGGCTTTGCGCCTGGAACGCAGCGTTTTGTAGGTATCTTTATCCAACCGGTAATACGCCCAATATTCACTGCCGTTTTCCCAGGTGTCCACCAATCGGTACCCTTCCAAATGGGCCTTGGTGGTGGAGCGGATTTGTGATTGCACATTTTCTTTTATATTGCCGGCTTTTTCAGAGAGAGACTGTAAAAAATCACTGCTGATTTTAATTTCGATTTCTGATGATAAGTCTTGCAAAGCCTGATCTTTAGCTACTTTTTGGTAGTCCCCCGGATGGTCGGTTTTGGAGGCATAACCGATGCCGATATAAAACAAAGGATTGACGGGACGCTCCGTAACCCACTTCGGTTTAGTGTCTGCACTCAACGATTGAGCCAAAAAGAAAATTACCAGTAATAAAACGACTGTGAGCGTAGAATTTTTCATTACAGAAGCTCCTTGATTGATGGCCTTATGCGGTTATTGCTGCTAACAAATATAAGCTGCCAAATAATTTAGTGAAAAAGGGAAAAATGGCAAATTAAAAAAAATCAAAAAAAGTTTAAGAAAAAGGAAACAAACTTGACATAACCAGCGTTATATTAATTGTTCGGGCTAAAGAAATCATAAAAACGCCCGATATATCAAATACATCTGCAGATATTGTACCGCCTAATGCGCCGATTTTTTTGTTCCGGTTTGGCACAGAATTAGATACGACAGGGAAGACCTTAATGCCATGGAGCGGCGGTAACAGCTTTGTATCTTTGAATGATTATGATACATCTTAATAGTAACACAGCTATTTCAGAAGATATCAAAGCCCATAATATCCAATTAACGGGAGGTATTATGAGTGAGAAACATATCCAACATTTGCTTAAGCATGTAAGGGATGCTGTTAAAGATATCGATCTAAAGGAAGGCGATATTCTGTCCTTTTCGGATGAGCATTATCGGTTGCGCGTTTCCCCCTATCGAATTACTATGGAGATACGTTTTCCCGAAGGAATTAATAATTCCAAAGAATAGTGCGCATCACCTGTAGAGCGCAGCAAGTATTAATTGTTAGCGGGAGTAGAGCATTTAATTGTTAGCTTCCGCTTTTTTTTCTTAAAAGTGTCATGCCCGGATTGAGGAGCCCTTATTACTGTTTAAATAGTGTTATTTTTACACTAAATCATGTAAAACCATTCTCGCCCCCTACAAATGCTTCTTAAAATTTTTTGTCCTCTTATAAAAACATTTATAGATTACCAATGAAAAACGAATATACGAACCGGGGATTCCTATGAAACGACCGTCCGCAAAAACATTTTTTTTCTATTTTCTACCTCTCTTAATTGCTGCTACTCTTGCGCTTTTTTTGCGGCAATATGACGCCGGAGAAAGACAAAATTTATCTATGGAAGAGCAAAACGAAGCCCACGAACATTTTTATCCCTCCGAATGGTTTTGGCGGCAACGCCTGTTTCCGAACGACACAGCGGATAAAGACGCTTATCGCCTGGCCATGGCGCAGCGCCGGCAGATGCAGACTCTGCAAAAAAAATCAGCCGGCGGAGAGTGGCAATTTGTAGGTCCGGACAATATCGGCGGGCGGATCGTCGATATTGAATTCAATCCCCAAAATTCCAATATCGTTTATGCGGCGGCGGCAACCGGCGGCGTATTTAAATCTATCGACCACGGGCTGAGCTGGAAGGCCATATTTGACGAAATGCCGGTACTGACCATCGGCGATATTGCCGTTGATCCGGTTAATCCGGATATCATCTATGTGGGCACCGGAGAGGCCAATGGCGGACATAATAATTTCCCCGGCGGCGGAGTGTACAAGTCTTTGGACGGCGGCGGAAGTTGGCAATTTATCGGCCTGGAAGGAACGACATCCATCGGGCGGATTTTAGTGAATCCGCAGCAGCACGAGCAGGTGGTCGTTGCGGCGGTAGGTTCTTATTTTAGTCCGGATACGGCGCGCGGTCTGTATATCAGCGATAATGGGGGAGAGACGTGGCGGAAATCCCTTTTTGTCTCAGACAGCTGCGGCGCCGTTGATGTGGCGATGGATGCGGCCAATCCAAGCTATATGATGGCTGCCATGTGGGAACGGGTACGGCGGCCGGTGTACAGCTCAGAAACGCATTTGTACGGCTCAGGCAGCGGGATTTACCGGTCTTTAGATGGCGGTGACAGCTGGCAGCGGCTGGGTGCGGCGCAGGGTTTGCCTGATGAAAGCGAAACGCAGGTGGGGCGCATCGGATTAACCATGTCGCCGCAAAACGGACAAATTGTTTACGCCCTGTACAACGACGGCAGCAATATCAGCCATCTGTTTAAAACCACGGACGGCGGAGACAACTGGCGGGATCTACATGTAGAGGAAGACCTTTCTAACGGCACGGGCGGTTTTAGCTGGTATTTTGGCCAGATTCGCGTACATCCCCAACATGCGGATACGCTGTGGACGCTGGACGTAGCGTTGATGCGCTCCGTCAATGGCGGAATGAGCTGGCCGCTTAAATTAGGTTATGGCAATTATGCTAATATGCATGTGGACCATCATGCTTTGGCTTTTGACCCCTCAAACACAGATTACATTGTTGATGGAAATGACGGCGGCATTTTTATCTCGCAAGATTGCGGCATAAACTGGAAAAAAGTAAGCGGATTGCCGGTGTCCCAATTTTATGAAATCGGCATCGATCCTCAGCACAGCGACCGCTTTTACGGCGGCACGCAGGATAACGGTACCCTGCGCACACTGAACGGAGAGGCGAGTAATTGGGAAAGGATTTTTGGCGGAGACGGCTTCTATGTGCTGGTGGATCCTAATAATTCACAGACCATTTATGCCGAGTACCAATTCGGCGAGCTGTTTAAATCGACCAATGGGGGAGCTTCATTTTCTTATATTGTAAATGATCAGATGAAAAGCGAGCCACACAACTGGTCGACGCCCATCGCCATGGACCCCTTCGATAGTAATGTGTTGTATTACGGAACGAACAGCATCTGGCGCAGCATGAACGGCGGAACTTCATGGACTAAAATCAGCCCGAATCTAACGCGCCAGCTTGAGAACAGCCGTTTAGGGACCATCACAACCATTGCCGTAAATCCTTCGTTTAGTGAAGTGATTTATGTGG
Organism: uncultured Calditrichaceae bacterium; assembly: GCA_964536685.1. GTDB lineage: Bacteria > Calditrichota > Calditrichia > Calditrichales > Calditrichaceae > CAZIBE01. Next base: position 13,811 of record CAZIBE010000019.1, on the reverse strand, counting down.
GCACGGATGACGGACTGGTCTGGCGCAGCGGAGACAACGGGGACAGTTGGCAGAATATAACCGGTTCGCTGCCTTTCCGCTGGGTTACGCGCGTTGTGCCCGATCCCTACGATCCGGGCGTTGTCTATGTTACTTTTTCGGGATTGCGATGGCGCGATCCGCAGCCGCATGTGTTTAAGAGCAGCGATAGCGGTCAGCATTGGAGTGATATTAGCGCTAATCTGCCGGACGCGCCGATAAATGCGATGGCAGTTGATCCCGAAAATACTTCCATGTTATTCGTGGGAAATGATGTCGGCGCCTTCGTTAGTTTTAACGGCGGCCAATCATGGCAAATTTTAGATCAGGGCATGCCGGCCGTGGTAGTGAACGATCTGAAAATTCATCCGGTAAGCCACGAACTGATTGCCGGCACGCACGGGCGCTCCATGTACAAACTGGATATTAGCCAGCTAACCGGCATCAAAGACAAGCAAGTGAGCCAGGCTCCTGAGCAATTTATTCTGTATGGGAATTATCCCAATCCTTTTAATCCGAGAACAAGCATCAAGTATCGGGTAGCAAGTGCGGCACAGGTTAATCTAACGGTGTTCAACGCTTTGGGTCAAAAAGTGGCCACATTGGTTTCCAGACGGCAACCGGCGGGGGAATATAAAGTAGAATGGGATGCCAGCGGCTTTGCATCCGGCGTATATTACTGCACTCTGTCCACAGATCAGGGATTCGTCCAAAGCAGGAAGCTTGTTCTGCTTAAATAGCTAAGTCATTCTGACTATCGGAATGGGCCCTTACTTTTCACGATTCCAAACAGTGGTTGGATTTAACGGAAAATTAAGGTTGTTTTTCACTAAATTACCAATTAGGAATGGGGAACCGGGAACTTCTTGCTCTTATAGTTCCTAATTCCCGGTTCCAGATTATGCTTACCTTAAAACATTCAAATATCTTTCCCTAATCATTTCAAAATGTAAGGGGATTTCAATCGCCAATACAAATACCAATACCGCGGGCGGTGTGCAGCAACTGGTCGTCCGGCTGGATACGGTTGTAAACAGAAATTGCATCCTTAATAGGCACGCTGACGATATTGGGATGTTTGTATGAGACCATCTGTCCGTAATTATCTTCCAGCACCATTTCAAAAGCCTTAACGCCGAACTGCGTAGCTAAGATGCGGTCGTAAGCGGAAGGAATACCGCCGCGCTGCAAATGTCCTAAAATAGTAACGCGTACATCCTGTTCGCAGCCGGCCTCTTTTAATTCTCTTTTTAATTGCGAAGCGGCGCCGCCTAAATGCTTGTGCTGGTAGCCCACCTCATCCAACTCTTCCGCTACTGTTTCGCCCCCAAGCCGTTTGGCGCCTTCGGCGATTACAATGATTAAAAAGCCGCGGTCATTCACAATACGTTCGTGAATGCGTTCCATGATACTCTCTATTTTATATGGAATTTCCGGAATCAGGCAAATCTCCGCCCCGCCGGCTACGGCCGAGTGCAGGGCAATCCAACCGGCGTCGCGCCCCATGACCTCCAGAATAAAAATACGGTTATGGCTTTCGGCGGTGGTTACCAGTTTGTCAACGGCGTCGGTGGCAATTTCCACGGCCGTTTGGAATCCAAAAGTAAAATCCGTGCCGGCCAAATCATTATCAATGGTTTTTGGCACGCCGATGATGTTCAGCCCTTTTTCATATAAACCCTGCGAGATGCGCTGCGAACCGTCGCCGCCGATATTGATTACCGCATCGATATTCTGGTATTGCAGGCGGCGGATGAGTTCGTCCGAACGGTCGACGGTGGTCCATGAGCCGTCTTTTTCTTTAATCGGCCAGGAGAAGGGTCCGCCTTTATTGGTGGTGCCGATAATGGTGCCGCCCTTTACATGGATGCCGGAAACCTTGGCTTCGTTCAGCACCATTAATTCCATCGGTTCATGCAGCACGCCGTTAAAAGCCTGATAACTTCCTAATATTTCCCAATCGCGCTCTTGCGAAGCGCGTTTGACGACACCGCGGATTACTGCGTTTAATCCGGGACAATCTCCGCCGCCTGTAGCGATTAAAACTCGTTTTTTCATGATTTCCTCAAGTTTATTGATGCAAATGAACAAATTGAAATATAAGGGGTAGTCGGATTACAGGCAATTATCATTAGAAAATATTGATAGCTATCAGCCGTCGGCTTTCAGCTTTTATCCATATAGCTGTCAGCGATTAGCTTTAAGACGTCATCTATCAGTTTTAGTTAAGCGTATAAGCGTTAATCGTTTCTTTTATTATTGCGTAACGAGGATGAACGGCTGTCTACTAATTCATACGTTACAATTCCCGTTTCCTGTTTTCTGACCACCAATAACATTAAATTTTTATCATATTTTCTGCTTTTTAAAAAGACGCCCGATCATGCGTCTCTATTCTTTACTATTTTATCTTTCATTTTTTTCCCAACGGCATACTTTAAACCTTATTTCTTCACCGTTACCAGCGCATAAATTCCTAAAGAAAGAAAAATCAGATTGCCCAGCCAGGCGGCTAAAAGGGGCGGCAGCAAGCCCTGATGCCCGAACACCTGGCCGGTGCGGATGATGATGAAATAAACAAAGCTGATTAGCAGACTCAAACCGAAGTTCAGGCCCATGCCGCCGCGCCGTTTACGCGAAGCCAGCGGTGCGCCTAATAAGATGACGATCAGATTGGCAAAAGGCAGCGATATTTTCAGATGCCGTTCCACTAACCACTTTTTGGGGTTGCCGCCAATGGCTTTGAGTTCATTAATAAATTTTGTGAGATCGGCATAGCCCATTTCTTCAGGCTTTACCTGAATTGCAATTAAATCTTCCGGCTGAATGCGTGTGTCGCTTAGTACACTGTCTTTGAAAGAGGTTAATGTTTCCGTGTCTGGCGTAAATTTACGTACGCGGCCGTCGTGCAGCACCCATTGGTCGTCTTTCCATTTCATTCTCTTAGCGTCAATACGCTCTACCAATTGCGGCCCGTTGTAGATTTTAATGCTAACCACGCGGGCTTCGTTATTTTTGCCGTTAAAATATTTAATGTTAAAGGTTCGCTGCGATTTATCGCGGATGTAAATATTACTGCGCGCTTTTTGTTCCGGGCGGGGACGTTTCTCAACGTCGTAGCGCAGCAGGTCCCAGCGCCGCTGATTGGATTCCGGCACAATGGTTTCGTTAAAAACTCCGGCGGCAATGCTGATAAAAAAGGCCAGAATAAACAAAGGTGCTAAAATACGATATAAACTAATGCCGGCCGAAAGCTGGGCGATGATTTCGTTGTTTTCGGCAAAAGCGCTTAAAGAAAACAGCACCGCTAGTAACATAGCTACCGGCAATGTTAAGCTTATGATATAAGGAATATAGTACACATAGTAGATGACTACCTGATGTACGGCGGCATGCTGGTCGATAAATCGGGAAACGTTTTCGATTACGTCCACCACTAAAAAGATGACAATCCAGGTAAGTACCGCGATAACCAAATTTTTTAAAAAACTGTTTAAAACGTAACGATCGAGAATGGCCAGCATCATGTTTGCCCTTCTTTAGCCGGTGATTTTAATTTAAACAGACGACCCAGCCGTTCCCACGGAATGAACGTAGTCTCTTTTACAGCCCGCCAGGTTAAATACAGGCCGCCTAATCCCACTAAAATATTAGGCGCCCACATGGCGATGAAAGGCGTAATGAATTTGCGATCGGCCAGGTCTTCTCCGCCGATTAAAAAGACCCAGTACAGCAGGAAAAAGCCGATACTCAAGCCGATGGCCGCGCCCATGGAATCCTTGCGCGACATAATGCCCAACGGCGCGCCAATCAGCACAAAAACGATACAGGCAAAGGGAATGGAAACTTTTTTGTAGATTTCCACCATATAACGATTAATGGATTTTTTCTGATTCAATAAAAAAGATTTGTGCATGCGCATTTTCTGGTAAAGGCGCTCCGCCATACTGCTGGCTTTACGTAAAGCGGTCCTCATTTGGTTATTGGATAGCCTTGTGAGGGTAAGGCTGTCCAGCCTGGCGCGGTTGTGAGCGCTGTCCAACTCGGCTATCATATTATTAATGAAGCGTAAGTCGCCTTCCGCGGCGCGGGCAATTTTATTTTGCCGCGCAGCCGCCTGTTTTCTAAAGAAGTCTACCTTGGCTTTCATCATCTTAATATTCATTTCGCGATCGCTGCGATCGCTGTCCTGCCGCTCTTCGAAGGCAAATTCTTTAGCCGGAATGATTACGACCTGGCGTTTGAATTCGGAACGCTGGTATTCATCGGGCTTGCTGCTTTCATATTTATGATATTCACCGTCAAACAAAGTGAAGATTAGTGATTTCCGTTCCGTAGAAAAAACCATGTAGCCTTCATTGGCTAAAATTGTAACATCTTCACGAGGATTGGTGCGGTCAAAAATAAGAATATCGCGCAGACGGTCGGTTTCCTTGTGCTCGCGGTATTCGGGTCCTAACACATGGCTCATATCCAGCCATTCGTCGGACAGGGGCTTTTCGATGTGTCCGACCACAAAAATATAGCGGCCGATTTCGTAAAAAATATGCTCTTCTAATTGCAGCGTGGGCTTTTTTTGGCGGATGGCGCGCATCAGAATTTTGGCTTGGTGGTTGGTCTCGGGCAGAATTTGATCGTTAAAGAAAATCATCACCAGCGTGAGGACGATACCCACGTAAAAAGAGGGAAACATGATGCGGTAGATGCTGATACCGCTGGACTTAAGAATCGTAATTTCGTTGTCGGCGGAAAAGCGGCCGTAGGCCATCAACACTGCTACTAAAGTGGCCATGGGCACGGCCAGCGCCAGCATCCAGCCCATGTTAAAAAGAATCAGTTTGATGATCGTCCACGTCGCTAAGCCCTTGCCGAAAATCTGGCCGATGTATTTTACAAGAAAATTCATCATCAAAATAAACATCAACACACCCAGCGCGAAGAAGAAGGGGGCAACGTGTTCCTTGATTATGTAGCGTGTCAGTATTTTCATGACTTCTGTGTAATATTCATAAACCGTATTCCCAAACGCTTTTTAACTTGTTGACATTCAATATACGTAAAAAGGCATTTAAGTTCTAACCAAAGAAGGATTAAATTAAGAATCTAATAATTATGAATGACGGTATCAGATTGCAGGTAACCAGGAAAGAGAAATTAGAAAACAGAAAAGTGTTGAGCGTGAATGCGTTAATCGTCTTACCTATCTTTAACGCATCACACACAATAAACCATAAACCATTAAAAACTAATCAAAAATTGATCACTGATAATTATACGCTAAACCAAAAAGCTGCTTCCGGATACCCGACCAAGCCGGGTATGACATAGTATATTGTTACTTAGTAACCTTTGAAAAATTAAGTTTTGTTTACCCTCTCCCCGGCGAAAGCCGCCGCTTTTGCGGCCGTCCCCTCTCCCAAGTTTGGGAGAGGGGAGCCGAGGGGTGAGGGGCATAACTTTAAAAATAACTTTAATTTAGAACGACTGTTTTTTACCCGTTTACATACCATTAATTAAAATGGAACATATATGACTGTGCACAGATGATTTTTTCAAAGATTTTTACTTGCTAACTACGTTTTTTTCAAGACAAAGCTTGAAAAAAAGGGCTCCTTACGGAGCATGGGCATTTACATTAAAAAAAAAATTAAATATTGCCGCTTTGACATATCGACAACAAATTGTCGATTTTGCGGCCTAAGCGGCCTATTATATTGAAATCGTTTAAACGATTTCAGCGCGGCTCAGTTTAATTAACCCCCACGATTAAAATCGCGGGCTTAAAAAATATCATTATCCGGAAAAATTAATTTTTACCTAAATTGAGCGATTTTATTACACATAGACAGTTTTTTTGTCTGGATTCCTGCCTCCGAAGCAAAGCCTCAAACAGGAATGACACAATCACCTATGTGGTGGAACGTGTCATCCCGATGTTTCGGGATCCATTGACATTGTGCCAAAATTACTAAAAATCGCTCAATTTAGGCTTTACAAAAGTTTAGTTAGTAACAGGGGTAACCGGGATATCCATGTTACGCATAACTTGCCGGCTACCGGTGACTGCCGTCAATTTTCAGCGGATATTAAAAAGAAATATCGGCCAAACAACCATGGGGCGGGAAATATCTCTTGAAAAATGCCGATAAGGTGTTTAAATTCATTTTGCTAATCATATTTATTTACGGAGGTGCTCTAAGAGGCATTGATACGGTACTGATTAAATTAATTGACAGAAAAGATTCAATTGAGCAAAAAAACAAGCACAGTAACCGGAGCACTCCGTATTCTTACGGTAATTAGCGTCCTTTTTATTCTGCTGCCGCAGTATGGCCGGGCACAGATCGGCCTTAAGCTGCCGTCGCCACCGAAGGTGGTTTCTCTGTTCGAACCTACGGTTTACGGTCTTGAGCGCTACACGGCGGATTCCATGCTGTTCCGGGGAAAGCCCTCGGTGTATCGCCGAACGGTTGCAGTAGATTCCAGCGGCAATTTCATTTCCGTAACAGAAGGCATTGACCAGACACAGTTTTTACTGCCCGCCGTAGTCGATTTGGATACGTATGTTCGTTTGCGTTTGGCGTTCGATTTAAGGGAGCAGTGGAAGCGCAGCGTTATGAAGGGCTTATCCCAGAAGTCGCAAAAAAGCGGCGGCGCCCTGGAACTGGATATTCCCTTTAGAATCCACAATAAAACATTTACGCGTATTTTCGGCTCGGACCGTATTGGTTTGCGCGTTACGGGTAATATTTCTTTTGACTTATCCGGCCGCACGGAAAAGCGTTCCGGCTCGGCGGTAACCGCTCTGGAAAATCAAAACACGTTTGCTCCCCGCTTTAAACAGACGCAGCAGTTCACTGTAGAAGGGAAGATCGGCGATAAAGTAACGGTTTCCGTCGAGCAAAACAGCGAAGCTACGGTTGATATCGAAAATACGTTGAAATTGCGTTACGACGGCGGCGAAGATGAAATTGTTCAAAAAATTGAAGCCGGAAATATTGCGCTGAACCTGCCCTCTACAAAATACGTTATCTTTGGCGGTTCCAACCAAGGCTTGTTTGGCTTAAAAACGCAGTTGCAGGTGGGGGATTTGTATTTTACGGCTATCGCTTCTTTGGAAAAAGGCCAGCAGCAGGAATTAAGTATCAGCGGCAGCGCGCAGGAATCACAAAATACAATTAAAGACTACGAATTTATTAAAAACCGCTACTTCTTTGCCGATATGCCCTATCACGATCATTTTGAAGACGGCCTGAAAGACGATCCCAAAACATTTAGCTACGTTGCCGGTCAGGAAATCCTTAAATTAGAAGTCTGGGAGTCCACCGATTACACCGATCCTCAGGCGCGGCGCGGAATTGCGGTGCTTAATCCTTATGATTATCTGGACGCTAATTATGACTACAAAGGCGTAAATATCGACACTGTTAGCGCCGTGGAAGGTAAGGTTGAAACCGGATATTATAAGCCGTTGGAATACGGCAAAGATTATTCCTTTGATAAATACCGCGGCTTCTTTGTGCTTAACCAACCGGTGGAGGAACGCATCGTGCTGGCCATTGCCTATGCCACCGAAGAAGCCGCGTCCAATGCTTCTGTTCCAACCATCGGTACGCTTATAGAATCGCTGGCCGATACCTCGCAGCCGGTCATTTTGAAGCTGATCAAACCGCGCGCCATGCAGCCTTCTTATACCGATACCTGGCCGCTGATGATGCGCAACGTCTATTCTTTGGGCGGCTCTAATATCGAACCGAGCGGCTTTGCGCTGCGTCTGGAAAATAACGTCAACGGCGATCATGCCCGCTATCCGGAAGGAGGCGACCGTTCCTATCTGAATTTGCTGGAATTGGATGTGTTGGACGCAAACGGTTCGCCGGTGGAAGGCGGCGATGAAAAAATCGATAATAACCCTTATTTGGTGGATTACGCTAACGGTATTTTAATTTTTCCGGCGCTGCAGCCTTTTGACCCGCAAAAGGGCAGCCGCTTCGCCGGACGCCTCGGCGATAAAGATCATGTGGATATGTACCATATCAGCAATACCAATACGCAGGCCTTTTTGGAACAGAGTAAATACGAGATGATCGTCAAGTCCAAAAGCACAAAATCAACTTTTGATTTAGGATTTTATGTACTGGAAGGCAGCGAAGTGGTTACCTTAGGCGGACGCACTTTGGAACGCGATAAAGATTATACCATCGATTATTTCAGCGGTCAGCTTACACTGCTTTCCTCTGAAGCTAAACGGGCCAGCTCCAATATCTCCATCAAATACGAACGCGCCAATTTATTCCAATTAGATAAAAAGACCATTTTCGGCGCGCACATGGAATACCGTTTTTGGGATGAATCCTTTGTCGGACTGACGGCGCTTTATCTAAATAAAACCACCCTGGATCAGCGGGTGCGCGTAGGGCAGGAGCCTTTTCGCAACTTTGTCTGGGATATCAATACCCGCTTGCAGTTTAAACCGCGTATCATCACACGCATGATTGACGCTTTGCCCATTGTGGAAACCAATTCGCCGTCGTCCATCAAAATCGAAGGTGAATTTGCCCAGGTCTTTCCCAGCCCCAATACGCTAAACAATCCCGATACGCATGACGATAACGGTGTGGCTTACATCGACGATTTTGAATCCAGTAAGCGCGCCACCACGCTGGGCATTCACTACCGCACCTGGTCTACGGCCAGCGTTCCGGAAAAAATTCCCCCATTAGGCAACCAAACCATCGATCCGGTAGAAGGCGACCGGGCGCGCGGTCACATCGCCTGGTTTAATCCTTACCATCAAACGCTGATTAAGGAAATCTGGCCCAACCGCGACGTGAACACGCAAACCGGTGAAACCACCGATGTATTGGGCGTTGATCTGTGGCGCGATGCGGATTCAAATCCGGACAGCGCCTGGGCAGGCATTATGCGCTCCACAGTCAGCTTTGCCAACCAGCAGCGCACCAAATACATCGAAATGTGGCTCAAGGGCGATAAAGTAACCGTGCATGTGGATATCGGCCGGATTTCGGAAGACTGGTACATTAAGGGCAAGAATTTCCGCGGGGAATCCAGTTTAGGCGGGCTGAACACAGAAGACCTGAACAATAACGGCCTGTTGGAAGAAAACGAAGATACCGGTATCGACGGCATTCCCAACGGACAGCCCGGCGACGATCCCAATGACAACTGGCACGAGGCGGTTAAGGGCGCGTTGAACATCGACGACGGGTACAGCTACGATCAAATTAACGGCACCGAAGGAAATATTAACGCCCGCGGCACACACTATCCCGATACGGAAGATTTAGACGGCGACGGGCAATTGAGTCTGGCCAACGCCTATTATGAATATACGTTTTCGCTGGACACAAGCGATAGCAGTAATATAGAAGCTATAAAATGGCTGGTGGGATCCACTAAATACGGCTGGCGGCAATTCCGCATTCCTTTAAAAGAATTTTCGGAGCTGATTGGAAATCCCGATCCCAATTTTCAGCAGATTTTCTTTGTGCGTTTGTGGTTCAGTAATTTACCCACGGAGCGTACCCGTATTAAAATTGCCACCTTCGATTTTGTCGGTAACGAGTGGGAAGAAAAAGGCGTTTCCAATTCCGAAGACGGAACGTTTATTAAAAATGATTCGCTTTTTAATTTGGCTACCTACAACACCGTAGAAAACGCCGACGCCATTCCCGGCGGGCCGGAACCGTACACTTCGCCGCCTGGCGTACACGGCGTAGTCGATCGCATCACACGCGCCCGTTCTAAGGAACAATCGCTGGTAATGCGTCTGTTTAACCTTAAAGCGGGACAGGTGGCCGAAGCTAAAAAGACGTTGTTCAGCACGCTGGATTTACTGCATTATAAAAAGATGCGCATGTTCATTCACGGCGATCGTTCGCTGCCGGAAAATCCACCCGAGGTTACGGTTCAGGGAGATACCATCGGCACACCGTCGCCCATTCGCTTTTATATCCGCTTTGGATCGGATGTTAATAATTATTATGAATATGGCCAGGATGTGTACAAGGGCTGGCACACTAAAAACAAAATGGATATTGATTTAGATGCTTTAGCCCATATCAAATCCCTTGATTCACTGAATATCGGTACGGCGGATAGCCTGGTTTTTTTACAAAAATTGCCAACGGTGCCCGGCGGGTATTATAAGGCGCGCGGCAATCCGAATTTAAAAAATATCCGCTATTTTATCATCGGCGTAAAGCACCGCGGCAACGAGTACAATCGCGATAATTCCGAGTTTACCGGCGAAATCTGGCTGGATGAGTTACGCCTCTCGGATGTGCGGCGGGAATCGGCCACAGCATTGCGTTTGAGCACGGCTATTAAATTGGCCGATGTGGCCTCCTTTAACGCTCAATGGGAAAGCAAAGACGCCGATTTTCATAATGTAAGTAAACAGTTCGGCGCGGGCAGCACCACGGAGCGCCAGAGCTATCAGGGCAAGATCATACTCGATAAATTTTTGCCTTCCGCCTTAGACCTTTCCATTCCTGTTGACGGCAGGGCTTCGTTCAGCCGCAGCATTCCCAAATATTACCCAAAAAGCGATGAGTTAACCGGTTACCGTAATAATACCATCGAGCGTAAAATGCGTTCGCTGTTTGGCCTCCGCCAATTGCCGCCGGAATTGGCGGATCAGGTAAGCAGCAACGAGGTGTACGGCTTTGGCACGACCATAAAAAAGCGCTCCAAATCCAAACGCTGGTATGTTCACTATCTGTTAGACGGCCTGATGTTCGACTTTGACTATTCTAAGAAGAACAGCAGTAACTGGGAAATGCTTTTTAACCGCGCGGAGCAGTACAAAGAAACCTTTAAGTATAACGTCCCCTTTGGCAAGAATAATTTTTTAAAACCATTTTCATGGTTAAAAAAAGTACCCCTCCTAAAAGCGTTGAGCGACCAAAAAGTGTATTACACTCCGGACAATGTGAATATGTCGCTGAATATCATCGATGCCGAAACCAATCAGCGGCGTCGCAGTTCAACGGAAACAAAGCGTGTTGTGAATACCTCTTCGACCCGGGGCATATCGGCCAGCTATCGTATGTTGGATAATCTGAGCTTTACATACAACCGTACGCACAAGGCCGATGCCGATTTTGTGGGCTTGAAACACGAAGACTTGTTCCGCGAAATTCTAACCAAAGGGCGTTTTGGCCTGGATACGGATATTAACCAATCTTTCCAGGGGAAATTCCGTCCGGATTTGGTGAAATGGCTTAAAACGGATTTTTCTTACAACGGCACCTTTTCTTACCGTGTTTCTTTGCCCAATCTGTACAAAGACGGTTCTTCTAAATCCGGTCAAAAGATTAATCTGACCTTGCAGCCGGGAGCGTTGCTGAAAAGTATATACAATCCCAATAAAGGCAGAAAGAGTTCCCGCAGTTCGGGAAGACATTCCTCACGGAGGCGCGGACGGCGTACTAATAAGAAAAGCGAGCAGAATAAAGAGACGAAAGAAAAAGCAAATAAGAAATCGGGTTTTCCTAATCCGCTAATGGCTGTGTACAACGCCATAGCCGGTTGGCAAAGCGTCAAAATGAGCATATCGCAGAATGAACGCATCAGCAACCGCTATTTATCTGGACTGCCGAATTGGCGTTATCAGTTTGGTTTTAGTCAAGATCCCGGTACGCCGCAGGATTCTTCTCTACTGAAACGCAACATCAATCTCGTGGGGCCGGTTTCCGCTAAAACGACCTCGATTCGCACGTCCACCAGTTTTAGCGTTTCCAGGCACATCAAGGCGTCTCTGAATCACGATTACACCGAACAGCGCTCCAGTTCCGATTACGGCCGGAATCAGGCGGGCAGCAAAAGCAGTACATATTTTGTCTGGGGCGACGATCCTCTTAAAGATTTTACGGGATTGTCGCAGTGGAAGGCATTTATGCCCAACTGGACGGTACAGGTTTCCGGTATAGAAAAATTTTTGTTTTTCCCCCTCTTTGCCAAATCGGTTACGATGGATCACGGACGCACCAGTAAATACACGGAAACTCTTACGCTGCAAAGCGGCGCCCTGGCGCCCAGTTCGCAGTCCTTTACCAGCGGCTGGCAGCCGATGCTAGGGATGAATATCAGCACCAAATGGGGCGTAACGGCTAATACGCGCTGGGTTAAAAATCAAAATTTTAACTATTCACAGGGCGGCGGGGCAACTAAAACATTGACCGAAGCATTCAGTGTTTCGTTATCTTACTCCAAAACCGCCGGATTTAAGATTCCGATTCCGGTTTGGCCCTTTAAAAACCGCACCTTCAAGAATGAAATCAATTTTAATATGACCTTCGATATGACCAACAACCAAACATTCCAGAAGCAGTTCGGCCAGTCGCAATTCGAAGAGAAGATGCGCAACAAAACCTGGAAACTGCGTCCTTCGGCTACCTATCGTTTTAGTTCGCGCGTTCAGGGCAGCCTGTTTTATGAAACCGGCACCACGGAGAATAAGATTTCCGGTAAATATACTTACAACGAATTTGGCATTACCGTAAATATCGCCATCAGAGATTGATCCCAGGGATAGGGGTCTTTTTTACATTTAAAACATTAAGCAGTAGAAAAGGAAAAATAAAATGCGTCTATTATGGGTTGCTTTGCTGATCTTTGCGGGAAGCGTAACGACTTCCTACGCTCAGTTTGACGGTCGGCGGGCCTTCGTTTATCTGGAAAAACAGGTAGCTTTCGGGCCGCGTAATCCGGGAAGCGAAGGACATCGCCGCTGCCTTGAATACCTTGTTAAAGAGATGAAATGTTTGGCGGATTCCGTGCGTTTACAGTCCTTTGACTATCAGGATATGGAAGCAAAGAAAAGTTTTAAACTAACCAACGTTATTGCTTCATTTAATCCGCGGGCGCAAAAACGCATCTTTTTTGCCGCGCACTGGGATACGCGTCCGCGCGCCGATTACGACAAAAAGGAAAACCGCAATACACCCATTCCGGGCGCTAACGACGGGGCCAGCGGCGTAGCTATATTATTGGAATTAGCGCAGCAGTTAAAAATGCAGCCGCCGCAAATCGGCGTGGATTTGATCTTATTTGACGGAGAGGATTACGGCCGCGAAGGCCATCTGGAAAACTACTTTTTGGGTTCGCGTTATTTTGCCGAGCACAACAACAACTACCGGCCGAAATACGGCATTTTACTGGATATGGTCGGCGACGCCCAGTTAAATCTTCCGCGCGAAGCGTACTCCTACAAATATTTGCCGCAGGTGGTCGATAAAGTGTGGAATTTGGCGCGGAATCTGGGCTATTCCGAATTTGAAGATCGTACGGGAAATTTTATCGACGACGATCATGTGGTGCTGATAAAACACGGTATTCCCTGTATTGACATCATTGATTTTGCTTATCCCGACCAAACGCACCGTTACTGGCATACGCTGCAGGATACGCCCGATAAATGCAGCGCGCGCAGCCTGGAAACGGTAGGTCAGGTTATGTTAGAGTTGATTTACATGGAGCAATGATCTTTTTTCTGCAAATGCTCTTGTTTAGTTTGTTTGCCCCGATCTTTGTCCCTTCACTTGGTAGGGGAAGAATAAGAAGTTTTGTTTGAGTATCTCCTTCTTACTCTTTTCTCTCCCTCCTGCTCTTGCTCTATCTCTTAATTGATCTTAAAGACAATTGCCCGGGAAAGAATAAGAATTTGCGTTTTACCCCCATATATTTTTGAGTTCACTCTAAAACGGTCTCTCTCGGTCATTTTCCCACCACGAAGTGGTTCCTTTCCCGTAGGGATCACTCCGTGGCGG
>CAZIBE010000018.1:0-51848 GCA_964536685.1 uncultured Calditrichaceae bacterium | reverse complement strand
GATTTCTCATCCCGATGAATCGGGATCGCCACGAAGGTGGTCCCGATGGGAAAATTACAAAAACTGGTTTTTAGAGCAGACTCAAATTTTAATGAACCCTGTTGTACAAATACACTTGGTTTAAACTTATCACTTGCTGCTAAACAACGCTTTTAGCCTCCTTGCCCCTTTGGGGCCTTACCCGCTAAAGCGGGATTGTTCCCCTTGAGCGGGGAAACAACAGGAAGGACTATTTTCATTAAGCAAAATATTTATTAGAGCATTCATATCAAGGTCTCACACGATTTTTCCTGTTTGGGGGGATATTCAGAAATAAATTACTTTATGCAGAATAAATCATTTCAAACGAAAAATTTTCACTGCCAAATAGCTATTAGCTGAAAGCCGTCCCAGCAGCAAACTGATTGCAGCGGCCACCGCGCCGACCAAATTAAATCCTTTAATGCAGACCAGCAATAAAATGAGTATAAGGCCCACTTCGATGGCCGAAGCAGTGGTAACAGGCGGCGTCCTGCGCACATTAACCATGGTAGCCCGTTGAAAGGAGAGGATAACCGACAAAGCCGGCATCAGCACCAGAATTTGCGTTGGCGGAATAGCAAATTGTGTCAGGCTCCAATCCAGTCCGCTAACCGTATGAAACCAGAAACCGGCCAGCGGGGTAAAGGCAATTCCGGCAATAATAAAAGTAACGATGGCAGCCAGTTTTATAGCAAAACGACGCAGTATTGCCTGGTTTTGATTGCCTTCTCCGGCCAGAGCAATGGCTACTTCCTGATAGGACAAACCAATGCCGCGAAAAATAAATATGAGCGCGTTAATAACCGGCAAAACCGCCAGCGATTCAATGGCCATGCGGCTGGCGCCCAACATAAAAGTAACCAGCGGCTGCACAGCCAGGCTTAGTACCGACGTCAGCGCCAGTGGATAGTAGAAATGGGTTATTTTACGAAAATCGAGGTGTTCCTGTGGGTTTTCGGCGGCGGGGGTAGCCTTTACCTCCTTTAACGTACGGTGCACCATAAGGCGGCTGGCTGCCGCCTCGGCCAAAACGCCGCAGGACAAAGCGCCGGCGCCAACCCATGCGCCGTTTATCCGATGCAGAGAATACAAAGCAAAAGCGGTAAACGCCATGGTCGTTAAACGAACGCCCGTTCCGTAAGCCACCCGTCTGGTCAGATTGTAACGAATCAGGATGCCCTGATAAAAACGGCGGTAACCGACCGCTGCCGGCCAGGGCAGTAAAATGATCAACGAACCGTGCGTCAGTCGGGCAATCTCCGCCGGAAGATGCATGAGATCTTGCATCAAAAAATAGAATACGTCCGGAATCAGTAATAACACCATTACCACGGTGATCATCAGATTTAAAAAATAATTGTAACGCCGCAGCATGCGGTAGGACTGATTGTCTTTAACCAGCGCCGTAGAAGCGCTGAGCATCATGATAATGGGCGATTCTACAATCAGGGCAAAGGCAAAGGCCACGCCGTAAGCCGCCAAATTGTATTTAGCTTCCGGCAGCCGGGCAATGATGGCCGCTAACAGCGGCCCTTCAAAGGACATCATCAGCCAGGTGGCGGCCAGCGGATACCAGAACAACAGAATTTTTTTATTTGACAGCGGGCTTTGCATCAGTTTTTATATTTCGCTTAGTTTCTATTTGCTAATGTAGCTTTCTGCCGGATTCCGTGCAAATGTGGACTCTGGAAGATCATATAAAAACATGTATTTTAAAATTTCTGTTATCTCTCCCCTCTGCAGTATTTCGTTGCCGGTAGCAGTAAACAAGAAAACAATCGCGAAATCCAGCTATCCCGTCTAAAAAAAATCCCGCGCTGCCAAGGGCAACGCGGGATGAACTATAATCAGCGCTTTACTTAATCGATTTCGAACTTGATGCCCTGAGCCAGCGGCAATTCCGTGCCGTAATTGATTGTATTGGTCTGCCGGCGCATATAAGCTTTCCAGGCGTCGGAGCCGGATTCGCGGCCGCCGCCGGTTTCCTTTTCCCCGCCAAAAGCGCCGCCGATCTCCGCTCCGGAAGTTCCGATGTTGACGTTGGCAATGCCGCAGTCCGAGCCCCAGGCCGAAAGGAAGGTTTCCGCTTCCTGCAAATTATTGGTAAAGATGGAAGAAGACAAACCTTGCACCACATCGTTATGGATGTCGATGGCGTTTTCTACTGAACCGCTGTACTTAATCAGGTACAGAATCGGAGCAAAAGTTTCATCCTGAACGATCTCGTAATGGTTCTCAGCCTCGACGATGGTCGGTTCCACATAGCAACCGGATTCGTAGCCCTCGCCGGAAAGTACTTTGCCGCCAAAAATAATTTTGCCGCCTTCTTTTTGTACTTTTTCCAGCGCGCTCACGTAAGTCTGTACCGCGCCCGTGTCAATCAGCGGACCCATGTGGTTATTTACATCCAACGGATCGCCGATTTTTACGCTCTTGTAAGCGCGAATCAGCGATTCTTTGACCTGATCGTAAATGGATTCGTGAATGATTAAACGACGCGTAGTGGTGCAGCGCTGTCCGGCCGTACCCACGGCGCCAAAGACAATCCCCGGAATGGCCAGTTTCAGATTGGCATTCTCGGTCAGAATGATGGCGTTGTTGCCGCCTAATTCTAAAATGTATTTGCCCAGGCGGCCGGAAATAACCTGTGCGGCATGACGCCCGACGCGCGTGGAACCGGTTAACGATACCAGCGGAATGCGTTTGTCCTTTAAAATGCGTTCGCCCACGGTAGAACCACGGCCAACGACCAGGTTAAACAGCCCTTCGGGCAAATCATTTTCTTTGATCACCTCGGCGATAATGTTTTGGACGGCGATGGCTGTAAGCGGCACCTTGGAAGCCGGTTTCCAGATGTTCACGTCGCCGGCAACGGCGGCAATCATGGCATTCCAGGACCAAACGGCCACCGGAAAGTTAAAAGCCGAAATGGTTACCACAGGACCCAGCGGATGGTACTGTTCGTACATGCGATGCTGCGGACGTTCGGAATGCATGGTAAAACCGTACAGCATACGCGACTGGCCTACGGCAAAATCGCAGATGTCAATCATTTCCTGCACTTCGCCCCAGCCTTCCTGCAGCGATTTGCCCATTTCATAAGAAACCAGCCGGCCCAACGGGTCTTTGTAATCGCGTAAACGCAGACCAATCTGGCGGACGATTTCACCGCGTTTAGGCGCCGGAACGGTACGCCAGTATTTAAACGCCTCCTGGGCCGCCTCTACCACATGGTCGTAATCCTCTTCCGTGGCCTGATACACCGAGGCAATGTACGCGCCATCGGTGGGCGAAGAGATTTTCAACTCTCCTTCGCTGGTAGTAGTGCCCCACTCCAGACCGGTGGACGAACCGTAATTAATCTCCTTAATACCGAGTGTCTCTAATATTTTGCGATCGAACATAGCGAACTCCTTTGTTTATGGTTTTCTCAGAATTTGTTAATTTTATCTATGATAGATTGCAGGCTGATTTTACGCATCTTGGTTTCAATATCAAACTGTATTTCATCAAACAAATCTAAAAAGTAATGGTTGATTTTTACAGAAATTTCCGGCATGGATTCGCGTATCTGATGGACATCCAAATGGAAGGCTTTGCGGTCTTCGATGGCGCAATAAATTTCCTGAAGATGTATCTTCTGCGGAGAACGGTTCAGCATAAATCCGCCGGCGGCTCCCATGGCGCTTTTTACAATCCCGCTACGCCCCATCATAGAAAGCAGCTTGCGTAACTTGGACGCATTCACGCCGATGGCCGCGGCGATCTCCACGCTATTGCGCCCCCGTTCCGGCGTCTGCGCTAAAAAGCACAACGCTTTAACAGAGGTAGATAATTTTGTAGAAGCGGACATAACCCATCTATCTGTTACAGAAACCATAACAAATTAATAAATATTGTCAAACAAGTAAATATTTTTTTACTTTTTTTGCGCTTTGTGGCGGAGAGCGTTTTGCCGGTTTTAATAAATTTTGCGTTTTGAATTTTGAATTAATTTTTACTCGTTGCGGAGATAGTCTCCGCAACGGAACTGACAAAGGTACACGCCAAGGAAAACAGCCATTTTTCGCCCATGGATTTCTTTTTTTTGCATTTGCTCAAAAGCGGACTTATATTAGTCTTGAATTAAGTTATTTACTTATATATAACCATTTATTAGTTTTTTACTTAATTATTTTATATAATAAGTAAATCGCTTAATTTATCGCGCTAAAAACAATGGAGCATAAGATCAATGACTATTCCCGGGCTATCATCAGATGTATCATTCCAGAATCCGTCGGTCACGCCGGCGGCCCGTCGTTAGACGGATCCGCCTTGCGGTGCGATCTACCGACTGATATACCGATCAGTAAATGGTTTACCCTGAAGGGGCGCCTGTGGCGCAAATAAGATAATCGGTATCATCCCGATAAATCGGGATTTTGTACAAAACACTCAACTCTCGGGACGAAATGGTTTGTATTCAAACCATTTCTATTCGAGTATATTAAACCCGAGCATCTAAAATGGAAAAAAGAAAATCTTCTGCAAAGTATTTTGTTTTAATTGGCGATATCGTTGGCTCGCGGGAATTGCCTCAGCGTTCCTCACTGCAAAAAAAATTTGCCGATACGTTAAAGACCGTGCAGGAAAAATATGCGGCGGCGATAATTTCCCCTTTGACGCTGACCATCGGCGATGAATTTCAGGCGGTGTTACAAAACGCCGATCATCTGTTTGATATTTTAAGGGAAACTGAGCTGGCGCTGGATGACGTAACTTTCCGTTACGGGCTGGGCATTGGAAACATCGATACGGAAATTAACCGCCAATACTCCATCGGCATGGACGGTCCGGCCTTTCATTTTGCCCGCGAAGCGGTGGAAGAAGCGCGCATTCGCAATATCCGCTTTCGCTGCCGTTGCGACGATCCCTTTAAGGAAAAGCGGTTAAATATTTTGCTTGGCTGGCTGGATGTCAGCACACACAGCTGGAGCAAAGAGAAAAAGATGATCTTTCACCTGCGCACCATGGAAATGGCACAAAAACAGATTGCCGAGCACGTGGGCATGAGCCAACCAGCGGTTT
Source organism: uncultured Calditrichaceae bacterium (assembly GCA_964536685.1). Lineage (GTDB taxonomy): Bacteria > Calditrichota > Calditrichia > Calditrichales > Calditrichaceae > CAZIBE01. The sequence goes on along the minus strand of CAZIBE010000018.1, from coordinate 46,757 downwards.
CGCAGCATATTAACGCGGCGGTTTTTAAATTGGCCGGAGAAACCGAAATACAAATTCAACAGGAAATCAACCGTATACTGGAGGGCAGATAGATGTCGCCGTCCATATTACTGCTATCAGTTTATTTTAGCGGACGACTCTTTTTTTACGACGCCGCTCTCATTTTAAACGGCCGAAAAGCAGGGTATGCATCGCTGCTTTACCGCAACCTGTGGGGCTTGCTTGCCGCCTTGCTGTTAGCGCCGCGTTTAAGCACAGCCCTGTTCATATTTGCGTTCCATCTCCTTTTAACCTTTTTTGACTCGCTAGTTAAAAACAGCCGCCAAAAACGTGGCGGTTGGTATTACGCGCTGCATCTCGCCGTGGTTGTTTTGCTGACGCCGCCTCTCATTAACTGGTTAGACGGATTGTGGCGCGGAACGCAAAATCCGTTGTCGCTATTTTACTGGTATTTTAGTTTGGCGGATCCGTTAAAAGCCAACCGTGTGCTGCTTTTACTCAGCGGCTATGTGGTTACGCTTAAGGAAGGCACCATTTTCATTCGTTTAATTTTGAATCGTCTGCGCGCTCTGCCCCGAAAATCTCCTGACGAAAAACGCAAGGATCAGCGCGAATATGAGTTGGGGCGCATCATCGGTTTGCTGGAACGCACCTTTTTGTATTTTTTGATTATCTGGAACCAGATTGGCGCCATCGCCATATTAATCGCCTTAAAATCATTAGCCCGTTTTAAGGAATTGGACGACAAAAATTTTGCGGAATATTTTCTGGTCGGTTCGCTTTTGTCCCTCTTTGCCGCCGCCCTGCCGGCAATCGTGGTGCGTTTGCTGCTTAATTAAGATTTTTTTGAATGATCAGACATGACAAAAGAGGTCGTTTTCCGTTTTTATGCGGAACTGAATGATTTTTTACCGCCGGAAAAACGGCAGCGTGATTTTCGCTACGCGTTCTTTGGCCGGCCGACGGTCAAAGACGCCATCGAGGCGCTGGGCGCGCCTCATCCGGAAGTGGATTTAATTTTGGTAAATAACCGCTCAGTGGATTTCGCTTATCATCTGCAAACCGGCAATCGTATCGCCGTATATCCCGTATTTGAATTACTGAATATCGAAAATATAACGCATCTGCGTCCCCGCCCTTTACGCCAAACACGCTTTATAGTGGATGTTAATTTGGGTAAATTAGCCCGCAAGCTGCGCCTGTTAGGATTTGACGCCGTTTACGATAGGGCGGCGAAGGACAGGCGCATCATAAATAAGGCGTTAGCGGAACGACGAATTATTCTTACCAGAAGTATGGGACTCCTAAAGCACGGCGCAGTAACGCACGGCTATTGGGTGCGTTCGGCCAAACCCGTGCAACAGACAATCGAAGTGCTTTGCCGTTTTGATTTGTTTTCACAAATTAAAGCGCTGAGCCGCTGCATCAGTTGCAACGAATTACTGCAAGCGGTGAAAAAAGAAGAAATCTTGGAGCAAATACCGGAACGTACACACCAGGTCTTTGATACGTTTTACCGCTGTCCGTCATGCGGCAAAATTTATTGGGCCGGCTCCCATTATCAAAAAATGCTGCGCTTTGTTCAACAAATTCAGGATTTGGCCGGCGCCTGCTCATCGGCATGATAGGAACTGCGCACAAGCGGCCCAGACTCTACATGGGTAAAGCCCATCTGCAGACCGCTTTCTTTTAACTCTTTGAACTCATCGGGTGTGTAAAAACGATCGATGGGATAGTGCATTTTAGTGGGCGGCAAATATTGCCCGATGGTAAGGATATTACAATCAATAGCCCGTAAATCGCGCATGGTTTGCAAAATTTCTTCTTTACTTTCTCCCAAGCCAACCATCATGCCGGACTTGGTTAAAAAACCTTTACGGCGGGCGTGTTCCAGCACCGACAGAGAACGCTTGTAGGTAGCCTGAATCCGCACCTCCCGCTGCAGCCGTTCCACTGTTTCCAGATTATGATTTAGAATATCCGGCCCGGCTTCGAGCACCGTATCCAAATCATCCATATCGCCTTTGAAATCGGGGATAAGCACTTCTATGGTGCAGCCGGATTGCTTTTTATGAATCAGGCGGATGGTCTCGGCAAAAATAAAGGCGCCCCCGTCGCTCAGATCATCCCGCGCCACCGAGGTAATCACAGCATGCCGTAAGTTCAAATCATGTACCGCTTCGGCCACCCGGCGCGGCTCGTCCACGTCGTATTCCGCGGGCTTGCCCACTTCGATATTACAGAAGCGGCAACTACGCGTGCAGATATTCCCCAAAATCATAAACGTGGCCGTCCGCCGGCTCCAGCACTCGCCGATGTTGGGACAACGGGCGCTCTCACACACGGTATGCAGCTTCTGCCGGTTGATCAACTGACGGACGTCGGCATAATCTTTGTTTTTACCCAATTCCACTTTCAGCCATTCCGGACGACGCAGCGCAGTATTGGGCAGGATATTCTGAGGGTTCTGCTTTTTATTTAATTTTTTAACTGTATGATCCATTTGATTCCATTCTTTTGATTCTTATTCCTTACGGGCTTTTTGGCTAACGCTAACCGCCAAAAGCTAGCAGCCAGCCTACAAACGAACCAGACTCGAGGCCCAGGTAAATCCGCTGCCAAAAGCCGCCAAACACACCAGCGAGCCTTCTCCGATGATGCCTTCTTCCAGCGCTTCGGACAAAGCGATGGGAATGGAGGCGGCTGTGGTGTTGCCGTATTTATGAATGTTGGAATAGACCTTTTCCTTCGGCAATTCCAGACGCACTTGAACGGCTTCGGTAATGCGTTGATTAGCCTGATGCGGAATAACCAAATCCACATCATCCCGTGTGTAACCGGCCGTGTTCAGAGCCTCCAAAATCACTTCCGGGAATCGCGTTACAGCGTACTTAAATACATAACGTCCATTCATTTTAGGATAGACAGAGCCGCTATCAATCATTTCATGCGAAATAAACGGAGTGCTTAAACTACCGGGATTTTCCACCCACAGCTCTTTGGCAAAATTACCGTCGGAATGCAGATGATTGGTTAATATACCCTTCCCCGGTTCATCCGTTGCCGTCAAAACCACCGCCCCGGCGCCGTCGCCGAACAGTACGGCCACATCGCGTCCTGCGGTAGACATATTCAGGCCACTGCTTTGTATTTCCGCTCCGACCACTAAAACGGTTTTGTACATGCCCGCTTTAATAAACTGGTCGGCCGTAGCCAGAGCGTAAAGAAAACCCGAGCATTGATTGCGTATATCCAGCGCTCCCACGCCGCTGATTCCCAGATGTACCTGCATGGTACAACCGTTTCCCGGGAAAAAATAATCCGGACTTAAGGTGGCGTAAATGATAAAATCGATGTCCTGCGCTTTCATTCCGGCCATATCCAGCGCGCGCAATGTAGCCTGCGTGCCCATATAGGAATTGGTTTCACCTTTATCATAATCGGCAAAATGGCGTTCCACAATACCGGTACGTTCCCGTATCCAGACATCGGATGTATCCATTATTTTTTCCAGATCAAAATTCGTTACCACGCGCTCCGGGATATATCGTCCCACTCCGGCAATTTTTGAATTTGGCATCTAACAAACCTCCGTAAACGTTTTTTGGCTATTAGCCATTTTAATGTATTCTAATTCTTTTTCACTCAGATATTTCCGCCCGTTCGTGTATTTTCAGAAAATCTAAAATTTTTTGCGGAAGCGCCTCATTTTTAAGCATGGATGAATGCGTACAATCCTTCATAGTAAACACTTCTGTCGCCGGATTGTTGGCCGCTTCTTTTAATTTCTGCACATCCGCATAGTCCACTACGGCATCTTTTGTACCGTGTACCAGCAAAACAGGGCGTTTGATGCGGCGAATAGTATTCAGCGGCGTAACGTTTGGCAAACGTTCGCCTATACGGAATTCAATATACGTCATCAAGCCATGAATCACCGTTTCGGGCAATTTACTCTTTTTAAAGCCGTCGCGCATCATATTTTCCAAATCGGCAAAAGAACTGATTGAAATTACGGCCTGTATCTCCGGATTCAAACTGGCTTCATACAGTGAGGCTGCCGCGCCCAGGGAATGTCCCAGCAAAATTACAGACGCCCCCCGTAAATATTCCTGCGAAATATACTGCGCCGCGCTGTGGATATCTTCACGAAATTTTACGATGGTGGAATAGCCTTCCTCGTCACTCTCGCAATGATTGCGCGTGTTCAGTAAAAAAACACGGTAGCGCTGCGTCAAAGCGGGGCACAGCGGCAACAGAGATGAACTGGTATTTGCCCAGCCGTGCACGCCAAGAATAACCGGCCCCTCCTTAGTGGGATTCAAATCCCACATCTGAATTTTTTTGCGCTTTACGGTTTCAATAAAAATATTTTTATACTTAAATCCATAGGAATCGGGTTTATCGGAACAAGGCACGGTATCCAGCCCGAATATTTTATGGATAATGTAATTAAAAATCAAAAACAAAGCGGCAATTCCGACAACGCTCAGAATGACGATAGAACCTATAATTTTCAACATATTGCCCTCCGCTTTAAATATAGAATATCTCAAAACATGTTGCAATTTTTGATCATCTTCTTTTCCGCGCCGCAAAGAAAGAGAAAACGTCAACTAACGGTATTTGAAATTTTTGAAATAAGCATAGTAAGCAATCAGCAATCCGGAATTAAAAACTCCCCTTTTAAGGCATTCCTTCAGAAAAATCTTTACAATAAATCACATCCGTCCTAAATAATGTTTTTAATAGCCACTATCTAAAGATAGTGGCTATTCATAAAAAAATGAAAATCATACATAGGCATAAGGGTTGTTTTTTGAAAATGCCTGATTTGTGTTATTATCTTCAACAGAAACAACATGAATTAAGGCATTTATATTTATTTAGGACAGCTTTGACAATAAACGACAACTTTCCGGTTTGCGTGTTTAGAATATGACCTGCATTCAACATTTTTCGGATTTAAAATGTCTTTGGTAGTAGGGTTTTCACCAGTTGGAAAAGCACATTATCTATTGCCGGAAGATATTTGAAATTCTTTGGCTATTTCATATATTGTTGCAGTACCTAACTCACCGCAAAATGATAAAATTCAAAACGCTGTATCCGATTTAAAATTGGAGGAAAAAATGAAACCTGCCGTCAGTGTTTTTCTTTTCATATTTATCCTCGGCAATCTTTCTTATTCCGGGAACTTTGAACCCTATGATGCGCCGGGTAAACTGTCCGTAAAAATTAAACGCGCCTTCATCACAAAGGTTAATCCGTCTCTTTTTACCCAGGGGCGGTTGGGAATTGCCGCCATTGACTCGATAAACTTACTCAACCATGCCCATAGCGTCGAACGATATTTTAAATATTTTAAGGTTAAGGAGGCCTTCGGGCGGCCAAATGATTTGGATTTGTGGTTTAAAATTTATTTCGATAAAAACAGCGACTTACAAAAATTGCTGGCGCAATATTCGTCATTGGATGAAATTTTAGTAGCGGAAACCATAAAAATTGCTCCCCTTTATGCCACACCCAACGATCCGCAGTACAGTTTGCAATGGCATCTCAACCAGACTAACGACGCCGATATCGACGCCCCCGAAGCCTGGGATATTTTCACAGGAGATACAACGATTATAGTGGGTATGACCGATACAGGCGTAAAATGGTTCCATACGGATTTGGCCGGCTCACAAGCGGTAGAAAGCAACCATTCCACCATTAAGGGAAATATGTGGATCAATTACAGCGAATTGAACGGCGTTGCCGCTATCGATGATGATGTCAACGGCTATGTGGACGACTGGGTCGGCTGGGATTTTGTAACCGGCAATCCTGAGCTTCTTAATTTAGGAGATGATTATGATGTAGCCGACAATGATCCCAGAGATTATAATGGGCACGGTACGCACTGTGCCGGAAACGTCAGCGCCGTCAACAACAACGGCATCAACGTTTGTTCGGCCGGCGGCGGCTGGGGCGAAGACGCCAACGGTAAAGGAAACGGCGTAAAGATTATGGCTCTGCGCATAGGCTGGGATGATTTTCCTTCCGGTAGGGTGAGTTGGGATTTTGCCGCCGAAGCGTTTACTTACGCGGCGGATAATGGCGCCAAAATTGTTTCCTGCAGTTGGGGGTCCGGCGATAATGCGGCCTTAACTGACGCCACTAATTATTTTTTATACAATACTACCTCGCCCGTCGGAACGGAACCCATGTTGCGCCTGATTTTTAAAGCCGCCGGTAACGACGGGAAAGACCTTGGTACGGCTTCCGGAGATTATCTAATTGATCGTGAAGATGTAATCACGGTAGCGGCCACAGATGCCAATGACTACCGGGCCAGCTTTTCCAATTATGGCGCGGTCGTGGATATTTCCGCTCCGGGCGATAATATTTACAGCACTTCCATCAATTCCAACGGTTATGAATCCCTGAGCGGTACGTCCATGGCCACACCGATTGCCGCCAGCGTAGCGGCCTTGGTTTGGTCATATAATCCTGCTCTTAGCGCCACGTCAGTACGTAAAATTCTTTTTGAATCCGCCGATCCTTTAAGCGATCCGGGGATGGGCGCCGGACGCGTAAACGCTTACAATGCCCTGACCCATCCCGATATTTCATTACCGGTTGAGTTGTCTTCCTTTACGGCCCGGTATGAGCAGAACCATATCATGCTGCAATGGAATACGCAATCGGAAATAGAGAACCTGGGATTCAACGTCTGGCGTCAATCTCCACATACAACCGGTTATCAGCGTATTGCTACTTTCAAAGAAAATCCCGCGCTAAAAGGCATGGGAAACGCTTCCTACGGGCGCACTTACCAATTTAGCGATGCAGATATTAGTTCCGGTACATATCATTACAAATTAGAAGATGTTGATTTTAGCGGGAAACACAAATTTCATGGCCCAGTGGAGGTTACTGTGCCACCGATGCAAATAATTCCGGCCGAACCGCAGCTATCGCAAAACTTTCCCAATCCTTTTAATCCGGTTACTAAATTTTTTCTAACGATTCCGGAAAACAGCGCCGCCACTATCGCCGTTGTCATCTTTAATCTGTTAGGTAAAAAAATCAGAGTTATTTATACAGGCGATCTTAAAGGCGGCACATATCCTTTTCGATGGGACGGGAAAGATAACTTCGGGCATGAGGTTTCCGCTGGTGTGTATCTTTGCCGCTTAAAATCGGGCAGATATTATCAAACGCGAAAAATGTTGTTAATTCGCTAAAAACTATTTCTCGCGGCTCAGAGTGATCAACTCGATGCCGGAAAGTTGTTTGAAATGCGCGCCCTGACCGATCATACGAAGGACGGTTTGCGGCTCTTTTACGCGGGCGCCGGCAATTACATCGATACCGTAATCGAATAGCAAAGGATGCAGCGGCGTGGAGGGACCTAAGATGACTTTAAAGGCCTTGGGCGCATACTGCAAAATCTGGCCAATGGAACCGTTGGCTACGGTTTGACCGGTAATTACAACCACGTCGCAATCGGGCAGGTACTGCGGAATCAGACGGGCCGGCAGGTCGCCGTCGTGTTCCCGGCGCTCGAAGACACGGCAGGTTTTACTCACAGCGGACAGCTTATCCACAAAGGGAAAATGACCGATAACGCCTACATTTTTATGCACCGATTTGTGCACAATAATCTCGAAGGCGTTTTGTCTGGTAAATGTTTCAGGCAGAGTAATCATAGAGTTCAGAGCGGCCATGCCCACCGCCGCCCGGAAGAGGTTGTCCCCCTCCAGCCAGTGTATTAGCTCGCCTACCGGCATTGTGTGCAGTTCACCGACACGTTCAATCTTATTATCCCGGAACGTCGGCCCGAACAAGGCCGAAGACAGTCCGTAATACCTCCCCTGCACTAACACCATATTACTGCCGATAAGCACCTCGCCGGCCGGGAAATCCGCTCCGCTTACCGAGCTAATTAACTCCCTTTTTAACTGTTTAGCGAGCATGTAACAGATCGGGATTTTCTAAGGGCACAAATTTTTTAGCGGAAAAATCAAATTGCAAAAAAGGGGCGGCATCTTTTTGCTGCAAAGCCTGTATCACTTCCGGCAGGCTTTGCCGGCGCGTCAGCCAAACCGCACGAACCGCGTGTTGTAATTTAATTAACGAATGCATACCAAAACCGCTGCCTAAAAAGATATCGCAATCGGGTAAAAAAGCGGTGATTCCTTTAACCTTGCCGTGCTGAACCTTTTCATTTGCTTCATCAGTAAAGGGATTAGTGCGCGTTTCCACCTGGCTCCATCGCGAATCACTAAACTCATATATGACAAACCGCGGGCTGTCGCCAAAGTGTCCCTGATGTATAGCGGTATCGGAATCCACTGCGATGGCAATCTTCATTCAAACTCCTTTTTAATTCGTATTTCTTTATTTAAATGCCGCGCGAAATACGCAAAGACTTTTTATTATTTCTGATATAAACCGTATAGTCCGGTTTTTTCATTAAACGAGCGGATAGCCTCATCCCATTGAGGTACAATATTGAATCGTTCCGGCCAGTAATCTTCGTTGTACCACTGGGCGTTCAGCTCTTCCACCTGTTTGCCCTGCTGTTCAATCCAGGTGAAATATTTCAAATTATGAATCCGCTTGCGATCCATATAAACCAATTCCTGTAAATAGTCGATGTTTTGCCCCCGCAGGCACACCTCATCGTCGAGCCTGGCCTGCCCGGTGGAATAAGCGCCGCGTTCTTCGTTCATCTCCTGCAGGCGTGAGAAATACATTTCGGCCGAATCAGTAAAAACCGTAAAAATAACATCGTGCTCGTTCATCTCATAATATTTGGCCATCTTGATTGCCGAAAGCATGTTGGCGATGCTGGAGACGCCTAAATAGGGCAGTTTTTCCAGCAGTTCCTCAGAAAGTCCTTTTTGCTTTAAATAGTCGTGTCCCGCCGGCTCATTGAACAAACGCAGCAGACGCATGGTGTCTTCGTCGTCAATGGCGCTTACCAAATCGGTATTTTTCACATTATGAATCCAGGGCACATGTTTATCGCCTATGCCTTCGATGCGATGTCCTCCGAAGCCGTTTAATAATAAGGTGGGACATTGCAGCGCTTCCGAGGCCAACACTTTAATCTGCGGAAAGCGTGTACGCAGGTAGTCGCCGGCGGCGATGGTCCCGGCCGAGCCGGTGGCGCTGACGAAACCGCTTAAACGCGAGCGCTCATCTGCCACTTTTCCAAATAATTGTTCGATAGTGTAGCCGGTTATCTCATAATGCCAGATGGCATTGCCAAATTGATCGAACTGATTAAAAATCATATAGCGATCGCTCTGCGCTTCCAATTCGTGGCATTTATCGTAAATCTCTTTTACGTTGCTTTCACAGCCCGGCGTGGCGTAAACTTCATCGGCTCTCTCCTTCAGCCAGTCAAACCGTTCCTTGCTCATTTCTTCGGGCAAAATAGCCACGGAGTGCACGTCCAGTAAATTGGAATTAAACACCCCGCCCCGGCAATAATTGCCTGTGGAAGGCCAGACCGCCAAATGATATTCCGGATTAAATTTTCCGGTTACCAAATTAGGCGCCAAACAGCCGTAAGTAGCGCCGACCTTGTGCGCACCGGTGGGAAAAAACTTGCCCACCAGAGCCACAACGCGGGCCTTCACGCCGGTAAGTTCCGGAGGCAACTCCATAAAATTTATATCGCCGATTTTACCGCTTTGCGGATCGTTGCACCAATTAATTCTGAATAAATTTAACGGATGCGTTTCCTGCAAATCCACTTTAGCCATGGCTTCCTGAATGGCTGCGGGAATGGTTTCCGGCTTTTTCAACTGCTCAAAAGTTGGCAATAAAATATTTTCTCGTTTGCAGCGTTCCACCGTTTTATTTAGATATTCTTCGTTCTGAATTTCCCAGTTCCAGTCAAACATTTTCACTCTCCGTTTTTTTTGATGAAAGTGTCAAATATAGCAATTTTAAAAAACTTATCCAATAGTTTGTGCGTGACACTGGCGTTTCATTTTTTTCAAGAGAAGGATTACTTAGGCATGAGTTATAAAGAAAAAACGATGAGCAATAAATGAATACCCCCGGAGCATGTTGAAAATGCCGCGTATCGGCGCCTCGGAGTCACGCCGATAGGCGGATCAGTCTTCCGACTGATATTAAACCCGAACATGTTTAATAAATACAGAAAGAAGTCCGGAAGCAGTAAATGAACAACCCCGCCGCCCCGAAAGGGGCGCCTTTTGGTACAAGCAACGGGATATCCAACTGGATTTGAATAATTATAACGACCCAAGGGACGGGGAATAAAACCCATCTGGATGGGATTTAAAACCGGGGGCTTCTCAGTTCTCCGTTCCGAATGTTCGCTTACCGCACCCTGATTATAAACATTCAAATAGTTTTGATCCTGCCTGAGATACTCAGGCCACGCCGTTTGCCTGAAAATGATTCATAGTACGATAGCCGCTCATTTCCGAAAGATGTTCCTTCATGGGAGAATCAATTTCCAACTCGCTAAACCAGGTAGCGTTTTCGTCAAAACGCGCCGTAAAGGGCAGATTGATTAATTCGGCGTTTCGGCTTTGGATGAATTTCAACAAAAACTTTTTCTTGTTCTCTATTTCCATAATACCGGAAAACAAAACCTTACCCGGCCAGGCCGACATAGATGGACCGCGCACGGTTTTAGCCAGTCCGGATACCTGAGCATACGCTTCGGAAAAAATTTCGTAGGCGCGGTACAAGGGGACGGAAAAATACTGATGGGCGCCTGTATCACGTTCGATAAACATGTAATACGGCACCATGCCTAAACGCACCTGTTCATTCCACATATCGCGCCAAACCTCGGCGTCGTCGTTAATTCCGCGGATTAACGGCGCCTGCGTACGGAGCACCACGCCGGCCTCTTTAAGGCGCTGCACGGCCTGCCGCACTTTAACCGTTTGCAGTTCTTTTGGATGGCTGATATGCGCCATGATGGCCACACTTTTCCCTTTGCGGAGCAGTTGTTCAAATTTGTCGAGCAAGGCGTCGCCTTCTGCGCCTAAAAAACGCTGCGGGTAAAATGAAAGCGATTTAGTACCGATACGTATGTTTTGCACATGGTGCAGCTCGGGCGCGGTTAATACATCCAGATAATTAAACAGATACCGGTTAGGCATCCACATGGGATCGCCGCCTGTAAACAAAATATCGGTTACTTTCTTTTTATCAGATAGATAGCTAAGTAAATCCTGATGTTCTTTGGATTTAAACTTATGTTCGCCCAAATTGACAAATTGCGCCCAGCGGAAACAATAGGTGCAGTAGGAATGACATGTTTGTCCCTGAGCAGGAAAAAACAGCACGGTCTCTTCATATTTATGCTGAATGCCGCCAAAATTTCTGTTACCGATCTGAGGAATATTATCTTTTTGACCGTCAGGGTGGGGATTCAGCTCATGGCGGATTTTTTGAATGGCTTGCTTCTCCTGTGAAAATGTGGAAGCGCTTTTAAGCATTCGCCAGTGCCGCTCGCTCAGCATTTCCGCTCGCGGAAAGATTAAACGGAAAATGGGATCGCTGTCCCGGTTATGCCAATCAATCAGCTCTTCAAGAACATAGCGGCTGGCTTTAAAGGGGAATATCTTAGCCAAATATTGTAAATCACTCCGTTCTGCAGAGGTGAGTCGTCTGGCAAATTCCGAATTCAAAAAGCGCGAAATCGTATAGAACATTAGTGTCTCCTTCTATAATTAAAACATCTCTGCAACCATTAAGATACAAACCATTTTGCCTGAAAGCAAGAATGCGGACGGTAGCTGAACTTTAATTAAATACCTGCTCAGAGCGAATTCTGATAATACAAGATAAAAAAAACGGGACTGGATTCAAATATTTTTTTAGTCGGACCAAGTCCCGTAACGCGTTGGGGATTACTTTACTTCGATTTTGATTTCTTTTGCTTTATCCGGCGCGCTTTTAGGCAAGGTAATTTCTAAAACGCCATTATTGAAAGAAGCGGAAATATCCGAGGCTTTTATTTCCGAAGGCAGATTAAAAATCCGGCTAAATGTGCCGTATTCCCGCTCAAATTTCAGGAAATTTCGCTCTTTTAAATTTTTCTCTGCTCCCTTCTCCCCGCTCACCTGGAGTTTGCCGTCGTTATAGGTAACCTTGACATCGGCCTTTTCCACACCGGGCAGTTCCAAAGTTAATAAAAAGGCCTTATCGGTTTCTTCGATATTGGCCGGCGGAATGATTTCGCCCAGGGCGCCCTCTTCCTTGGCGCGCTCTTTAATCAAATCTTCATAGATGCGGTCAATTTCATCTTTGATGTTTAACAGGTTTCTGCCCGGAAATCGATGCATGAATACCATTTTGTTTCTCCTTATCTTGTTGATTGATTTCGCACTTTATCATTTTATTGCCACCTGACACGCCCTTTATACATTCAGATAGATATTATTAATTGGACAAAACGCGTGCCAAAAAATAGTTATTGTGTTTAATGCGTTTATTTACAGTGCGTTAAAGGGAGATGCCCATAAAGGAAAAAATAAAGAGCAAATTAATTTTTCTGACATTATTTCAGGAAATACGCCAATTGAAAGTAAGACCGCTTGCGGTGTATCATGCGCCATTAAATACATGGTGGGCAGAAGCTTCTTGTGGACGCATGAGCGCATCGGACTTAATTACCGGTTTTAATACCAAATGAAAAATTTAAAAGGAATTCGCAAGATTCCGGGCGAAGAACGTAATAAAAAAAATATTCGGAAAAGGCTTTGCTATCAGCGCAACGAGGCGGAGGGCGTGGTAGGCAGGATACGTGTTTTACGACGAAACACCGGCAGTTCAAAGAAAAAGCGTGTGCCCTGGCCGGCGTTGCTCTCCGCTTTTATTTCCGCTCCGTGGGCTTCGATGATCTTCTTAACAATTGCCAGCCCCAAACCGCTGCCGCCGGAATCGCGCTGCCGGCTTTTTTCTACACGGTAAAAACGGTCGAAAATATGCGGGAGGTCCTGCTCAGGAATGCCCTGGCCGGTATCCTGCACGGAAACGGCAATAGTGTTTTTTCTCTCTTCCAGGCGCAGCTCTACTTTGCCTTGCGGCGGTGTGTAGCGCAGAGCGTTGTCAATTAAATTAGAGAGCACACGTTCCATCATGCCAATATCGGCGGTAACCATGGGCAGAATCCGCGGAAATTTGCTAATCAAATTAATTTGCCGGCTCTCGGCCTGCGGCTGGAATTTGATCATCACATCCTGCGCCAACTCCGCCAGGGAAAACGCCTCGGGGGCAGGTTCAGACTGACGGGCGTCTAATTTCGACAGTTCCAATAATTCCTGCACAAGATTATTTAATTGAATGACATTTTTCAGGGTAATCTCTAAAAATTCACGCCGCTCTTCCTCCGGCAGGCTGGCGCCTTTCATCAGCACAGTTTCCACATAGCCCTGAATGGAGGCCAGCGGACTGCGTAAATCATGAGAAATGTTGGCGATTAGCTCACGGCGCAAACGATCGTTCTTTTCCAGCTCACAGAGATTCTGTTCGAGCGTATCGGCCATGTGATTAAAAGCCTGCGCCAGTTCGCCGACCTCATCATCTGACTTTATGGGAATACGCTGTTCATAACGGCCTTTTTCAAACAATCTTACGGCGCGGGTCATGGTATGAATGCGTTTGGTGATTAAAAAGAACATAATACTACCAAGAACCGCTGCAAATAACAGCAACACTCCTAAAGCCAATACGCTGTTACGCAAAATATAACTGCCTAACAAACCTTCCGAAGATAAGTCATATTTAGCGCTGGCCAGCATCACATAAACGTAGCCATTCCCCATCTTCCCAAGGGGCAGCTTTGCTGCCGAGAAAATTTTCCGGCGATCCCTATGCAGAGGGTCATCGCCAAAAATGGGCAGACGGCGGTAAGAATCTTTTTGTAAAAAAGTTTTGATGGGCGCCAAATCCACCTGTTTACGCTGTAAAGGCATATCGGAGTTAAACTGCTCTAAAATACGCCCCTGACCATCAAGCATGTAAACCGACACATGGGGATTCATACTGTTTAAATCGACAACCGATTTCTTTAATTCGGAACGGGGTCCGCCGCGTGCGATGATTGGCGCGCAACGCTTTACTAATTGCGAAGCGATGTGATAATTGAGTTTTTGCGTGGCTTCACAGACATAATTAATAGAGGAGTTTACCGCCAGAAAAATTTGCAGGCTGCCAAAAGTTACTATCAAAAAAATAAAAATAAGCGAAATTCGTCCGTAAATAGTTTTAAAAAAGCGCGTCATTAAAGCAGTTCCTCTTTTTCGGCGAATTGATAGCCTACGCCCCAGACAGTTTTAATAAAACGCGGATTGGCCGGGTCTTTTTCAATCTTTGCCCGCAGGCGATTGATATGGGAATTGACTGTGTGCTCGTATCCCGTAAACTGATATCCCCAAACGAGGTTCAATAATTGCTCGCGGCTGTACGCTTTGCCCGGATTCGATGCAAAAAGGCTCAATAAATCAAATTCCTTCGCGGTAAGCACTACCACGCGGCTTTCAATGGTTACTTTCCGTTTTTCCAGATCGATATACAAAGCGCCAAAGTCAATTTGGCGGCTTTCCTCATGCGCATTCTGTTCGCTCTTTAACGCGCTCACGCGGCGGCGCAGCGATTTAATACGGGCAAACAATTCGCGGATGCTGAAGGGTTTGGTCATGTAATCGTCGGCGCCTAATTCCAGCCCCAACACCTTGTCCAATTCTTCGGATTTGGCTGTGAGCACGAGAATGGGCAAACTTTTTTTATGCTCACGAATGCGCTTACAGACCTCCAGCCCGTCTAACTTTGGCAGCATAACATCCAAAATCACTAATTCATATTCATTGCCGAGGGCTTTTTCTAATCCGCTTACTCCGTCGGTAGCCACTTCTAACTGCAATTCTAAATCGGCCATATGCAGATTAATCAAATTAGCAATTTCCGGGTCGTCTTCCACTAATAAAACTTTTTCTGAACTTTGTATTACCATGATATGGGCCTTTAAGCTTCTTTACATTCTATACAAAATTGTAAAGTGTAAGATAGGCAACAAATATAACATTTCCGTCACCATTTATTAACAAAACTTTTAACAAATGAAACGAAAGGCGGGTAAAATTATTCCGGAAGAAATTGATGAAGCGGGCGCTAAGCCCGCTTCATAAAAGTGGAAGTTTAATTATTGGGTAGTAATAATGTTACAAATTCGGTCTTGCAGGGTGTTGATGTAGGAGGTCGGCACCGAATAATTATTCACCATAATCACAAAAAGATAGGCGTGATTTTTGCTGTCGAAGGCATATCCGGCGAGGTTGCGCATGTGCGCTACATACCCGGTTTTGGCATGAATACGTCCGGCTTCATTCATGCGTTTCATACGTTTTTTCAACGTACCGTCGGCGCCCGATACAGGTAATGAATCGAAGAACACATCAAAATTATCCGAGCCGTACATCCAGCGCAGCAAGGTAGCCGTTGCTGCCGGAGCCACAAAATTTTTACGCGACAAGCCCGAACCATCTACCATGATGAACTGTTCCGGCGCCACACCGATTGATTCCAGCCAATCCGCTACAACGCGCGTTCCTGTTTTAAAGGAGCCGTCATGCCGGTAAATGGCCCCCAGAGTTTTCAAGAGCTGCTCGGCATAAAAATTATGGCTGATTTTATTCACCACATGGATGATTTCTTTTAACGGCACTGAGTAAGAAGCAAACAGCAGTTTCTTTTTGGCATATTTTATTTTTTTAGGATAATTTACGATTTGAATTTTCCCATCCACCTCAAGTCCGCCTTCCGCAAAGACCTGTCGTAGATTCTTCATGAAATATTCCGCCGGATGTTCAACGGTGATGGATTCTTTGTACTGTTTTTTATGAACAGGCAAATTACCGCTCACATAAATGGCGCTCTGAGCCCGCTTACGCGCGACATATATGGTGCGGACAGAATCGGCGACTGTTTTGGCCGTACTGATTACAGGAAATTTAGGAATGGGGGGTTGTACTCGCACGCTAACCGGTTGCCCGGCCGTTTGCGCTGCAGTTACAGTCACATCAACGCAGTTGTCGTTAAATGCCAGCGCCGAAGTTCTGGCCGAATACCAAAACGGCTCATCGTCCCAGTTCCAGCCCTCGGCCATGGGCGCATCGGTAAAATAGGAATTATCGCCGATTAAATCCCCCTTAATACGGCTAATGCCCTTTTTCTTTAATGAATCGGCCCAGGCCTGAAACACGGCAAACATATTGCCATCATACATTCTGCCTGAGATGGTCGGATCGCCGCTGCCGCGCACAATCAAATTTCCATTGAGTATGCTGTCCTGCAGAGCGCCGTCCGTGTAAATTTCCGTTTTAAAACGAAATTCCGGCCCCAATTTGGTTAAGCTGGCCGCGGTTGTAAACAGCTTCATGTTGGAAGCGGGGACAAATAGCTTTTGCTCATTACGATGAAATAATACCCGTCCGTTATCCAATGACTCAATATAAACGCCCACCAGGGCATTTTGCACATTGGGATCGCTTACTAAATAACCAATTGCCTGTTGAATATCGGCAGCCTGCTTACCCGCCACCGTCAATTTAGTATATTTCGGCGAGCAAGCGGTAAAAACAAAGATTAAACTAAATAGAATTGTCAGAACTGATAATCTGGTCATGCGTGTCTTCATTGTAAATTAATCACCCTCCTTGCAGATTCTCTTCCTTAAAAAATTTACCATAAAATCAAACAATACAATTTTATTATTATTTTTTAATTATCGTCCGTTACACAATTTTTATAACCTTTTAATACTCATAAACGCTGTGTTAATTTTCATCCTCACCGTTCTCAATCTCATATTGCCGTTGCCGGACGGAGACCGCTTTAAAGGAATAGACAACCAGTAAAAGCAAACCTAGCAACGTAATAAAAACGCCCAGAGTAAGCGTAATATAATCCATTGAAAACAACGTCCAATTGAACTTAGCGGAAAATGCACCTATCAAAGCCGAAATTGTAAAGAACGAAGCGGCTATATAAAAGGTATTTAGCGTCAGAGTCAAACGTTTTAACTGTAGCACCTTATCGGTATAAATTTCCGCTAAATGGTTGTTTTTTTTCAACTGGTCTAATTCATCATTCAAAGCAATGAGTAAATTAGACGAGGAAAGAATAAGGAGGCCGATAGCCGGCAAAAACGTAATTGGAATGTACCACTCCATTGTTGGCTTCCCTCCTTGTTATAACATCGGATGCACAGGTTAGGCATAACCGCCGTTGGTTTTTCAGATTCTTAGCATAAAACACTGAGAGCTGAATAATCAATATCCAACATCCGATAATCAGCGCTCAAGTAAAGTTGGCTATTAAACGTTCCACTTGCTTTAAAATAAAAAAAAGGCGAAAACACAATGATTTTCGCCTCTTAATATTTTATCCGAAATAATCAGACAGCTTCTTTTAAACCTTTGCCAGCTTTAAAAGTAGGAACGGTGCGCGCAGGGATATCGATCTCGGCGCCGGTCTGCGGATTGCGGCCTTTACGGGCAGCGCGTTTGGAAACGCCAAAGGTACCAAAGCCAACCAGCGTTACGCTTTCGCCTTTGCCCAGGCTCTCTTTAATGCCCGCGATAAAAGCGCCCAAGGCATCTTCAGCGGCTTTTTTGGAGATGTTGGCATCTGCTGCCATTTTGGCGATCAAATCTTGCTTAGTCATAAATATAAATCCTCCTTTACAAGTGAGTCGTGTGATTAGATTGATTTAGCTTTACAAATATCCAAATCATTCTTATTAAATGCAAGTAAAAAAAACACCCGGATGCCTGTTTTCAGGCTTCCGATGCTGTTTTTTCAGTCAATCTTCAGACAATATTCTAACAAATATTTAATTGTTTAACATGTTTTTATTTAATAAATTTGCCATTTCATAACAAAATAAACTATATATTCAGCAAAGGTTTGTTAAGATGGTTAACAAAAAGAGTAAGAAAATTAAATCAAAGGTCGAAGAAATTGCTTTGCAAAAAAGCGGCTATGCGTTACAATATCCCCCGACCGAAAAAATAGGCACTATTATTGTAGATAATTTTCCGTCCTTGGGACAATTGACGGCCATGCGTTTTTTGGAATGGGCGCAGCAAAACGAAGGCTGGACCATTTCCTTACCCACTGGCAAAACGCCCGAACATTTTATCAAATGGGTCAGCCGCTTGTTAAATAATTGGCAGGATAAAAAAACGCAAAAACTCCTCGAAGAGTTTGGCGTCGACCCGGCGCATAAACCCGAAATGAAAAGTTTTCATTTCATCCAGATCGACGAGTTTTATCCCATTAATTCTTACCAGCACAATAGTTTCCATTATTATGTAAATAAATTTTATATCAAAGATTTCGGTTTAGACCCGGCCAAAGCCATGCTTATTAATCCCAATGAGATCGGTATCGAACATCCGTACACGCTCGATGATATCTGGCCGGAACATATTGTGGATTTGTCCCTGCGGACGCAATATCCCCGCAGCGCCTTAGAGGCAAAACAAAAACATGTTTTAGAAGCCGTCGATCAGTTCTGTACGGATTATGAGAACAGAATCCGCCAGTTGGGCGGCATCGGATTTTTCCTTGGCGGTATCGGTCCGGACGGGCATATCGGTTTTAATGTGCGCGGCTCGGATCACTTTGCAACCACACGCCTCACTCCCACCAATTACGAAACCCAGGCCGCGGCTGCCGGTGATTTGGGCGGCATCGAGATTTCCCGCAACCGGCTGGTCATTACTATCGGTTTACAGACCATCGTTACCAATCCGCAAACCACGGCCATTATCATCGCCGCCGGCGAAGCCAAGGCCAAGGTGATTAAAGACGCCATTCAATCTTCTAAGAGCAATCTGGTGCCGGCCTCGGTGTTGCAGGATTTACCCAACGCCCGTTTTATCATTACCAAAGGCGCCGCGAAACTGTTAAACGAACGGCGTTATCTGCAGATAAAAAATGCCGCCGAGATTACCCGGCAGGACAAATATCAAATATTAACCGATTTGGCATTGGAAAAAGGTAAAGGGCTGCAGGAACTGACTAAAAGCGATTTACGCTCTATCCGCTCCAGCAAAATTCTGCTGGAACGAGAAGGCGACAATTATAAAACGCTTTTGGCTGAATTGCAGGATGAATACATTCAGCGCATTACACGTACGTTGCAAATCCCAAAGAATAAAACCTTTTTGCACACGGCGCCCCATCATGACGACATTATGTTGGGCTATTTGCCTTATTTAGTGCGCCTGATGCGTGAAAGCAGCAACCGCCACTATTTTAACTATCTGACCAGCGGATTCAACGCTGTCACTAATAAATATATGCTGCATTTACTGCAAACAGCCGAAAATTTTCTTAAATTACCCGACTTCAAAGAGCTGGTAGATGAAAACTATTTTGATCCGGCTAACAGCACCTTTAGAAACCGCGATGTCTTCCAATACCTCGACGGTGTGGCCGCCAATAATCAGGAAGATATGGACGAAGGTTCGGTGCGCAGGTTGTTACGCAATTTGGTGGAAATCTATGAAGAAGATTCCTTCGAAAATCTGCAAAACCGCTTGTCAGAGTTGATCAATTATTTCAAGACGCAGTATCCCGGCAAAAAAGATTTACCTTACATCCAGCAGCTCAAAGGCATGACACGGGAATGGGAGGCCGATATTTTGTGGGGTTACTTCGGATTTCGTTGCGAGTCCGTCATCCATTCTCGTCTGGGATTCTACAAAGGCGATATTTTTACAGAAGAACCGACCATGGATCGCGATGTGATTCCGGTGCTGGAAACCATCCGCCGCACCAGACCGGACGTCATTACGGTGGCTTTCGATCCCGAGGGCAGCGGCCCTGACACGCACTATAAAGTGCTGCAGGCCGTTTCTACTGCGTTACGATTGTACCGCGAAGAAACCGGACGCAACGATATCGAAATTTGGGGCTATCGCAATGTCTGGTACCGATTCCATCCGGTGGAAGCCACACATTTTGTTCCGGTTACGCACAATACGCGCGCCATTCTGGACCATGCCTTCAGGAATGCCTTTGGTTCGCAAAAAGAAGCTTCCTTCCCCAGTTACGAATACGACGGCCCTTTTTCCGGGCTGGCGCAAAAAATCCAGGTGGCTCAGTACCAAAAAATGAAAACCCTGTTAGGCCGCGATTATTTTTACCAGAATACCGATTCGCGCATCCGCTCCACGCGCGGACTTGTATTTTTGAAAGTAATGACTATGGATGAATTCCAGCAGCGTTCTATTGAACTGAGAAAAACCACCGAAAATATTTAGGAGAGAAATAGTATGAAATCCTATCGCAAAGAATTGTGGTTCAATACGCCGCACCGCCGCGATTATATCAACATCACTTCCGAAGTGGAAGCATGCTTACGGGAATCGGGCATTAAGGAAGGCCTGTGTTTAGTGAACGCCATGCATATCACCGCCAGCGTGTACATCAACGACGCTGAAAGCGGTTTATTGCAGGATTATGACGACTGGCTGGAAGGACTGGCGCCGCACGAACCCATCTCCCGTTACCGCCACAACCGCACCGGCGAAGACAACGGCGACGCCCATTTAAAACGGCAAGTCATGGGCCGCGAAGTGGTGGCAGCCATTACCGATGGCCGGCTGGATTTTGGTCCATGGGAACAAATTTACTATGGTGAGTTTGATGGCCGGCGACGTAAACGCGTTTTGGTTAAGATCATTGGTGAATAAAAGAATAGCCGTTTAAAGCGGCTATTCTTTTTAATAATTACACTGCCGGTAAGTTTTCCAGCGTTTCTTTTTCGATATCCTTGAAATATCTAACCGTGCCCACTTTCAGCTCCATAGTCGAATCGTCATCGCAAACGATCATACCGTGCTGGTGTAATTGCAGCATGGAAACTGTCCACATGTGATTCACGCCCTCTTCCACT
Source organism: uncultured Calditrichaceae bacterium (assembly GCA_964536685.1). Classification (GTDB taxonomy): domain Bacteria; phylum Calditrichota; class Calditrichia; order Calditrichales; family Calditrichaceae; genus CAZIBE01. The sequence goes on along the minus strand of CAZIBE010000018.1, from coordinate 25,798 downwards.
ACTTTTTGCAGGGCGCGCGCTTTGCTGTATCCACTGATGATGATCAACAGTTCGCGGGCATCCATTACCGTGCCCACCCCAACGGTTAAAGCCGTACGCGGCACTTTGTCGATATCGCCGCCGAAAAAACGGGCATTGGCTACGCGCGTATCGTAGGTGAGCGTTTTAATGCGTGTGCGTGAGGAAAGCGACGAACCCGGTTCGTTAAAGGCAATGTGTCCATCGGGACCAATTCCTCCTAAAAACAAATCAATGCCGCCCACGGCTTTGATTTGCTCCTCATATTGCCGGCATTCTTTCTCTAAATCGCTGGAGTTGCCATCTAAGATATGCACATTCTTAGCCTGAATATCGATATGATTAAATAGATGGTAGTGCATAAAATAGTGATAACTTTGTGGATGGTCTTCGGGCAGACCGACATATTCATCCATATTAAACGTGACCACATTACGGAAGGAAACTTTTCCCGCTTTATACAGATTAACCAACTCTTTGTATGTACCAATGGGCGAAGACCCGGTGGGCAGTCCTAAAACATAGGGCTTTTGCGGCGAAGGCTTTGCTTTGTTGATCTTAGCCGCCACATAATGAGCCACCCATTTACTAAGCCGTTGATAATCATTATGAATTAAAATGCGCATAACACCTCCGCTATTTTTGTGGAGCACGGATGAGCAAACTGCATGAGTTAGTAAGTTTGTTTAGTTTGTGAACTAATATAATATGGAAAACCGCAAAATAAAAGATAAAATATTACCTTTTTTGAATGAACAACCCCGCCGCCCCGAAAGGGGCGCCTTTTGGTACAAGCAACGGGGTATCCAAATGGATTTGAATAAGTATAACGACCCAAGGGTCGGGGAATAAAACCCATCTGGATGGGATTTAAACGGTGTTGTGAAAAATATCTTCCCAAATTTCACGGATCAAACTCATGCGCAGGACATCGCGGAAACTATCATCGACGCGAACCTCGGCGAACAGGATGCCTTCCAGTTCAAAACCGAATTTGCTGTTCAGGTTGATGTTTTTAATATTGGTATCCAGGGAGTGTATATACACTTTGTTGTATTTTAAAATTTCGAAGGTGTAGTACAAAAACAAAAAGGTGGCCAGTTTACCGATGCCCTTACCGCGCTGTTCACGGCAACCCACTAATTTCTTCATTTCCAATTTCAAAGAGTTTCCGTTCATATTTTCCGCGCCGATAATACCAACGATGTCCTTGTCCTCATAGCCGATTCTGAAATAAGCTTTTTCTGCATCTTCGATGAGATATTCTGTAAGACCGGCTTCATCTTTGGGGAAAAACCGGATGAAGGTTTGATTGATCTCCGGAAAATCAAGCCAGCTTTTAACGACTGCAATATCTTCTACCCGCAGAGGAGCAATGGCCACATTTTTTAAAGAGAGTTCCCTTTTGTCGGCCCAGGCATCTTTAATATCGCTAAGAGCCATAACCTTACTATAGTTTTCCGCGCCGTTTTCCGAAGGCCCTTTCTTTTTAGTGACATAGTCTAACAGATTTACGGATACGGTGACAATATCGCTGTCATTCACACCGTAATTGACCAGTTCCTTGTAAAAACTACTGGTAACCAGCTTTAAAATCTGATTGTGTTTTACTTTGTCGATATCATGAACATCGTCGAGGAGCGCCATGGTTTTATCCTTATTATTTCATCTTTAAATTATATACAAAAAATTATATACAAAATATAGCAGATAAAAAACGTGTTTAATCGCAAATTTTATCACTAAAAATAAATTCTCTTACACTTTTATCAAAAACACATTTGCAATTTTCTACTAAATCATTCAAATTCTCCCCGTTTTGCCTGAACAAAAAAACGGTGCAACCCCAAGGGAGTAAAACGGCTCATTAAGATTAGCGAGTAAAATAATCATTACAATGTCCGGCTGACCGCATTATCGAATTGAAAGCGTTAAAACCCTAGAAAATGGATAGTCATAAATTTCCTGAAGTCACAGACACCTACCATTTTGCCTGTATCCGTTGCGGAAACTGCTGCACCGGAGAGCAAAAAGTGCATCTTAATTTATATGATCTGTACCGTTTAGCCGGCTATTTTGGCTACACGCATACCGCTGCGCTGTTCAACTCCGGCACGGTAATTTTGGTTAAAGAAGATCATCAGGTGTATGTGCCGCGTATTCGATTTAAAAGAAAGCCGTTCGTGTTTTGTCCTTTTCTGGAAAATGATTTCACCGGATCAACGCTGATTACTTCCTGCCGTTTACACCCCGACCACAAACCTCTCATCTGCCACATGGCGCCTTTGGGACGTGTGCTGGATTTTAAAACCAACGAAGAAACCTATATCTTCGTGCCCCCTGCGCCGGATTGCCCGGGCGTGAAAAAATCCACCGTTAACTATCTGTCTGACTTCAAAGACAAATATACAAAGGAACTGGCCTATCAGCGAGATTTTTTTAACTTATTAGAGCAACTAAAAGGGCAAGCCCTTACCCGCCGTCAATTTTTAAATGATCTGTATTATTTTGATGTACTCCAACCGTTCGCGGATATCTTACAGGAAAAAATAGAATTTTTTTCCAAAAAATAAATTTTTCTGCAACCTTCGGCTATAGCCTGCGTAATGTAATGTAAAGTCAACGGAGGAAGAAACGATGAAGACATTTTTTCAGGCTGCTGTATTTATTTTTCTGGCCATTCCCTTTATCTACATGTTGTTTGATGTAATCAGGGAATTTTTGTTGCAGACAATCAGATTCTATACCAAAAAAGCGCGGCCCCGGCTGGCCGGCGTTTTCAATCTGCTTATTAAATAAGCCCTCAATATCCACCACATACATTACACCTCAACGGCCACAACAATGTGGCCGTTTTTTTATGGATAAGCATACTTGACATTCATCGGGCAGTCTTCTAAGTTTGCATATGATTACAATCGTCAGCGCCTTAAAAGCAGAAATCGCGCCTTTTTTGGATCACTATTCCGTTGCCGAAAAAACGCTCATCGAAGGCGGTTCTCTGTACCAAACACCTGGGAGATGGTATTTCCTGCGCAGCGGCGTCGGATTGGAACAGGCCGCAAAGGTTTTAACCTGGTACATGAAAAGATATCATCCGCACCTGTTGATTAATATTGGATTTGCCGGCAGTCTGAGTCCCGAAATTGCTCCCGGCCGGTTGTTCTTTATTAATAAAATTCACAGCATCCTAGATGGAACGGTTCAGATGCCTGCACTGCCACCCGTTGCTATGCAAAGCTGTTCTTTATTAACCGCCGGCAAAGCCGTATTATCCGATACGGAACGCGCGACGCTACACCTACGCTTTGGCGCCGACCTGGTGGACATGGAGGCCTATGAGCTGGCAAGAATTGCGCGGCAACATCAGATTCCCTTTTATTGTTTTAAAATGGTTTCGGATGACGCCGGCAACGACGGTAAAGAACAATTTTTAAAAAACTATCGCGTTCTGGCCGTGCAGCTTTTTAAGCGCATAAATCCTGTACTGGAAATATTCGCCCAGCCGGATTAAAAAAATATCAGGAGCGCACTGTTGCAAATGAAAATATCAGTAATCATTCCGGTCTACAACCGTGCGGCGGCTATCCGCAGGGCCATCGATTCGGTTTTAGCACAGAGTTATTCCGCCCATGAAATTATTGTGGTAGATGATGCTTCCACCGATGACACTCCCTATGTGTTGCAACAGTACGCGGAAAAAATCCGTTTGATTGCGCTGCCGGAAAATTGCGGTGTTTCTTCGGCGCGTAACGCCGGCATACAAGCTGCTTCCGGCGACTGGCTGGCTTTTTTAGACAGCGACGACGAGTGGCTGCCCCATAAGTTGAAAATGGCTGTGGAATTTCATCAGCAGCATCCCGACTATTTAATTTTCCAGACCGAGGAAATCTGGATACGTAACGGCAGACGCGTTAACCCGCGACAAAAGCATAAAAAACCACAGGGATGGATTTTCAAACCGTCGCTGGCCTTGTGTTTGGTCTCTCCTTCGGCAGTGGTCATACATCGCAGCCTGCTCGATAACGTGGGGATGTTTGACGAATCCTTGCCTGTCTGTGAAGATTACGACCTGTGGCTGCGTATCTCACGGAAGTATCCGGTGGGATTAGACAAGCGTTTCGGAATCATCAAATACGGCGGACATGCCGATCAGCTTTCGCACAAATATTGGGGTATGGATCGTTTTCGCTTAAAGGCTATGGAAAAACAGCTGAAAGACGACAGTACGCCAGCAGAATTACGCTTGGCTCTGCTGCAGGAAATGATTAAGAAAACAACTGTTTTACTGAACGGGGCACATAAAAGGAATAATGAAGAAAGCCGGCTCTGGGAAAAACGGCTGGAACACTGGCTGCAGGAAAAGGAAATATTGGAAAGGAATAACTTCTAATCTTTACCAAACCACTAAAGGTCGGTTACATTGAAAAATTAATGAAAAAAACTCATACTAAGTTCAGTAAGGGGAAAATGCGCTCAATGGTTTTTCAATTTATTTCTTGATTTATTTCTCTTGAAATCCTATGTTTCAGGGAAAAGAACTAAGGAGAAAACAATGCTCTTAAACGATAAGCAAAACCATTTTATCCGTTCTTACTATCTGGAAAACAAGACCATTAGTGAGATTGCCAGTGAAACCGGCATATCCGAAGAGACACTGAAAGAGTGGCGAATATCGCTTTCGCCGGAAGTCGGCAAAATACTTGCCGAAGAAACCGATCATTTACTCAGGGCGCATCAATTAACTTACCACCAGCGTTTGCGCTATCTAAGCGAACTCTACTCCCGCTTACGCAGCGAATTGGACAAGCGCGATTTCACAGGATTGCCGACAGACAAACTTTTTTTAATGTTGAACGACGTTCAGATGAAAATCAACAATATGCTTTCTTACGACGATGACGATGATGACTACGATTATGATGACTGGGAAGATTTTGAGGACGACGAGTATATTCCTTAATTAAACTTTCTTTTAGCTGCTTCCGGTTAATTCAATACATTGTCAATCAATATTTAGAGCGGGGGAATTATTAATAAGATTAAATGAATAAATCCGGAGCGAGTTGAAAATGTTGATCTATCAGTGTCCCGGGATCAGGCCGGTAGACAGGTCCGTCTTTAGGCGTGAGCTACCGACTGATATTAAAACCGAGTATCCAAAATAACGGGACCCCTGAACGTTTATTTTGCACTTCCAGATATCCCGCCGTTTGTAACCAGCTCTACGGTTGGCAATATAAATTACCTTTCTCCGCCTTTTTCTGGTAGATAAGATTTCCTCTTCCGTGAAAAATTTGTTCAGAACACTTATCTTGGGGAAAAATGAACGATATATATAGCCGTGCGTATCTAACCCTAAACAGGAGGGTCATGTATGCTTTCCAAGGAAGCAGAAAATAAAGATAGCTCCATAAATAGGAAAGATAGCAACTCAATTTCCAAGCCTTCCGATTTAGCGCCAAATCTTTCACAAACGTTGTTTGACCTTGCCCCTATGCTCGTCGTTGTATTGGACAAAAAAGGACGGGTTAAGAAAATTAATCAGCGCGGTTGTGACATCTTAGGCTATTCACAAGCAGAAATAATCGATAAAATCTGGTTTGACCATTTTATCCCCGAGTCATTCCGTGTGGAAGTGCGCAGCGTTTTTACCGATATTATCACAGGAAAGATGAAGGGCCTGGAACGCTATCAAAATCCGCTGCTTACCAAAGATGGCCGGATGTTAAATATGGCATGGCATAACGCCTATCTTTATGACGAGGATGGAAATATTGCCAGCGTTCTCAGTATGGGTACGGATATTACCGAACAGCAGCTCATGCAGGATATCATCAGCACCAGCACGGCCGTTGCTTTTGTCTGGCAAAACCGACCCGGCTGGCCGGTAGAGTATGTTTCAGCAAACGTACGAAATTTATTTGGCTACGACTCTCAGGAATTTACTTCAGGCAGCCTGTTATACGAACAGATTATTCATCCCGATGACCTCCCCAAGGTAAAAAATGAAGTACACTATTACAGCGACAGAAAATCCGCCAGCACATTCATACATAAACGCTATCGCATCATAACAAAAGACGGCCAAATCAAATGGGTTGTCGACCGTACGTACATTAAACGTAATACAACCGGAGAAGTACTTGGCTATCAGGGCATCATTGTCGATATCAGCGAGATCGTTCACCGCGAGCAACAGATCATTAATAAGGAGAAATACTACCGTTCTATTTTAACACACATGCACGAAGATATTTTCGTCATCGATCGGGAATATAATATTGTCGATATCAACAAACATCACCTGAAGACTCTGGATTACTCTTATGATGAGGTCATTGGCCACAAGTGTTACGAAATTTCTCATCGTTTAGACAAACCCTGCCACCAAATGGGCGAAGTCTGTGCGCTACAGCATGTTTTTGAAACAGGTCGGTCGCAAAACGTACAACATGTTCATCGTCAAAAAGACGGTTCCGCGGTGCATGTGGATATTCTGTTTTCTCCCTTAAAAACTGAAGAGGGAGAAGTAACGCATGTCATCAAAGCAATGCGCGACGTCAGCGATTTAATGGCTGCTCATGTGCAATTACAGTCCAGCGAAGAGCGCTACCGCAACCTGTTTAACGAATCTCCCATCGGTTTATTAGAAGCTGATTTATCCTTCTGGATTGAATTAATCACTCAGTTACGCAATCAGGGCATAAACGATCTTCCTGAATATTTTCGCAAAAATCCCAAAGAATGGATAAAAGTTGCCGAAGGCATCCGATTAATCAATATGAATACGGCCGCTATCCAAATAGTCCAGGCAAACTCCAAGCAGGAAGTAGCGGAACATTTGACGACAATTTATGACATAAAAACGTCCCCGGCCTTACAAGAAGCCCTGTTAAGCATAAGCGAGAGGCAACGTTCCGGAGAATATGACTTAAAGATATATACGTTGCAAAAAGCCGAACGTTATGTTCACCTAAAATGGAATGTACTGGCCGGACATGAAGATACGTATGATCGCGTATTCATATCCGCAAGCGATATTACCGCCCAGAGGCTGGCGGAAAACCAGATGCGTATTTTGTCCATCTCCTTAGAGCAAAGCCCGCTTTCAGTAATACTTACCAATCCGGAGGGCGAGATTCAATATGTTAACCCAAAATTTTGCGAGATAACCGGTTATTCTGTAAAAGAGGTCATCGGGAAAAATCCGCATATTTTAAAATCGGATGAGCATCCTGCGGAATTTTACAAGGAATTATGGGACACTATCAGCGGCGGCTCTGTGTGGCATGGAGAATTTCACAACAGAAAAAAGAACGGCGAACTTTTCTGGGAAGAAGCGACTATTAGCCCGGTTTTCGATGAATCAGGAAGAATCATCTACTACATAGCTAAAAAAGTCGATATTACAGCAAGAAAGCAATTATCCGAGCAACTCCATCAGGCACAAAAGATGGAAAGTATCGGACGGCTGGCCGGTGGGATAGCCCATGATTTTAACAATCTGCTAACTATAATCAACGGATACAGCTCGCTCGCCCTGGCTAAACTTCAAAAAGATGATGAGTTATCCCGGCAAATCCGACAAATTGCCCAGGCTGGGTGGCGGGCCGGCGAATTGACCCAACAGTTACTGGCCTTCAGCCGTAAGCAGGTTATTCAACCGAAGATAATGGATTTAAATCTGCATTTACGTAATATGGAAAAAATGCTTAAACGCCTGATTGGCGAAGATATTCAGCTGGAATTAAAGCTTGAAAATAATTTGGGGCTTATTAAGGCCGATTCCGGCCAAATTGACCAGATTATATTGAATCTCATCGTCAATGCCCGCGATGCCATGCCGCACGGCGGCAAGCTATTAATCGAAACGGCTAACTTCCAAATGAACGGCGATTATGCCGTTTCACATCTTAATGTTAAAAAGGGCCGCTACACTTTGCTGGTTATCACTGATAACGGGATTGGTATGGATAAAAAAATCTTATCTAAAATTTTCGAACCCTTTTTTACAACGAAGGAACAAGGTAAAGGTACCGGTTTGGGATTATCAACCGTCTATGGAATCGTTAAGCAAAGCCACGGCTATATCTGGGCATACAGTGAACTTAATGTGGGCACTACGTTCAAAATTTATCTGCCGCAAGTTATCCACGATGATGGTAGAGCTACTATAAGCAAATCAATAAAAGAAGAAAATTTACAAGGAACGGAAACCATTCTTATCGTTGAAGATGAAAACAGCGTGCGGCAATTGGCGGTAGAAATTCTGGAACAAAACGGCTATAATTTAATTCCGGCCGAAAACGGTGTACAGTGTCTGGAGCTTATCGCAGAATATAAGCGTCCCATCCATCTATTGCTTACCGATGTAATTATGCCACAGATGGGCGGTAAAGAAGTCGCCGAGCAAGTTCAAACACTTTTGCCCAATATTAAGACAATTTTCATTTCCGGTTACACTGACGAAGCCATCACCCGATACGGCGTTTTGCCCAAAGGTGTTATTTTTCTACAGAAGCCTTTTGAACCACAATCCCTGCTACAAATTGTGCGCCAAACGCTGGACGAGAAAAACTGATCCATATCTGTTTTTAATTAACTATTATTCTTTCTGCCTGCCCGTATTATTTCTTCTTCCTTTGCGATCCGTCGCCAAATCCGTTACATTCACTGCAATTCATTGACAACTAAAAAGAGATATATGACCCAAAACTCAACTTACACATTATCCGACTGGCTGCCCACAACCGTCAAAGAGGCCCGCCTGCGCGGCTGGGATGAAGTAGATGTAGTGCTCATTTCCGGCGACGCTTATGTGGATCATCCGGCCTTTGGTCCGGCGGTCATCGGGCGTATCATCGAGGCCGAAGGCCTGCGTGTAGCCCTTGTTCCCCAACCCAACTGGCAAGATGATTTAAGGGATTTTAAAAAATTCGGCGCGCCAAAACTGTTTTTCGGCGTGACTTCCGGTGTGATGGATTCCATGGTCAATCACTACACAGCGCATAAACGGCGGCGTTCCAACGACGCTTACACGCCCGGCGGACAGCGCGGTTTCCGTCCCGATTACGCAACCATAGTCTATAGTAAAATTCTAAAAAGTCTGTATCCCAACGTGCCTGTGGTCATAGGCGGCGTGGAAGCTTCTCTGCGGAGACTGACGCATTACGACTACTGGTCAGACCGGCTGAAACCCTCGATATTAGCAGAAAGCGGCGCGGACTTGCTCATTTACGGCATGGGAGAGCAGCCCTTGCGTCAGTTGCTAAAATTGCTCAAACGGGGCGTGCCTTTTTCTTCTTTAAAAACCATCCCGCAAACTACTTTTGCCCTGCCTCCCGAAGCCCCATTGCCCAAAAACAAGGCCTGGCAAACACTAAAACTGACTTCTTACGGAACCTGTCTTAAGGATAAAAAGGCTTTTGCCGCTAATTTTAAATTCATCGAAAAAGAATCCAATAAGCTCAATCCTGATACCGTTCTCGTACAAACAAGCGGACAGCAAAAAGTAGTGGTCAATCCGCCCTTTCCCGCCATGAGCGCATCGGAAATTGATTACGCCTTTGATTTGCCCTATACGCGCCTGCCCCATCCCAAATATGCCAAACGGGGGGCAATTCCGGCTTATGTAATGATCCGCCATTCCATCAACCTGCACCGTGGCTGTTTTGGCGGATGCAGTTTTTGCACCATCTCGGCGCATCAGGGTAAATTCATTGCCAGCCGTTCGCAAAAATCAATTTTAAAGGAAGCTCAGGCTATTACGCAGATGCCTGATTTTAAGGGTTACATCAGCGATTTGGGCGGACCGTCGGCCAATATGTACCAAATGCAGGGCAAGGATTTATCCATTTGCGCACAATGCCTGCGCGCCTCCTGTATTTTCCCCGGCGTGTGTTTTAATCTGGATACCAGCCACAAGCCGTTAAGCAATATTTACCGCAGCGTGGCCGCCCTGCCCGGCGTAAAAAAGGCTTTCGTCACCAGCGGCATTCGTTATGATATGCTGATTACCAAAGGTAAAAAGGAGGATGAACAAAACGGCTGTACGGAATATATTGAAGAACTTACCCGGCACCATGTTTCCGGTAGGTTGAAAGTGGCGCCGGAGCATACTTCCGACCGTGTGCTTAAAATTATGCGCAAACCGTCGTTTAAGTTTTTCTATGCTTTCAAAAGTAAGTTTGATCGGATTAACCGCAAAGCCGGCCTGCAACAGCAGATCATTCCTTATTTTATTTCCAGCCATCCGGGCAGCACCCCCGAAGACATGGCCGAGCTGGCCGCCGAAACCAAAGCGCTGGGTTTCCGGCTGGAACAGGTGCAGGATTTTACGCCCACGCCCATGACCGTGGCCACGGTGATTTACTATTCCGGTTACCATCCTTATACTCTGGAACGTGTACCTGTAGCGCGATCTATTAAGGAAAAAAGCGAGCAAAACCGTTTTTTCTTTTGGTACAAAAAAGAGAACCGGCGCTGGATCAAAGAAAAGCTGCAACAGTTGAACCGGCCGGATTTAATCGACAAACTCCTTGGCAGGTAGGAAATATATTCTATATGTCATGCCCGGCTTGACCGGGCATCCAGATCATAGCAGTATTCTTATGGATTCCCACTTTCGTGGGAATGACAAGTGATGTATAGCATAATGCTGTTGTGTCAGTCCCTTTACGACCTTCCCGAAAAGGGGAACTCATTTAAATTATTCTCATCAATTTGAAGACTTATCGGGACGTTGCCTCATGCGCCTCTTCTTCGATAATGCGGCGCATGGAGTCGTACTGTTCTTCCATGCTGCGTAACAATTGAAACTGGGTCCGGGCGCGCACCAGATTGTGCTCTTTGTAATGAATACGGTAATAGCGGTCGTCTTCCAGATAATCGGTAAGAAAACGCAGCCCGATGATAAAGGTCATCAGTTTGGCGCTAAACGCCAGCTGATCGATTTCCGTTTGATTGAGCATGAACGCCGTTTCCAATAAAAATCCGCGGGCATAGGAGCGGAACAGGTCAATATCCATACGCACACCGGACAAATCCGCTTCGTCCTCGGCGGCCGTATTGGCGCAGGTGCGAATGGCATCTCCAAAATCAAAATGAATCAGACCGGGCATCACCGTATCCAGATCGATAACGCACAGCGCGCGCTTTTGGCGATCAAATAAAATATTATTGAACTTTGTGTCGTTGTGTGTGATCCGTTGCGGAATGCGGCCCTGAGCGGCCAGGTGATTAATTACCTGCATCCGTTCGGCGCGCTCTGTGATAAAGGCAATTTCTTTTTGCGCCTTATTCACGCGTCCGGCCGAATCTTTTTTGACGGCGTTGTAAAAATTCTGCAAACGGCGGTCTAAATCATGGAATTCCGGAATTGTGGTATACAGCTCCGACGCCGGTAAATCCGCCAGCAGCGCTAAAAAGCGGCCGAAGGCCTGTCCGCCGCGGAGAGCCATTTGTTCATTTTCCACCATATCAAAACTAACGCTGTCGGAAATATTTAAATACATCCGCCAGTAATCGCCGGCCTCGTCGCAGTAAAACAACGCGCCGCTTTGCGTGAGAATTACGGTAAGCACTTCGCGCCGGGGATCGGCGTTGGAATTTTGCCGCAGTTTGTTCCGAAGATGTTCGGTTACAAGCTGAATATTGCGCATCAGCGCCGGAATATTATTAAAAACATGACGATTGATCTTTTGCAACACATAATCCGGGCAATCCACCGGTGTTGTTTTTACAAGATATGTCGTGTTGATGTGACCGTTGCCGTAAGGCTGGATTACCGTCGCTTGTCCGCAAATATCAAATTGCCGGACGATATTTTTTAATTGTTTGCTCTCTGACAACACCGTTCAGTCCCACAGCTTTTCCGGATAGACGTCGCTGGCAATTAATTGGCGAATTTTAGCCATCACCACTCGCTTATCTTCTTTATAGGTTACGCCAAACCACCCGGCGTTTGTCGTTAGCAACCGCACTTCGGCCTTATCCGAGGCAATCATGCGGTTTAGCGCATCCGGCAGTAAAAATTCAGCGGACGGATCATCACCATGACGCGCTAAAAATTCCACAAGATATTCTTGAAAATATTCGAATACCACAGGTGTAAATCCCATCATGTTCATGGAAACGTAACTATCGGCCGGCAGCGCCTGTTCGCCGCCGTACTCGTCTAAAAAAACAATCCGTCCGTTTTTTTCGAGAATGTTCCTACGCTCGGTCAGGCGCAGAATATTTCCCTGCACATCCGTTTCGCATACGGCGCGCGACACCGGCCCGGAAGCGGACAGCGTGTTTTTCAGGCGATAGCCGACTATGGCAAAACGCGGTTTCAGCCCGGCGTCCGCAGTATGTAAAAAAGCGGAAAGTTTTTGAAAGGATTGCGCGCCGTAAAAATCATCGGCGTTGATCACGGCAAAGGGCGTATTGACGTGTTGCCGCGCCGCTGATACGGCATGGGCCGTACCCCAGGGCTTTGTTCTGTTTTTGGGAACAGATAATCCCCGCGGCAGATCATTTAGACGCTGAAAGGCTAAATCTATTTCGATTTTATGAGCGAATTTGGCAGCCACCAATTTCAGAAAATCCTGTTCCATGTCGGGACGAATCACAAAAACGACCCGTTTAAATCCGGCCTTCAGGGCATCGAACAGTGAATAGTCCATTAACGTTTCGCCGTGCGGACCCACGCCGTCCAATTGTTTTGATCCGCCGTAGCGACTGCCCAGACCGGCGGCCAGGACGAGTAAGGTTGGGCCGGTTTGTGAGAGATTTTTGTTCATATTATTAAATCAACGGTTTAATCCGGTACTCATTAGGAACTGGGAATTAGGAACTGAAATTTGATTTAGTATAAGATTTTTGATGGAAAATCGTCTTTAATTCGTTTTAGTTCCGGGTTCCCGGTTCTGATTTTTTGAATTCCAATCTCAATACAATAAAATCATCAATTCTAAATAGAACAAATGTATGTCTATATAAGCTTCACTAAACTTTTTTTATCTGATTGGGAAACAACCAGAAGACGATAGAACCAATCAGCAAGGCCGCCGGCAAGAAGATCACATACGTCCACACTTGATGGGGAAATACTTTCACCAGCGTAACCATCAGCACGCCGATTAAAATCCCGTTCAATAATGCAGCCAGATAGCGATTAAAAGAAAATTCGTACTTTGTTTTACAATTCGGGCATTCATATTCGGCAGAGACCGAGCTTAGCCACAGCCATTTTTTTGAAAATGGTTCCCCGCACACCGGACAGTTTTGTTCCATTTTAGGATTTCCTCCAAATTACCCAACGGTTTTATTAACGCAGTTAACGCACTTTAAAACGGCGCCACATCTTAAAAAGTAAAAACCCGGAAATGGTGGAAGCCAGCAAGGTGACCGAGGCGCCTACACTGTTGCCGTACAGCCAAAAGCCAATGCCGAACAGCGCGTTGTAAATGAACAATAACCCCAAAAAGACGCCCAATAAACTGGTGGGCATGTCCCACGTTTCGCTAAGATAAGCTTCCACGCTTTCACCGGATTGCCGCGCCTTAAGCAGTACCGCCTTCCAGCCCGGGCCGCCCGGCGTTACTTTACGATAAAAATTGAGCAGCGTTTTTTGATCGGTTGGTTTGGCCAACACCGCCACCAGCATCCAGCCGGCCGTGGTAATAGCCACGCCGATGACCAGTTTTTGCCAGGCCAACAGTTCCGGCAGACCGATACGCAGATGTACCGTTTCGAAATAAAGCGCCACTATAAAAGAAATGATCATAGCGGCAATTTCGCTGGCGGCATTAATGCGCCACCAGAACCAGCGCAGTAAAAACAACAATCCCGTTCCGGCGCCGATTTGCAGCATGATGTTAAAAGCCTGCAGGGCGTTGCTTAAAAACAGGGCTAAAATCGCCGCTAAAATCATCAGCGCCAAAGTGGTCATCCTGCCCCACCAAACCAACTCTTTTTCCGTGGGATTTTCCTTAACAAAACGCTGGTAAAAATCGTTAACCACATAGGACGCGCCCCAGTTTAAATGCGTGGAAATAGTGGACATCACAGCCGCAATCAGCGAGGCCACAACGATGCCCAAAATACCCGCCGGTAAAAAGGTCAGCATAGCCGAGTAAGCCAAATCGTTTTTTAAAATATTGGCGCTAATGTTGGGAAACGCCGTACCTAACGATTGTAAATCGGGAAAGACCACCAGCGAAGCCAGCGCGACCAAAATCCACGGCCAGGGACGCAAAGCGTAGTGTGCCAGATTAAAGAACAATGTGGCGTCCATGGCGTTTTTTTCATCTTTGGCGGCCAGCATGCGCTGCGCGATGTAACCGCCGCCGCCCGGTTCCGCTCCGGGGTACCAGACGCTCCACCATTGTACGGCAATGGGAATGATGAATACGGTAATCAACAGCGACGTGTCGGAGAAATCCGGCAAGATGGAAATTTTTGACTGCACCGCCGGATGACTAAGCAAAGCCGCCAGCCCGCCAACCTGCGGCAGGTTCACCACGTAAACCGCGGCATACACCGCACCGGCCATGGCAATGAAAAACTGGATAAAATCGGTAATCAATACGCCGCGCAAACCGCCCAGCATGCTGTAAACGACCACCACCACCGAAGTAACCAGAACCGTTTCAAACGGCCCCACATTGAGCATCACGCCGCCGATTTTAATAGCCGCCAGAAGCACGGTGGCCATGATAATCACATTAAAAAAAACGCCTAAGTACAAGGCACGAAAACCGCGTAAAAATGCCGCCGGTTTTCCGCTGTAACGTAATTCGTAAAATTCGATATCCGTCAACACTTCTGAACGGCGCCACAGCTTGGCATAAATAAACACTGTGACCATTCCCGTCAAAAGAAAAGCCCACCACATCCAGTTGCCGGCCACGCCGTGCTGACGCACCAAATCGGTAACCAGATTGGGCGTATCGGCCGAAAAAGTGGTGGCCACCATGGAAACACCCAACAGCCACCAGGGCATGCTGCGCCCCGAGGCAAAAAATTCCGCCGCATTGGCGCCGGCCTTTTTAGCCACGCTCACGCCAACCGCCAGTGAAATCACAAAAAAAGCGATAATGGATATCCAGTCGATGAATTGCAGATTCATATGTTCGATTCCTTTCCCCTGATGAAAAGCCGCCGTCTTTGAAATACAGGTTCTTTTGAAGTAACAATCTGAAAATTTAATGCAAATGAGTTTCCATATCCAGCACAATTGTTTTTAGAATTTTAATTGCAATACTAAACTTAGCTCTCTATTTCTGAGTCCGCTCTAAACAGGGCGCCCATCGATTCCACTGTTTTGTAAGCGCCTATTTTTATTAGGCGTCCAACCTCAATTTTAGCGATGGAATCGGTTTTTAGAGCAAACTCATTTCTAACGCAGCTACCATTCAATTTCCCCTAATTTAAAAGTTCGGCTAAACGCCCCGCTTGGACAGGGCTTGGGCGGTATGGCGCGCTGCGCTATTTTTTTCTTTGTTTTTAAGATAAGCGTCTCTCCGCCAGGAAGATATTTGGCAATCACCCAACCCGAAGCCCTGCCCTGCCAGGAATTGTGCTGGGACTTGAGATGAATCTGCAAATCGATTTGCCCTGTGGGTACATCAACCGCGTACCAGGTCCAGCGGCCATCATGTTTTTCCACTTGCGCTTTAAGTTCTTTTTTATTCTGCCAAATTTTCACCTGCGGAAAAGCGCCGCCTGTTTTGCCGTTTTTCTGTTCCAGTAAAAGTAAGAAACGGGCGTCCGCAGTATTTACCTGTATCGTAAAAGCGGCCTGCAGTTGATCACCCTTCCCTTTACGAAAGGTGGTCTTAGTTACCGCATCCTGCACAGCATTTGGCTGAATATGTAGTTTTTCAGCCGCTACCGTTTTTCCGCCGAGCGCTGCCGAAACCACCATTCGGGGATTCAACAGATGTGCATCTTGCGCGCCGTTCCATATGCGGATTGTTTCGCTGCTACCCTGCGCCTGCGCGTCAAAATTATCTGTCAAAATTAAAACAAAAAGGAACAGAACAAAATTGCGTGCGCCTCTTTTTAAAACGGACGTTACGTTAGACATAGATTTCTCGTTTTGGTTTGGTTTGATGATTTCTGATTATTTGGGGATAAAACGCACAAATTATTTTATTTGTGTGGGTTGATTAATCCAGAAATTGGGCATCTCCACCGTAGGGATTCAAAGCATTGAATCCCTTTTCTTTAAAATAAATGAACTACTTAACTAATATCAATTTTAATACTATATTTTTTGATTTTTGCCGTAAACGCGCCATATAAATACCTGCCGGACAAATGCGGCCATTTTCATCGCGGCCATTCCAGATAAGCGAATAGCTGCCTACCGGCCTGAAACCGTTAATTAGTGTTCTGACTCTCTGTCCTAAAATAGTGTAAATGTGCAGTTGCACTACACCACTTTGAGCAATTTCGAAACGCAGCATGGTTTGTGGATTAAAAGGATTCGGGAAAGCCCGTAATGCAAAGCGTCGTGGCAGATTTGGCTTACTGCACGCAGCGCTGGTGGCGTCCACTTCGTCGGCGCCTATCTCCACCCGGCTGCCATTAATGCGCGCCTGACCGTCCATATCCACCTCGGCGCTATCCGCCGTAAAAGCCGGATCGCCGCTATCCACCGCCGGAGAAAGGCCGCTGATATGGAAATCCCCATGTGCGGCATCATTAAAAAGGGGATCGTCAAACAGGGAATGTCCGTCCTGTCCCGTACCCGCCCGATAATCGGCAAAACCGCTGTATACATATCCGTTCCATGTCCACAACGCACTGCCGGCGCCGGCCTCCGTATACCACACATTGTAATCCAGGGTATTGTTGATATTGCCGTTTTCCGAATACAGCAAGATGTTCTGATCGTTTCCGTAAAAGATATTATTGCGGATGTCGTTGTCTTCGGCGTATTGAATCCACAACTCACCATGACCGGTTTTCAAGCGATCATTATCATAGAGTGAATTGCCGGTAAATGTGCAATTTTTAGTACGTCCGGCGGAAACATCATAGCCGCCAAACACCAGACCGGCTTTATCGTTTTGATAAATGATATTATTGCGCACGGTGATGGCGCTGGTCACCACGCCGTTATTTTCCGCGCCGACTTCAATGCCTAAATCGCAGCCGGAAACAATATTATTTTCAATGATAATATTCTGTCCGCCGTCCACATAGATACCGCCGGCGTATCCGTCTTCATAGGAAGAATTCGCACGGTAAACCTGATTCCAGGCGCAGCGGCCGTTGCGGGCGTATTTGCTGCTCAGCCAGTCTTCTCCGCCGATAAAATCAATACCGATATTATTGACATCTTCCACAATATTACGGGTTACTTCAAACTGTTCCACATTGCCGTTTAAGGTCAACGCCTCACTCCAGGCCGGATCGCAGTCGTGAATATGATTGTTATCAATAGCAATGTTATTGATGGAATGATTGTCATCGGAACCGTAAATGGTAATGCCCATAGCCCCGCCGCTTTCACCGCCGCCGCGGATTTCATGAATTTCGTTGTCGCGGATTTCGATATAGGAACCGGAACCATACACGCGCACGCCCGAACCTTCCGGCGTGTTCATATTGCGAATTTCAAATCCAATCAGACGCACATAACTGATATTTTCCATATAAACCACATCGTCCGTATAGCTGGCGCCGTTATTGGAAACGCCGGTGCCATCTAACACCGGATGCTCGCCGGGATAGGCCATCAGCGTGATGTACCCGTTAACGGCATCTCCGCTGCGGGGAAAATTGATTTTTTCGTAGTAGGGGGTTGATTTTTCTTTGACTAAAATTGAATCGCCGGCCGTAGCGTTATTTAACGCCAATTGCACAGAGGCGTAATCGCCACCGGATTCGGCCACAATAATCGTACGCGCAAAAAGGTTTTGAAAAATAAGAAGGATTCCTACTACAAGAATTGTTTTCATTTTAAAACCCGGTTAAGTTACAGGGAATAAAAGCCGTTCTCACTTTATACTGATTTTGTTAAGTCGTCGTTATTTTCTTCGTTTTTTTACCAGTTAAAGCGCTCTCTGGCAAAACGCAGCATTTCATCATAATTGGTAAAAGCCGCCGTGCCGCCGGCAGCGGTTGTGTTCAATGCGCCGCATAAATTGCCGAAACGCTGGCATTCTTCGAGGGGTGTTCCTTGAAAGTATTTGGATACAAAGCCGGCATTAAAACTATCACCGGCGCCGGTAAAAGAAATATACAAATCGTTATGAGTATAAACAAGATCGAAAAAATTGGATAAGTCGGTATAAATCTTTAGGAATTAGAGATATGTTTGTAACCGGAGCCATTCGCTCTCAGGGCGTCGGCGTGGATTATGCGTTAAATGTAAAGGCAAAAAAGTGTTTTAAAGAAAAGAAGGCCATCGGAGCAAAAGCGGCTGAGCTGATTAACGAAGGAGACACCATCATTCTGGATTCCGGCAGCACGACCATGGAAATCGCCAAGAATCAAGGCCACTTCCGCGAACTGGCCGTTATCACTAATGCCCTGAATATCGCGCGGCAATTAGCGGAATTTCCCAATATAAAAATCATCATGCCCGGCGGTATCCTACGTAAAAAAGCACTGGCTATGGTTGGCCATTCCGCCGAGATCGCCATCCGCAACTATTTTTGTGATAAACTCTTTTTAGGCGTAGACGGTATCGATCCCCAGTATGGAATCTCCACGCCCAATGTGGAAGAAGCGCATCTTAACCGCATTATGATCGACATATCACGAGAGGTCGTCGTGGTCACCGATTCCAGCAAATTCGGCAAACGCAGCCTGGCTTTAATCACGGCCATGAAGAAAGTACATATAGTAATCACTGATCCCGGAATTTCTGATAGTGACAAAGAATTATTAATCAATGGCGGTGTAAAGGTTGTCATTGCGGCACTTTAACTAAATAGCCGCTTATGACATTCCCCTATTATTTATTGCGATTTATCCGGCATCTATTACAGAAAGAACAAAATATTTTAATCCTGTTCGCTTATATTTAAAAACAAGCCTATATTTTACTTAATTTGTTCTTAATATTCTTTTTTTATTTATTATATTACAGATTCCAGTTAATATTTGATTTTATTTATTTGCATTGATCTCTTTCACTAAACTATTCAAAATATCTTCCGATATTAAATTTTCAAACAAATTATCACACACACAAGGAGTGTACACAATAAAAAAGATTTCCCCTCGGTATATCGCCTTATCATTTATTTCAACATACGTTTTTTACTGCGCTTATTTTGAGTGCCGGCTTACTGTTTGCCGGACATCGGCAGCCCGAACCTATTACCAAATCAGGCAACGAATTAGGGGCGCAACATTTTGCCGTTCAGGCAGATAACGAAAACGCCACCTTGCAGGGGCGCTGGGCCAAAGGACCGACCTTTGCCGTATCAGCCACTGAAGACGGTCATGTCTATTTTGGCGACGGTTCCGAATTTGTGTGCGCTACCATCCGTTCCGGCGGCGTCATTTCCGAACTGGGACGCGTGGTTTTGCCCGGCGCGCCCAAAGATATCGAGCTTTCCGCCAACGGGCCGTACGCTTATGTGGCCATGGGCTATCAGGGCGTGGCCGTGGTGGATATCAGCGCTTCATCCGACCCGCAGCTAATTCATGTGCTCGACCGGCAAGACAACCCATTCGAAGCCAAAGCCGTGGCCAAATCAGGCAGCCGTCTGTACATCGCCGCCGGTTCCGGCGGTTTAATGGAAGCTTACATCTATCAGCCGGACAGCATCGTATTTGGCGATACGTATGTTTACGCTAACTGCAACATCACCGACGTGACCGCGCGTAACGATACGCTGTTTGCGGCCAGTAGCAGCAAAGCTCTGGAAATGCTGCGCTATGCCAACGGACAGTTCTACTTCCTGAACCGGGTCAATTACAACAAATACGCCAATGATTACCAGAATCAAACGCCCATGGCCAGCAGCGTGTTCTGGCAGCACGATTCTTTGTTTGTGGCTGATAGCTGGACCGGCGTGTTCTTTTTTACAGTAGAAGATACGGCGCTCAATTATTCCGGCGTAGGCCTGGGCGGATGTCAAAACGTAATCGCGCAAGGAAAATATGTTTACACTACCGATTATTACAACGTTAATGTGCTGTCCGACAACGGCGGCACACCCTCGTTCCGCGATTCCAAAGAAGTTTCCACCTCCATGCAACTGACCTACGCTAAGAATTATGTAATTGTGGCTTCCAAGTGTCATGGTATTTACACCTTTGAAAATTCCGATAAGGCCACTTTGCATGACGGCGGTTTTTACGCTACTTCATCGCTGACCTATGATGTATTTCAGCAAAAATACTATTTATATCGCATCACACCGATCAACACGCTGGACGTGATTGCCGTACAGAATCCGGCCGGCCCGCACACGGCCGGTCATCTGGATTTGGGCGGAGACAATGAAGAAGCACACAAAATTTACGTGCAGGGTGATACGGCTTTTGTCTATTCCTATGATTACATGAGCGGCGAAAGCCGAATCTATTTTATTGACGTCAGCGATCCGTCCGGGCCTAAGAAACTGGCTTCGTGGACGTATCCGTCAACAGACAACTCTTTTTACGATATTGCGGCCCGTGGAAAACATCTTTATGCGGTTATGAATCAGGATGTGCTGATCATTGATTTTTCAGATCTTGCCAATGTCCATGAAACAGGAAAAGTAACAACAAGCGGCTGGATTGAAGATTTAGCGGTTCAGGGTAATTACGTGTACACGGCAAGCGAAGATCAGGGCATGAGCGTGGTCGATGTTTCCGATCCCGCGCATCCTGCCAAAAAAGCGACCTTTCGCCAATCCGATTCGGATTATTATGTGCAAATCCGTGTACAGGATCATTACGCGTATGCGGCCAACAGCTATAACGGTTTGACCATTATTGATATTTCCAATCCCGAAGCGCCCGCTTTGGCCGGAACCTTCACGCAAGCGGACGGCGATTTTAACGCAAGTCAGTTGGCGGTTTCCGGCAATTACGCCTACATCGACCGCGGCTGGGGCGAAGTGATTTTCCTGAATATCAGTAATCCGGTAAGTCCGCAGCTCAAAGGCGCGTACAACGTAAATAATCTTACCGGCTTAACGACTTACAGCCGCATCGTGTATGCGGCCGATTCCTACACCGGAATTTACGCCGTAAGCAACGATAATCCCGACGCCGGATTGCCTTGCCATTTTGCCGGTGAAGTCAGCGGCGAATGGAGCTGTCCCAAAATCTATCTGGAAGGCGATGTGACCATTCCGGCCGGTGACACCCTGTGCATTACCGAGTCCGTCCAAAAAGTGTTCGCCTTAGGTCCCTATCAGATCAGGGTGGAGGGCGTGCTCATCGCCAAAGGGCCCAAAAACGAGCGGGTCGATCTATCCGGCAATCGTATTCTTTTTTCGGGTAACGATTGGCGCGGCATCTATTTTAATAATTTAAACGAAAGCGGCGCGGGCACTTCGCTGATTGAAAACTGCCGTTTTGATTACGGCGATAAACGCGATATGAGCTACCAGGGCGGCGGGGCCATCGCCATTTACAATTCGGATAAGGTCATTGTGCGTCATTCTGTTTTCTACAAAAATGTGGCCCGCCTGGGCGGAGCCATTTACATCGAAAACGCCAGCCCGAAAATCGAAGATTGTTATTTCGAGATTAACGGCCGCGGCGGTGTGAACACGGAAGAGATGTACACCGAAGGCGGCGGCGCTATGTACATCAAGAATGCCAATCCCTATTTGCACCGCCTGCGCTTCACTAAAAACGGCGCGCACAGCGGCGGGGCTATGGTTATCGACGGCTGTTCGCCCACCCTGAGCAACGTGCTGTTTGACCAGAATATTTCCGGCGGTCTGGCCGGAGCGGTGGCCATTACCTCCGATATTTCCAATCCGGCGGCGGCGCGCTTTGTTAATGTAACCATGGCCGATAACGAAGCCCCCAGCGGCGGCGGCGCTTTGCAGTTGATGGGACCGGCGACACATCCGGAAATCATCAACAGTATTTTGTTCGGCAACGATAAACCGGAAATCTACATCAATAGCGGAACGCCGACGGTTACTTATTCCATTGTGGACTCTGCGGTTACGGAAAGCTGGTTTGGCACGGGCTGTTTAAGCGATGATCCCCGTTTTGATGAATCCGGTGAAATCAACTATCATTTGATGGCCACTTCCTGCGGAGCAGGGATTAACTCTGTATCCATTGACGCCGGCCATCCCGATTCTATGGATACCTATCTGGATTGCTCGGCCGGTTTGGGCACGGCACGCGCGGATATGGGCTACTATGGGGGAAGATATGCGGATTTGAGTACAGGCATTGGCGGAGAAAACGCAGAAATAATTCCACAAAAATTAACGCTGAAGCAAAATTATCCCAATCCCTTTAACCCTACTACAATTATTCGCTATCGTGTAACTTTAGCCGGTCAGGTGAATCTAATCGTGTTTAAGTTGTTGGGACAAAAGGTAGCAACTCTAGTCGATCTAAAGCAATCTCCTGGAGAATACAGTATTTCATTCGATGCTTCCCGGTTATCCAGCGGCGTTTATTTTTACCGATTGACGGCGGGACATTTTGTACAGACCAGAAAGATGCTATTAGTGCGTTAGGAAGAAAATTAAATGAGTACCGGGAATTAGGAATTAGTCGCGTTAAAGCAATATGCGGATGCAAATACTTTTGGCTTCAATAAAAACGAGAGCTTTTTTAATTTAACTTTAAATATATGATGCCTGGACGTTTGTCTGCAGCTACTGTTAAATTAGCTTTACGTTTAAAACCTTAATAGTATCCCCTGCCAATTCCAAGCTCCTGTTTCCCAATTCAAACAATAGAATAAGGCTCAAAACAATAGGTCCAATTTCACAGAATTTTAAAAACTAAACAAAAGGGAGTGTATATGCGCAAAGGAATGATTGTTTTATTATTTTTACTTTTTTCGACTTCTGCCCAGGCTCAAACCGCCAAACTGACCGGAAGCTGGCTGATGACCAAAGTCGATGCCGAAGGCAAAACGCGACATCCTTACCAGATTTTCGATTTCATGAAAGACGGTAAATTCATAGGAATGGGTATGGAACTCGGCACATGGAAATATGAGAAAAAAGGCAACAAAATTATAATGGAATCCAAAATGGATAAGGATTTTAACGGCTCGTCCAAAGTTCTGAAACTCACCGCTGAAGAACTTAACATAGAAAAAGACGGCGCCAAATATTTTTGCCGCCGCATGCATCCGGAAAAAATTGCCAGTACCAACAAAACTTCCAAACTGGCAGGCAACTGGAAACTTGCGGGTACCGACTACCCGACAGCTTTTCTGAAATTCGAATTACCGCAGGATTTTACGCTGATTCAATCGGGCAATGGCGAAACGGACAAAGCCAGCGGCACCTGGATGTTTATGCCCGAAGAAAACGCGGTTATTTTTATAGGCTTCTCCCATCTGCTGCGCGGGAAAATTGTGCTAAACGATGTAAGCGCCGACAGCTTTACCCTAAAACTCAGCGACCGCACGCTCAAAGCCCGGCGCCTTAAAGCCGATGCAACTAAAATCGAACGGCTAACCTTTAAGGAAGAAGATTTTCCTGAGGATGTACAGCCGGACGATTCCAAATTGCCTTGGCGAGATTTTGATAAAATGGTTCAGGTTTTGAAAAACGTGGCTTCCCTAAAATACACTTACGGGGAGTTGGTCGAAGAATTTAATACGCTTAAATATACCAGTTCCATTCTTTCTACGCTTAATGTAGATCCCATGAAACCCAGTGTGAAATTTACTAATTTATATATTGTTGATGGCGACACGTCACAGTTTTCGGAAAACTACAAAGGTGGTCTTATGGGGAGGTACAACGCCTTCTTCCCCAAAGATGAACCCTGGCCCTATCGTATTAAGGGCGTAGAGAAAGTTTCGGTTCCGGCAGGCACGTTTGACTGCACGGTTATTGAAGCTGTTGACGGCAAAAAGAAAAGCAAATACTGGATGATTAACGATATGCCCGGTATTTATGCCCGAATCATTCGGGAAGGAACCGATCCCTTCGGCAAAACGGATTACAGTGTGCAGGAGTTGGAAAAAATTAATTATCTAAATAAATAGAAATTAGAAAACAGAAAACAGGAAATGGGATAAATTTAAGTATTAAGTGGTAAGTGGTAAGTATTAAGTGACAAATGGCCAACAGCTAACAAAACGATACTTATGACTTTTTTTATTAGCGCTTCCTGTGAGCAGACAACAGATAAAAAAAATAATTTAAGGAGTAATTTTATGAAGTACTTTTTTTCTTTCATTCTTTTATTTTTATTCGCCGGCCTGAGCGTTGCCCAGGATGCCGGAACGAAAAAATGGTCCTTTAGCACCGGTGATTTTATTTTCGGAGCGCCGGCCATCGCTTCAGACGGCACGATTTATGTAGCTTCCAACGATCATTTTCTCTATGCACTCAATGCCGACGGCAGCCAGAAATGGAAATTTGACATGGGTTACGGCGCTTACGGCTCGCCGGCCATTGGCGCAGACGGAACCATTTACATCGGCACGGCTGGCATCGGCAAATTATACGCTATTAATCCGGACGGCAGCAAAAAATGGGAAAGCGAACAGGCCGACGGATGGATCGATGACTCCCCGGCTATTGCCAGCGACGGAACCATTGTTTTCGGTACCACCAACCAAAATTTTTACGGAATTAATCCGGACGGCTCAACACGCTGGAAATTGGTTGCCAATAGCAATGAACATTCCAGTCCGGCCATTGCCGCGGACGGTACCATTTATATGGGTTCGAATTATGGAAAATTCAGGGCTTTTAATTCCGATGGCAGCGAAAAATGGGGCCTGGACATTGGCGCGGTGGAATCATCCCCGGCAATCGGCGCCGATGGTACCGTTTATGTGGGCAGTAGCGATAATAATCTGTATGCAATCAATCCTAACGGCACGCAAAAATGGGCCTTTAATACCAGCGGCCCCATTTACGCATCGCCTGCCATTGGTGAAGACGGAACGATTTACATTGGTTCTTTTGACGCTAATTTCTACGCCGTCAATCCGGATGGCACGGAAAAATGGCATATTCAAATCAAAGATTTTTTGGGTGCTTTTCAGCATTCGGATTCCCCGGCCATCGGCGCAGACGGCACCATTTATGTAACGGCTGCCGACACCGCTGCCAATACTTTTAAAAAATACCTGTACGCCATCAATCCCGATGGCAGCGTAGAGTGGAGGTTTTACGCCGACGTGATTCAGGGGCCGCCGGCCATTGCCGATGACGGTACGATTTATGTGGGTTCCAGCGGTGGAACGCTTTATGCCGTTTACAGTAACAGTCACGGTTTAGCTAACAGCTCCTGGCCGCGCTTCCATCATGACAACAAAGGAACGGGTAATGTCAATTCCCCTACCGCTATTCGTCAAATAAACACAAATATCCCAAAGCAATTTACGGTTTCGCAGGCCTATCCTAATCCTTTTAATCCGTCCACCCGCATCCGCTTCAGCTTGAACAAAGCCGCCCGGGTGCAGGTAAGCGTGTACAATGCCGCCGGTCAGTTGGTAGCTAAACTTCTGGATACGCAAAAACCGGCCGGTAATTATGAACTAAGCTGGAACGCCGCATCATTCGGTTCCGGTGTATATTTTATTCAAGTGACAGCCAACGGCTTGGTGCAAACACGCAAGGCGCTGCTGGTGAAATAAAATTTTTATTAATTATATGAA
>CAZIBE010000017.1:0-52537 GCA_964536685.1 uncultured Calditrichaceae bacterium | reverse complement strand
TTATTTAGGATATAAGATTTCTCATCCCGATGAATCGGGATTCGCCACGAAAGTGATCCCGATGGAAAAATAACAAAAACTGGTTTTTAGAGTAGACTCTTTGATTGTTTAAATTTGACTAAATATTTAAGGAAGGATATAACGATGCAGGTGCCTTTACTGGATTTAAAAGCGCAATACCAAACTATAAAAGATGAAATTCGTCCTGTAGTGGACGAAGTGATGGAATCGCAATATTTTATTTTGGGACCCAAAGTTAAGGCATTCGAGGAAAAAGTCGCTGCCTATTGCCAGACCAAGTACGCCGTGGGCGTTTCATCGGGAACGGACGCTTTGCTGATTGCCCTGATGGCGCTGGATCTTACAGCGGGCGACGAGGTCATCACCACCACCTATTCCTTCTTTGCTACAGCGGGTTCCATTGCCCGTTTAGGCGCTAGGCCTGTTTTTGTGGACATCGACCCGAAGACCTACAATATCGATCCCACATTAATCGAAGATAAAATAACCGAACGCACCAAAGCCATCATTCCGGTGCATCTTTACGGCCAAACGGCTGATATGGACGGCATTCTAAACATAGCAAAGAAATACAACCTGCGTGTTATTGAAGATGCGGCGCAGGCCATCGGCAGTGAATATAAAGACGGCCGGCGCGCCGGCTCCATGGGCGATATGGGCTGTTTTTCCTTTTTCCCCAGTAAAAACTTAGGCGGATTCGGCGACGGCGGCATGGTAACCACCAACGATGAAGCCTTGTATGAAAAACTTGTTTATCTGCGCAACCACGGCGCCCACCCCAAATACTACCACAAAATAATTGGCGGAAATTTTCGTCTGGACGCCATTCAGGCGGTTGTGCTGGATGTTAAATTAAAACATTTAGATGATTGGACCAGCGGACGGCAGCGCAATGCCGAATACTACAACGCCGGCTTTAAAGCGCGCGACTTGCAAGAGCACATTACTACGCCTTTTGCCCTTACCGGCTACCGGCATATCTACAACCAGTTTATTATCCGCACTAAAAACCGGGACGCTTTACTCAGCCATCTGAAAAAAGCAGACATTGGCTGCGAAATTTACTATCCGGTAACCTTTAACAATCAGGAGTGTTTTCGTTATTTGGGATACAAAAAAGGTGATTTCCCGCAGGGCGAGCAGGCGGCTGATGAGACGCTGGCCATTCCCATCTATCCGGAATTGACAAACGAGCAAAAAGATTATGTGATGGATACAGTTAAAGAGTTCATAAGTAAATAACGGAAGTCAGCTATTAAACAAAAAACGTTCCCTTTTTATTTACAGAATCAATTTTTTAAATAAACTCATAGCTTGTCAAAAGAAATTTACAGGAGCATTCCATGGCCTCCAGAAGATCATTCTTAAAGGCTTCTGCATTAAGCGGATTATTTACTCTGCTTCCCTCGGCGCTGACTGCCAAACCGATAAAAAAACAGCCGCTCATCCTGCCTCCCGCTTTAAAGAAAGGCGATACGATAGGTTTGATAACACCGGCTTCTCCGCCTTTCGAAATTCACAGAACGCTCATCGAAACGCAGGAAAAAATGGCCAATCTGGGGTTCAAAACCAAAACAGGAAAAAATGTTTTTAAAAGATACGGCTATCTGGCTGGCACCATCGATGAACGCCTTGAGGATTTGCACCACATGTTTGCCGATCCCAACGTAAAAGCTATCATGACCATTCGCGGCGGATACGGCAGCGCGCAACTTTTGCCTTACATAGACTACGATTTAATCCGTAAAAACCCTAAAATCATAGTAGGTTACAGCGATATCACCGCCCTGATTAACGGCCTCCACCGGCAAACCGGTTTGGTTACTTTCCATGGCCCGGTGGCTGTTTCGACCTTCACCGATTACACTAAAAAATACTTTTTATCCGTTTTAGGCGGCACGCGGCCCATCGGTGAAATTGAAGACGCCCCCTATGATTCTAATTTACAAAGCAGTAACCGTATCTGGACGTACCGCGGCGGTATAGCGCAGGGCAAGCTTATCGGCGGCAATATGACCGTACTGCAATCGCTGTTGGGAACTCCATACGAATTTGACAGCGATGAGGCTATTTTATTTTTCGAAGAAGTAGGCGAAGAACCTTACGATTTAGACCGCATGTTAACACAGTTTAAACAGGCCGGTAAATTTAACCGCTGCCGCGGCGTTATTTTTGACCGTATGCCCAGTGTAAAACCGGCGGATATTTTACCCGCCTATGCTTCCTCCCTTAGCGTGGAACAGGTGATAGAAAATATTTTTAAGGATTTTGATTTTCCGGTGTGTATGGGCTTTCCATTGGGACACATCAAACACAAACCCACCATGCCGCTGGGAATACCCGCCGAATTGGACGGAGATAAGGGACGCCTAAACCTGTTGGAAGCGGCTGTGCGCTGAACTGGCGCCATTAAAAATTTTTAGCCAAAACCGTAACCTTTAACCGTTATTTGCATCTATAGATTTTTATTGTATATCGATCAGTAAATGGTTTACCCTGAAGGGGCGCCTGTGGCGCAAATAAGGTAATCGGTATCATCCCGATAAATCGGGATTTCGTACAAAACACTCAACTCTCAGGACGAAATGGTTTGTATTCAAACCATTTCTGTTCGAGTATATTACAAATTTAAGAGGCAAAAATGACGTTACAGGAAATACAGCAAAAGCTAAATGAAAAACCGGTTGTGGTCACTTACTTTTCCCACGACGAATGCAATGTCTGCAAGGTGCTGCGTCCGCAGGTAAAAACCATGGTGGACCAGTTTGAGCAGGCCGATTTTGTATATGTAAATACCAAAGAAAGCCCCGAAGCCAGCGGGCAGCATATGGTCTTTGCCGTACCCACCATCATCGTTTTTTACGAAGGCCGCGAAGCGCGACGCTTCAGCCGCCATTTTTCCATGCAGAATTTTAAAGCGATCATGCAACGCATGACTGAATAGTCTTTATAACCGGATAACCGGGAACTTGAAATCAGGAACTGCAAATTATTTCAACAAGCTTCTTTCGCCATGGTTTGTTTCTTATAATTTGGCGAGAACAAACAAATTTCAGCTAATTCCTAATTCCGATTTCCTAATTCCCGGTCATTATTCTTAATGATATGCTCCTCATAGGCCCTATTAAAATCTTACTGACGATTTAACTTTCCTTTTGACTTTTAGCTCCGGCCTTATGTACCTTAATATCAAATCATAACTGAGCCATTAAATCAAAAAAAATGTGAAAAAGACCGTTTCCCAAACGCCTTCGTATTTGCAGTTGTATCGCAGCGGTGAACTGCAGCAACGACTGCAAAAGTTAGAAGCGCAGCTCAAAGACTGCCGCCTGTGTCCGTGGAATTGCCATGTGGATCGCTTTCAAAAAGAAAGCGGCGTGTGTCATGCCGGATACGAGCCGTACATATCCTCCATTTGCGATCATCACGGCGAAGAACCGGTTCTATCCGGTTTTAACGGCTCCGGTACAGTGTTTTTCGGTAGTTGCAATCTGCGCTGCGTATTCTGCCAGAACTGGCAAATCAGTCAGCAGCGGGAATACTACTCCGGTCTTAAACGCAGCTTTGCAGACATTGCCCGCGAGATAATCCGCCTGCAAAACGAGAAGGGCGTGCACAACATCAACTTTGTTTCGCCCTCGCATTTTGTACCGCAGATGATGCGCATCATTTACGAAGCCATTCCGCTGGGATTGCGCATTCCCATCGTGTATAATTCCAATGCCTACGATGGGCTGGAAACCTTAAAATTATTGGACGGTATCGTCGATATTTACCTGCCCGATTTAAAATATGCCGACGACGTTTACGCCCGTAAATACTCCTATGCAAAAAACTACACACAGCACGCCCGCGCCGCCATTAAGGAGATGTTCCGGCAAGTCGGTACGCTACAGGTGGATAAAAAGGGTATCGCCCGCCGCGGACTGATTGTGCGCCATCTGATTTTACCCAATGATTTGTCCGGCAGTGAAGAATCCCTAAGCTGGCTGGCGCGCGAAGTTTCTCCGCAAGTAACCGTCAGTTTGATGAGCCAGTACTATCCGGCACATCGCGCTAACAATATCCCCCTGCTTTCGCGTCCCATTCGTTACAATGAATATCTCAGGGCGCAGCAGGCCATGGAACGGCTTAAATTAGACCAGGGCTTTGTGCAGCAGATGGATGCTCCGGAATACTATGTACCCGATTTTTACCGCCAGGGGCATCCCTTTGAGGAGCAACCTTGATGGGGTGGTTTTTGGGGAGTAGTAAGCTATTGAGTTAATACATACTTGTCCAAAACAGTAATTTAAATTAAGGTTACGTTCCAAAAGCACTAACACCCTCCCTAAGCTACCGCGAAAGCAGCCACTCTCGTGGAAGCCGTTTACCTCCCTAAGAATTAGGGAGGTATGCCCGAAACATAGTTGAGGGCAGAGAGGGTTAAAAAGAAGGGTTTTTCCAGCAAATTGTGATTTTAAATGATTAAGTTCAATCAATTCCATAAAAATTTCTTATTTTCAATTTATTTTTGACAACAATGGAATTATTAAATTATTGAGTTAATGGTGTGCTTTAATTTCATGGGGAATAAATGATAACATTTACGGTAAACGAAATACTGGACATTCTTCAAAATGAGGCCAATCCCCCAAAAGCCGTTATTCATCAACAATATCATAAATCTGATCTGAAATTTTACGGCTGGACTACGCCGGAGATGCGTAAATTAGCTGGGAAAATCGCCGGAACACTCACGGATAGGGAGCGCTTTTTCGAGTTAAGCGAGCAGCTCTGGCGGCAGCCTGTGTTCGAAGCGCGCATGATGGTTAATTTCATCTGGGCTAAACGCCTAAAATATTTTCAGGAAGAGGACTTCCCCCGTTTTTACGAACATTTCAAACAGTGCGATGGCTGGGCGGTAACCGATTTGTTAGCTATTCCGGTATTTGGCGAGTTTTTACGGACTTTCCCGGATTGTCATTCTGAAGTGGACACATGGAAAACAGATGTTCATCTTTGGGTACGGCGGGCCGGCATTCTGCGTTTTATCACGCCGGTACGCCATAAGGAAGCCTGGCCGTTACTTATGGAGGGCATCCTCATCCACCATTTCCCGGAAAATGATTTTTTCATCCGCAAAGCCATCGGCTGGACATTGCGCGAATGGTCAAAAATTGAACCTCAACGTGTACGCCGGTTTGCCGAACGGCACAAAAAATCGATGGCGCCGCTGAGCTACCGGGAAGCGGTAAGATTAATTAAGAATTCAGAATCGGATAATTAAGAATTATTTTTTGTTAAAGACCTTTTTGAGATGAAAAAATTAATATTTATTATTTGTATTCCGCTTATGTTTTTTGCTCTTCCAGCGCACAGCCAGGTTGTGCAATTCTTTCGCGAAAAGATCGATATCGAAGTGCGTGACAGTGCGGCCGTGGTCACTGGTACATACTATTTTAAAAATATCTCCGGGCGGGAAGTAAATGTCCCTTTGTATTATCCCTTTGTAGTGAACGATTCCCTGCCCCCGCCGGATAGGGTAGCCGTAACCGACATGGTGCAAAAAAAGGCTGTGCCTTTTTTTGCGGCCAATAAGGGCGTGCGTTTTTTCATCCGTTTGCCGGCTAAGAGTATTCGTATTTATCGCGTGGCTTACCGGCAGTCCACGCCTTACCGCATGATGGAATACATTTTGACCACCACCAGGGCGTGGGGCCGGACGCTGCAATCGGCCGAGTATATGGTAATTTTACCGCAAACATTAACTTTAACGGATTCCAGCCTGCCTTTTCGTCAAAAATCGCTTGACACACCATTCGATTTTTATTACTATAATATTACAAATTTCCTTCCGCATAAAAACTTCCATATTAGATGGAGGAGTATAAAATGAAGCTCATTCGTTCCTCACTGTTTATATTTTTGATTTGGGTTTTACCTTTAGCTGCAAACCCTATTGTGGAAACGTACTTTAGCGAGCTCAAGCTTAATGAAAACGATCCGTATGGTTGGATTTTGGAATTTGATCCTCAATTTCCACCACAAGTCGGTTACTATTTAACTAGTTCCAGCGATACCTCCTATTTCCCGCATGATTATATGTCCGGAACTTTTCTGCAAATAACCAGCGATAGTTTAAACAAACCCCTGGCCATCAATCCAACCGGCGACGTGCTGCGCTTATATTCTAACGACGGTTATCTGTATGATGAAATCGTCTTCGGAACCGGCGATACGGTAATGGTGCGTCCGCCGCAGGGAGATATGTCGATTTCAGTCAGGGATTATTTTGAGGGTGAATCTCAAATTATTTACAAATATTTAGAAACGCCGCCGACCCTGGGCAGCGAAAACCGCGTAAATTTTTATCAGGGCTATCTGACCGGCGTGGTGCAGGATGAGCAGGGGCAGCCAGTTTCCGGCGTGGCCATCAGTGAATCGGAATGCTATAATTCGATGACCCATTATTTTAATGAAGAGGGCGTCGCCACCGACCAGCAGGGACAGTTCACGATTCACAAAGACGCCCGCTTTGAAAAGCTGCATTTTTCAAAAGACGGCTACCAGTCCTTCGATATCCGCCAGCAAATCTGGCCGGACAGCACAGTGGATTTAGGCGCGCTGACCATGTATTTGGTTAACGCGCTTCCCGAAAAACCTGCCGCGCATCATCCGGAGACCTATCAACTACTGCAAAACCATCCCAACCCTTTCAATGCCCAAACGACCATTACATACAACTTGCCCTATAGTGATTTGGTGGAAATAGCTATTTATGATGTTAACGGTCGGAAGCTCCAAACTCTTTTTAGCGGTTACCAGCAGCACGGCTGGCACCGTATCAACTGGAACGCGGCAGAACAGGCTTCGGGTTTGTATGTTTACAGCCTGCAAACTTCGGAAACCGTTTTATATAGAAAATGCTTGTTGATAAAATAATCGCCGCATTTTTTAAAATTAATCAGCTAACTAACCGTCTCTATGCTTGCAGCAGAGGCGTTTTTTTTATATTTAGTTGTGCCCTTTGATAAATATTTTACTTGCTTTGTAAGCGTCAATTTCAGAAACTTAATTTAAAGTATATAATCCTTCTTACCTGTACGTCTTTTTGAGGTGTTGTCATGTTCGGCTTAAAATTACTGGCAAAACTACTCAAAGTTTTGCGCTCCGAAGAATCGCCCAACCAGATTGCCTTTGGTTTTACTTTAGGCATGATCATCGGCTTAACGCCTTTTTGGTCGGCGCATAACTTTTTTATTATTTTGCTGATCATCCTTCTGCGCGTAAATATTGCCGGCGCCATGCTGGGCTATATCGTCTTTGGCCTGCTGGCCTATCTGTCCGATCCCCTCTTCCACAGTTTCGGCTACTATTTATTAGTGGATGTTTCGTGGCTGCACGGCTTCTGGCTGTTCATCAACCGCATTCCCGTCTTGGCCTTAAGCAAATACAACAACACCGTAGTCATCGGCAGCCTGATTAGCAGCCTGATTCTCTTCATCCCTGTGTTTTTTGCATTTAAAAGCTTTGTCGGTTACTATCGCCGTGTCATCGATCCTAAAATTCAAAAAATGAAAATCGTGCAGATTTTAAAAGCCTCTAAGTTTTATTCTATTTATCAGAAAATAAATATAGTGAGAAGCTAAATGATACGCTGGAAAGGTCTCATCTTTATCGTCGGGCTTGCGGCCCTGTTTTTTGTGTTGAGTTTATTTTTCACCGACCGTTGGCTGGAAAACAGGCTGGAAGAGGTCGGCAGCGCTACTGTGGGCGCCAAAGTGGAAATCGATCAGCTGGATTTTTCCTTTGTGCCCACTAAATTAAAATGGCGGCGTTTGCAGGTAACCAACCCTAAACAGACCATGCAAAACCTGTTCGAAACGGGTGCGTGTGAAGTGAAAATTAAATTCTGGCCTCTGCTAACACGCCATCTGATTGTCGACAACGTACAAATCAGTAACTTGCGCATGTACACGCCGCGCCAAACCGACGGCAAAATCGAACGCCGGCCGCTTGTTAAAAAAGAGAGCTTCATCGGTCGTTCGCTGACTAAGCTAAAAGAGGAAACGCGCTCTTACTCACTGGAACGTTTAGGCAATATCAAGCAGCAAATTAATATGGACAGTTTAGTGAATCGGCTGCAACTGCAATCCCCGCAAAAAATCGATTCTCTGAAAGCTCTCAGCCGGCAACGCTACGCAGACTGGGAAAACAAATTGAAAACATTGAATATGCAGCAGGATATGGCCACCATTCGTACTTCATTGCAAACCGTCGATCCTCAAAAAATCAAAAAGCTGGATCAATTGCTCAAAGCATTGGATAAAGTGAAAAAGGCCAGCAAGGCAGCCAAAAATCTGCAAAAAACATGGAACGATGTGACCGTTAATCTTAATCAGGATTTAGAATCAATCCGGGAGAGTTACCAATCCGTTAACGGGTGGATCGCGACGGATGTGGCTACGGCAAAAAGCCTGGCGCACATTCCCAATATATCCACACAAAATATCTCGCGCTTTCTGTTCGGTAAAAAAATTGTAAATCAGATTTCACAGTACTTAGGATATTTGAGCACCGCTCGCTACTATGCCAAAAAATATCAAGCCCTCAAGCCGCCCAAAGAAGAAAAACCCCCGCGTTTTAAGGGGCAGGATATTCACTTGTACGGCCCGGGCCTACGCCCTGATTTTTGGATTCACCGTATCTATTTAAGCGGGCAAACAAACGACGGTTTGGCGGTTTCCGGTAAAGTAAAAAATTTGGTTTCCAATCAAAAACTGGTCGATAAACTAACCAGCGTAAACATTAAAAGCAGCAGCGGCAAACGACAGTTAAACCTCACTGCCCTGTTCGATTACCGCAAAGAAGTAGTCGCTGAAAACTTCCGTTTAACCTATCTGAATTTCCCGCTCAAGGACTATTCCGTCTTAAAAAGCTCCGCTCTGACGGTGACTGTAAAGAAAGGCAGCGGTAACTTGAAAAGCAATTTCAACCTTAGCGGTGATAAAATTAGTGGTGAAATTGATTTTACCATGAAGAACATGCAGCTCGCTAAAATCAGCAAAAGCAAAGCTGTTGTTTACCATTTAATCAGTGAAGCCTTGGCCAATACACCGAAATGGATGGTAAAAGCCCGTCTTACAGGCAGTGTAAGAGACCTGCGACTTAGTATGCACTCCAATCTGGATGAATTATTAGCACAGCAGTTACGCCGGCAGGTCGGCAAAAAACTGCAAAAACAGGAACAGCGCCTCAGACAAAAAATTGACGAAGCCGTTCAGCCCCGCCTAAAGGAATTAACCGCCCTGCGCGAGAAAAAGGAAAAAGCGCTGCAGGAACGAGTCAAACAGTACGACCAACTAATTCAGAAACAGCTGGCGGAAATAGATAAGAAGAAAAAGGAAATCGAGCGCCGCATCGAAAAAGAAAAAAGCAGATTAGGAAAAGACGCGCTTAAAAAGCTCAAGGGCATTTTTTAAGAATAGATAATAGTAATTCTGAGATTATCTTTTCTACTAATTTATGATATATAAACAGTTATACCCGGATTTCTATGAAACTACAGGGCAGACTTGCCAAACATAATCCGCACGGAAGAAGGTAATCCCTGGCTATTATTAACATCCTTCGCAGGGACGGAAAGTGGGTCATCCCGATAGCCGTGGTATTCCGTCCCTAACCGCAACAAAACCATCAATTAGCCGCTAATCAGCGCTGTGCAATCTGCAATAGTTATTTTTCCCATCATTGCGAGGAATATTTCCGCAACGAGGAAAACCTGATAATTAAGTGGTTAATAAGCCTGTAAATCCTTACGAAGTTTTTAAAGCTTCGCAAGGCGCTTCTTACTGAAAACCAACAACCGCAAACTAAAAAAGCTAAAGGCCGAAAGCTAACCGCTGACAAAGATAATACCCATATTCTACTTAAAACCCCTCCACCATTATTCGGCTTTTCTGCGTTATAATTATTTTTTTCTTTTATTCCCGTCTGAACGCCTATATATTACTTTATTATATCAGCCGGTTCAGGCAGAACCCAATATCCCATATCAAATGATTCAAAAAGCCGGTTCTAATGTGTAAGCAATCGCGCGGAGTGTGTATGTTCGGCGAAGTCGTTGCACAATATGAAATCGTTGCTAAAATCGCCGAAGGCGGTATGGGAGCGGTATACAAAGCCCGCGGCACCCAGCTTAATCGCCTTGTTGCCCTTAAGTTTATTAGCCCCGCGTTCACAAATCATACGAAAGCCAGAAATCAACTCATCGCCGAAGCCCGCGCCGCTTTTTCTTTGGACCATCCCAATATCTGCACCATTTTTGGAATTTCCGAAACACCGGACGGCCGGCTTTTTATGGCCATGGCCTACTACGAAGGACAAACCCTGCGCCAACTGATATCCGCCGGACAAAAAGGAAGCGCCCGCTCTCTAAATATCTCGGAACAGACCATCCGCTACAAAATCGCTAAATTGGGCATAAAAAACATAAAATTTTAGCGACCTTAACTCATTAAAAAACAATCCCTGAAAAAATTCGCAAATTTTAGCGAAAAATATTCAATCCCGCTGAGATTTTCCAAGCGCTTTACAGCAGAAGCGTAACTCTTTAAAACACTGCATATTACGCCTCCTTATTTAGAAAGCAACTTTTTTGGCATTCCTTTTGACTTAAAAGGGATGAACTCACAAAACCCAAAAGGAGAGCATCATGAAGTATTCCAAATTATTTGCAGCTGTTATTTTAAGCGCTCTGTTCGCTTTTTCATCCATCGCACAGGCGCAAACAGCAAAAACCGACTGGCACGCGTTCAGTGTAAATCTGGTCAAAGCCGTCAAATCCGGGAACCCCGGCCTGCAGCAATCAGCCATGCAGCGCATCATTCAATACGCCGACAAGCTGGATGTGGACAACGCCGTTTACACGATTGCCCGAATTTACGGATTCCATCCCGATCCTCGTTTCCGCCGGCTGGCCATGGTTACTCTGTACAAGATTAACACGGACAAGTCGCTCGCTTACCTGCAGAAGTATCTGGCTTATGAAGACAACGAGTCTTTTAAACGTCAGGCCTGCCGCATGATTCAGGATTTTAAAATTGCCAGGAAAGCAGCCAAGGAAAATGAAAGCGTGGCGGATATCGTCCGTTAACAATCCTGCAAATTCTCAGGCACATCCCTGCCTCCGCCAAAGAGAGACCGGTTCGCCGGTCTCTCTTTTTTCTCTTTGCAAAACCTCATGTGTTTCGTAAAGATAAACTTCCCCCAAAAACATAATTGCCCCTGCGTAGTTTTTCAGGCTTCGTAAAGACAAACTTGCCCGAAAGACAAAAACCTTCCGAAGCTCCTCAAGCTTCGCAAGGTTTTAAAAAAATCATTGCTCAGGAATCTTTAAGACTGTAATTTCGTATTACTAATAAAGATAATTAAACGGTAACAAACATGGCACAATTTATTATAGTCCCCATCATTTTCGGCATCGCCTTACTGCTGCTCTCTTTAGGCAAGCTGTTAGGCAGCAAACACGACATCCACACCTCTTGCAGCGGCGAAGAAGACTGTGACACCTGCGCTGTCAGTGAGATGGAGAAAGAAGCCGGCATTGACGATCCAGCGGGGCTGGGCAATGTAGCGCAATTAGGCAATCCCAACCGCAAAAACCGCTTCATCGAGCAACTGGATTTCCGGCCGGAAAAATTTAATTAGAGGAACTTACGCAAACGTCT
Source organism: uncultured Calditrichaceae bacterium (assembly GCA_964536685.1). Lineage (GTDB taxonomy): Bacteria > Calditrichota > Calditrichia > Calditrichales > Calditrichaceae > CAZIBE01. The sequence goes on along the minus strand of CAZIBE010000017.1, from coordinate 40,805 downwards.
TTTCCCCTGCATCCTTTTTCGATCTTAGCCCTTACCGTCTTTCTGTTCCAAATCCTTAACCAATCCGGCGTATTTGCGTTTTATTTTAAATCCGAAGCGATAAAAATATTCCGGGCGGAAAAATCCGGTAGTTACAAAGCGCACCTTTTCATCACGTAAACGGTTAAAGAACTCCTTCATTACGCCATCGCTAATGCCCTTGCGGCGCAGTTTGGATGAAACCACAATTTTTTCCATATAAACCGTACGTTCGTCGGTGTATTTGTAAAACAGACCGCCAATCACATAACCGCGTTCCGAAACCGCCACCAAAAAACGGTGCTCCGGATGAAAACTGACCGGCAGATTAACTTCTAAAAAGAGTTGATGCAGCGCGGAAATTTCTTTTGGCGAAACCGGCCTGCGCACAAAAAAGGGCATGCCGTCATAGTCATCCAGCCGCACCACTACATCGGCAATGGAGGGCGCGCTAACCAAAGCGGCAAAGTCCGTCGGCCGCAAATGCGGATAGGTTAACCTGCTTAAAAAGAACATTTCTTTTTCGCTCAGCTTAAAGCGGCGCTGTAAATTGGAGACGGCATTGAGCAGGTCGCTTTTGCCCGGCGCCTGCGTCCGCTGCTTTAGCGCTACTTCTTCAAGGCCGCGCCGGAATTCGCTGTCGGAATCGGCAAAGACTGTCTCTAAGAAAAAGCGTATTCTGGTTTCAGGATATTTTCCCTCCAGTTCCGGCAGCCGGTAGGTGTCATACAGTTCGTTTAAAGTCATCGCCTGCGCCGACAAGTCGGCCCCGGAATTTAACTGATGCCAGCGATGAAAACGGCTAATGGCAAAATATAGCGGTTTGGGAACGAAACCGTCCTCCTCGATTTGCCGAATAAACCGTTCTGCCCCCTCCGCCAGAGCTGTCTGTCCCTGTCGCTTAAAATACTCCTGCGTCTCTTTTAGAATTTTAAGTCCTCGTTCCCGTCCTTCCACGTCCAGAACGCCGGCAAACAGCGATGGACTATGTGAATCTTGCGTTAAGAATGGATATTTCTTTTCCGTCGTCCGTACAAAATCGTTGTAAATTCTCAGCAGCAAGGCCGGCATGCCCTGCGTTTTCTGACGCCGGGCGATGGAAACAATGCGCATTCCCGTTTGGTAATCGTGATGGGGGATGACAATATTTTTAGGCGACAGATCGCTCAACTCCCATTTAAAGCCGGTACGCCGTAAAAAGCTAACATGGGCGGCCACCGCGGTGCGGATGAAAAACGGCCACAGATGGCTCAGCTTCAATTCATTTTCGGGCGTGCGGCGACGCAACGTGCGGCGGATGAATTTATTCAGCGAATCTCCCGGATAAAAATCTTCCGTCCACATATTATATTCCTGCCAGAATCCGCCAAAATCTTCAATCAGGCTCAACCCCTTGGCCGGCGCGCCGGCATGGATCAGCCAATTCATCTCCGAAGCTATTTCATCGGAAAGCGGAGGACGGATAGCATTTAGCACAAAATCGTATGAGCCCTGGTAACGCGTCTGCACCGATACACGGAATACCGCTTTATCCGTATCATCCTGCAAAAGGCTCAGCCACACCCCGCCCGGCGGGATATCGTATAAACGCACCATATTCCCGCTGGAAAACAAAAAGATGGCTTCGCGCAGCAATGACGTATTGGTAAACGCCTGTAAAATATTTTGGCGGTCCTGCGCGGAGATTTGTTCGTCAAAAATGATTACATCGCGCCACTGATACTCTTCGCCCGTTTCGATATCCACAGCCACTTTCTGATTTTCCCCCAGCCATGAACGGAATCCCTGCAACAGTTTTTTACGGGCCATAGAGGCGCTTACCGAAAGGTTTTTGCAATCTTCGCGCAGTTGGTAACGTACAATCAACTGCCGCACGCGTTTATATTTAGTAGGATGGCGAATGCCGAATTCTGCTAAAATATCTAACAAGATGGTAATGGGCGTATTTTTGATTTTACTGCGCGGCGTAATGGCAGCCACATAATCTTTTAAAACGGCATGGATGGCGGCCACATCGTCGTCGCGGTTACGCTTAGCAATAATTTTCCCGATAGTTTCCTCTTCAAAAACGCCGCTGTCCGTATCGAGGTAAATTTTAAGCAAATCCTTAAAAGCCGCGGCGCGGAACAGCACATGGCCTTCTTCCAACATCTTGCGCCGAGCCGCCCGCAAATTGGCATATTCCGGATGCCGTATGATTTCCAGAGTCAACGGATAGATGGGCAGCCGTTCGTCGCTAAGGGCCAGTCGTAAATACTCCGTTGCCAACAGCGCCGACGGCTCATCCTCAGAATGCAGTAACAGCACGGCGCGGTTCAGACCAAATAAAGATTTTTCCTGCCCGCTGATTTTTTCTTTCAGCTCTTTAACCCATTCCTCCTGCAACGGCACAGCGCCGCACACGCTATGGAAGCGAATTTGAGCATCGGGTTCATCCAAACGATACCACTGGAAAATGCTTTCACCGGCAAAATCAATCAGTTCCTTGTTGCCCAGCCAATAAAAGGGATTAGCCAAAAAAATTTGAAAATCCACAAAGCGTTTGTCATTTTTATAGAAGTAACTGCCCACGCGAATTAAATCGTCCCGTCCCTCTTTGGAAATAGCCAGAGCGGCATTATATTTTTTTAAGAAGATCCCATTAGCATCGGCGGTAATATCGTTGATTAAACAGCCTTTTTCGCGTAAGAACCAGTTGGGAATGCGGATTTCCAGCCTGTCAATAAATAATGTAATATAATTTTTAGTATACATGGATTGAATGTCGTCGGCAAAATTCCGTTCGATCACACGACGCTTGTACGTGCCTTTGGGCGTTACCTCTCCATGTTCTGCGGAGAAGGGACGATTGGTGAGCCGAAAATCCACAATGCGCTCGAAAGGAGCCAAAAACTTGTTTACGGTTACCACCACCGAAGCAAAATAGGTTTGCTTTTCCTGCTCGTCCATTTGCCGTAGTTTGCCGTCGGCATGATCATTATTGGGGAAAATCAGGGCCGTGTTGAACGGCCGGTGGTCTCCCACTAAAAACACCTGCTGTACATATTCAAAATCACGAAAGAGATTTTCAACGCGCTGCGGAGCGATGGTTTCGCCCTTGACGTTCTTGTAAATCTCTTTTTTGCGATCTACAATCTCATAGAAGCCGTTTTCATCCTGACGCATAATATCGCCTGTGGGAAACCAGCCGTTCACGAAAGCGCTGTGTCCCGGCGGCAGACCGTAGTAGTCAATCATCACATAGTCGCCGCGAATCAGCATTTCGCCGTCTTCGCCCAACTTTACTTCGATGCCGGGCAGCGGCTGGCCCAGCGAATTTTCCACATAGCGCTCCGGAGGCGTCATGGTAATTCCGCCCGTGGCCTCGGTCATGCCAAAACCGCTCATCAGATGAATACCGTAGCGCTGGAAAAAGCGAAAGACTTCCGGTTCCAAATATCCTGCTGCCGAGAGTCCCCAGCGTAAAGCGCCGCCGGTGGCCTTTTTAACGGACTCGGCAATTACGGCGTCTTCGTCCATCTCGATATCTACCTTGCCGGCGATATATTCATAAAGCTGAATCCATTTTTTAGGAATACTGATGAAAATAGTCGGGCGCGTGCGCTGCATATTATCCAGCATGGTCGGCAGGGCCGGATTTTCCATAAAGGTGTACTGTGCCGCCCAAAAAATACTACCCATCATCTCCAGCCAACGGCCAAAGGTGTGGTACAACGGTAAGTAACTCAAATAGCGATCCTCTTCGCCGATTTCCGGCAGGGCCATGGCCCGGCAAAAGCGCTTGTACACAATATTCATCTGCGAAAACATAATCCCTTTCGGCTCGCCGGTCGTGCCGGAGGTGTACATGATGCTGGCCAAATCTTCCGCAGCCACACTACGACGCATCTGCAGCAAATGCTCAGGCGGAAAGGCGCCGCCGTCTTCTAACATCTCTTCCAAAGACATCACCCATGTTTCGATACTGCTGCCCTGCAGTAAAACCACTTTTTTCAAATGGGGCAAATTGCCCTTTATAGATTTTAACTTGGCTAACTGCTTATCGGTTGAAGCTAGCACAAAGGCGGCTTCCGTTTGCTTTAAAATGAATTCAATCTGCGAGGGAACCGAATTGGCGGGAATCATTACATTGACGATACCGCTGGTTAAACAAGCTAAATCCAGCAAAATCATATTCAGACTGTTTTCCATCAAAAAGGCCACTTTGGGCGATTCGCTTCCGGCATGCGTCAGCGCTGCCAAAGCGCGGGCGTACTGTTCTACTAAAGCGCCCACCTTGGCAAAGGTGTAATCGATGTGCGAATTTCCCTGTAAAACTCTGTGCAGTACTTTTTGAGGATATTCAAAAATGCGCTGCTGCAAGAGACAACTAACTGTAAAATTACTGCGTAGGATCATTTGACCGACCACTTCCGGCCAGCGGGCGTCGTTGTATATTTTTTTCAGAAATGAGGAACGCCGGATAAAATTAAGCAGATGATGAATAAAGATTCTTTCAGCTGATACGGCATTTGCCGTTGTTTGTGTTAGAGCCTGACAAATATAAAATATCTTCTCCGGCTGTAAGGCCCCGGCAAAAGCAGCCGCCAGCCCGTTTAAAATCAGTTCATTAAAAACATCGTTCCAAACCGGCAGGAGCTCCTCGTCCTTTAAGTTTTGTCCATCCGAAGCCTGTTTAATAAAATCGCGGTAGAGGGCACGGATCACTTTTTTCTGGTCTTCAGAGGGAAGATTGCTGACGCCGGCTTGCAGTTGTCTAAGATGCTGCTGTAAAGTAGTTAGCGGATCGCTGGTGTTAGCGGAACCATCCATTTAAAATCTCCGGAAGTTTTATTTGTAGTCTTTGTTTAAATCCTAATTATTTTTGGGCAATATTGCAAGCGGGATTCTCCTTAGCATTGTTTTAACCCTCCTTGCACAAATTGGCGTATGGTTTGTGGAACGAATATTCTGGGCACTCTTTTTCAGGGGAATGACACAGGCCGCCTTGCCGGGCAACAAAGATCGTAAAAAAAGCCCGGCACAGCATGCCGGGCTATTATATAGAAACCTGTCTGTTCTTTACCTTTGTCCGGTGGTGTCCGCCGGAGCCGGTTTGGGCTTCTCTTTCACCGAAATAGAAGTGGAAGCGCTGGCTTCATCCTGACCGTCGCTTACCGTAACCGTAATGGAATAGGAACCGCTCTGTCCTTCCTGCGGCGTCCAGCTAAAATGACCGTCACTGCTCAGGCTGGCGCCCGAAGGCAGTCCGCCGGCCTTAAAATTCAACTCATCGCCGTCGGGGTCTTTACCTTGATAGTCAAAGCTGAGCGTCTGTCCTACTTCGGTTTGTTCTGACGAAGGACCGGAAATTTCCGGCGCACGGTTCACATTTTCAACCGTGATGCTAACCTGCTGCGTAGCTTTTAAATCACCGTCGCTGGCTTCAAACGTAACGTTATAATTGCCGGCCTGTGTAAAATCCGGTTTCCAATTAAAGGTTTGTGAAGCGGCATCAAAATTAGCGCCGTCGGGCAGTCCGGAGACCGAATAAGTTAAGTTTGTTCCTTCATCGGGATCGCTGGCGCCGACTTTAAAACTCAGCGTCTGGTCTTCCTTCACTTCCCGGCCGGAAAGCGCTGTAAAAACCGGCGCACGGTTCACATTTTCAACATTTATCGTAGCCGTCTTCTGTACCTCTTCTTTACCGTCGCTCACCTTAAACGTAATTGTATAGCTACCGGCTTGCGTAAACCCGGGCGTCCAGCTAAAGGTGTGCGAGGCCGCATCGAATGAAGCGCCTTTGGGTAAATTTTCTGCGCTGTAATTCAGTTGGTTATCCGTATCCGGGTCGCTGCCCTCAACAGTAAAGGTGAGCTTCTCTCCCTCTTTTCCGCTTTGTGCCGGAACATCCTTTAATGCCGGCGGACGGTTGACATCCTGAATATCGATCACGGCGGTCTGTTCGGCGGAAAGCTGGCCGCCGTCGGTTACTTTAAATTTAAGCTCATATTTACCGGCCTGCAAAAAGGTCGGCGTCCATCTAAAGGCGCCGTTTTGGGCGTCCAGCGTGGCTCCCTCCGGAAGATTAGCACAACTGAATGTAAGTTTACCTTCGTCTTCCTTGTCTGGGTCCGCGGCGCTTAAGGTAAATGTAACCGGCGTATTTTCACTGCCGCTCACAGACGCCACAGCCTGCAGCGCCGGCGGACGGTTAACATTTTTAACCTCCACAGCAAATTGTTTGCTATCGCTTAATCCGGACGGATCGCTAACTGTAATAGTAAGGCCTTCATATTTGCCGGCTTGCTCGTATGTCGGCGTCCAGCTTATGGTAGCCGAAGCGGCGTCGAATTGCGCGCCCAGCGGCAGGTTTTCTGCCTTAACCGTCAATTTGCCTGCGTCTTCTTTATCGGGATCGCTGAAATCAATTTTTAAACTCCATGGTTTATTTTCATCGATGATCTGGTCGGCCGGCTGCGCCACTACCGGCGGGCGGTTAACATGCTTTACCAGAATTTTAAGGGGCTGACTCACTGTAAACTGGCCGTCGGTAACCTTTAGAAGCGCCGTGTACTCACCGGATTGTTCATACGTGGGCGTCCAGCTCAGCGTTTGTGTGGCCGCATCAAATACGGCGCCCTGTGGCAGCTGCTCCGCACTGTAAACGAGCTTGCCGGCGTCTTCCTTGTCGGGATCGGCGGCCGGCAAAACCTTGAAGGTGAGCGGCTGGTTTTCATCCACACTCTGAAGCGGTTGTTCCGGGAATACAGGCGTGCGGTTCACATGATTCACCTTAACGGTCACTTCTTTTTCATCGCTTAGTCCCGCAGGATCGACGACTTTTATTTTAATGGTGTAATCGCCCGATTGTTCAAAGGTCGGCGTCCAGTCAAATTTACCGCTGGTGCTATCGAAGACGGCGCCTACCGGTAACTGCGACGCCATGTAATAGTATTTGCCGGCATCTTCCTTATCGGGATCGCTGCCCTTCACCGTAAAGGACAGCTCTTTATTTTCATCTACGGTCTGTACCGTAACGGGCTGTAGAACCGGCGGCCGGTCCACATGATTGACCGTAATGCTCGTTTGTTTACTATCGCTAAGCTGGCCGTCGCTTACTGTAAAGTCTATCGTGTAAACGCCGGATTGTTCATAGGTAGGCGTCCAGCTAACATGCGCGCCATCCAGTACGGCGCCGGCCGGCAATCCTTTGGCTGTGTACACCAACTTACCCTGGTCTTCCTTATCGGGATCGCTGCCCTGTAAATCAAAGGCCAACGGTGTATTTTCATCGATTGTTTTAGCCGGAATCTCCGCCAGCGCCGGCGGGCGATTAACATGCTTCACCGTGATGGTGATGCTCTTACTGTCGCTGAGGCCGGAAGGGTCGCTGATTTTAAAGGTTACATTGGAATAAACGCCCGATTGCTCAAAGGTCGGCGTCCATTTAAAGATTGCCGAATCGGCATTAAAAACGGCGCCTTGCGGCAAATTTTCGGCAGCATACGTTAGCCTGCCTTGATCTTCCTTGTCAGGATCGCTGCCCTGAACGGTAAATTTAAGCGTTTTGTTTTCGTCCACTGTTTGATCCGCTACGGCGTCCAAGACAGGCGGCCGGTTTACATGGTCTACTCTGAAATTCACATAAATAGAATCGCTCAGCTTACCGGCTGTAAAAACAAATAGCGTTTTGGGGTAATCGCCCGACTGTTCGAAGGTAGGCCGCCAGCTAAAGGTAGCTGTGGCCGCATCAAATTTGGCGCCCGGCGGCAGATTTTCCGCTTTGTAACTCAGCGCATTTTGATCTTCCTTATCGGGATCGCTGCCCTGCAATTTGATAGTGACAAGGCTGTCCTCGGGAATTTCCACATTGCCGACTTCCATGAGAACCGGTTTGCGATCCACATGGTTAACGGTAATAGCGCTCACATCCTGCGCGCTGCCCCCTGCCGGGTCCATCACAACAAAGGTAACCGGATAGACGCCCGATTGCTCAAAGGTCGGCGTCCAGCTAAAGGTGCGCGTTTTACCGTCGAACTGAGCGCCCGGCGGCAAATTTTCCGCTTTGTATGTAAGCTTGCCCGCATCTTCTTTATCGGGATCGGCGCCTTCGGGCACGGTAAAGGTTAACGGTACATTTTCATCCACCGTATAATCGGGTACATCCGCGATAGATGGATTGCGATTTATATGCTTGACTGTGATGTTAAAGGTCGTGCTGGCCGAAAGCCTGCTTTCCGTTTTTTCCGTAACCGTAATCGTGATGTTCTTGTAAACGCCCGACTGTTCGTATGTCGGCGTCCATGAGAACTTACCGCTTAGCGTATCAAGGATAGCGCTGTCCGGCAAATTTTTAACAGAGTACACCAGCGCATCCTGATCGGGATCGCTGGCAACCACGTCGATTTCCAGCGGCGTCATTTCATCAATGGTTTGGTCGTCGACAGCCATGATTTGTGGCGGACGATTGTAACGCAGAAAAATAGTACTCTCGTCGGCAGCTACATACAAATAAATATCGTGTTTGATGGAAGCATATATTTTACTTTTTGCCTGATATGAACCTTCCTGCACGGGCTTTTTAAGATTACTGATATTAATGATATCCAAGCGCTGTTTCTGCTCGTTAGACAGAAAGACCGTATTGCCCGTTCTGTAAGCATCAAACACATAACCGTCATTGACAAATCGGCTGAGCATCTTTGGTCTGGCCGGATTGGAACAATCCATAATTAACAGACCGCGCGGGCCATCTGCAACATAAGCGATTTTATCCTGCACCTGAATGCTTTTGGCATATTGCGCCTGAGAAAAACTCCCTAATTCTTTCGGCGCAGCCGGATCGCTGACGTCCAGAATATAAATGCCGCCGGATTTTTCGGCAGCGTACAGTGTATTGCCTTCAATATCCAAAGCCCAGGCCCAGCCCTGTGTCTCAAATCCGCCGATGCGCCGCGGATATTTAAGGTTGCGGATGTCGTAAATGCCGACGCCTTTGGTTTCTTCCGCCACATAAACATAGGGGTACTTCGCCACGGCCCAAAAGGCGTCGCCTTTTGTTTTAACCTGCGCCACCTTACGGATATTCGCCGGATCGCTGATATCAATGACAATCACGCCGCCCATTTCATCAGACAGATACGCGTACAGAGAATCGGTAACCACATTATGCGGTCGATGTTCTGTAAAATAATTGCCCAGTTCTTTGGGATGATGAACATCGCTGACATCCAATATCTGCAATCCGGCCCAGGTGTCAATCACATAAAGGCGGTTGTTTTTATAATATAGTCCCTGCACGCCGTCGGTTACCTGTTCGCCTGTGGTTAATTTTGGCGGCTGGTGCGAGCTGATATACTCGGCGCTTATTTGCTGCGCATTGACGGAGTGTGCAGAAAAATAGAATATGTAAAAAATAAAGATAAGGAATAAACTGCGAATTTTCATTTTTCGCTCCTTATATGGAAGGTTCGTGGCAGTGCTTCTGAAGTCATATTATTTATTTTTGGCAATTTAACCTACTGTTTTTTGTAAAGCAAGAAGTTTCAGATTCAATCATATTCATTATCGAATTGTTTTAGGCCTATCTTTAGAATTATTAAAATAAATTTAAACATATTTCATTGACTTATATGCTTCAGGCGAATATCTTTTTAAAGAAATTTTAGCGCCCTTTACAGATAATCAAAATGTAAAAAATTAAAGGAGAGGCTGCAATGGCCGAACTGCAAGGCATTCCCTTAAACAGGCATCTGGTTTCTATTGTCGATGAATTTCACCATTCCGCTTCTGTTTACGGTTACCAGTCCGCTAAATTTTTTAAAGGATTTAACGGATACGATTTTTCTACCGAGCTTTATGGCCGGCGCGTAAGCACGCCGTTAGGTCCGGCAGCCGGGCCGCATACGCAATTAGCGCAGAATATCATCCTCTCTTATCTGCACGGAAGCCGCATTATTGAGCTAAAAACCGTACAAATATCAGACCAACTCAAAATTCCCCGGCCTTGCATCGATATTCGCAACATCGGTTTTAATGTGGAATGGTCGCAGGAACTAAGCCTTCAGGAATCTTACAAGGAATATGTTAGCGCCTGGACTCTGCTGCATTTGTTAAAAGAATTGGACATCCTGCAGCAGGGAAGCAACAACGATTTTTACAACGCCATTTTCGATGTGTCCGTCGGTTACGATTTAAAAGGCATCTCTTCACCGCAAATGCACAGTTGGATAGAAGGCATGAAGGACGCCGGAGACGCCATTAGCAGCCTGCTGGAGCATCTGCCGCCGCGCTTTGCTCATTTAAAAAAGGCGCCTATTCCACCCCGTATTTCTGATTCGGTCACCCTCTCCACCTTCCATGGCTGCCCGCCGGATGAAATCGAAGAAATCGTTAAGTATTTGATTAGCGAGCATAATGTACATGTAGTGGTTAAAATGAATCCGACGCTGGCCGGGTTGTCAACCGTGCAATCCATTTTACACGATCAACTGGGCTACCGGCACATCCAGTTGGAACCTTCGGCTTTTGAAAACGACCTCTCTTTTGAACAGGCGCTTGCCATGATGCACCGGCTGCAATTGTTTGCCGCCGGGAGCGGACGTACCGTGGGCGTTAAATTTACCAACACGCTGGTTGTTAAAAATACGGAAACCATTTTCAACGAACCGCTGCGCTATCTTTCCGGTGCGCCGCTGTTTGTGATTGCCATGCACTTAGTGCGGCGCTTCCGTGAAAAATTTGACGAAAAAATTCCTGTTTCTTTTTCCGGCGGAATCAATAAAGATAATTTCAGCCAGGCGGTTTCCTGCGGTTTAACGCCGGTGACCACTTGCACCGATTTGCTAAAAAAAGGCGGATACCGCCGGTTGTATGCCTATCTCAATAATCTGCGCCGCGCAATGGAAGAGCTGAACGTCCAAACTTTGCCGGATTTCATCCGCGCCTCAGCCGGAATTTCAGACGCCGGTAATATGGAGCAGGCCATACGTTACAATACGAAGAAAACCGCATCCTCCGCTTTAACCGGCAAAGTCTATCATTATAATCAAAACGCCCTGCCACCGAAAAAAATTGATTCAACGCTAAAACTATTCGATTGCCTGTCCTGCAACATCTGTTTACCCGTCTGCCCCAACGCGGCTAATTTCAGTTATCAAACAGCGGCCGTAGAATGGACGGGAATTTTGCTGCAAGTAAGCAATGGACGGATGCGTCAGGTTATGATGGAGCCTTTTATCTTGCAGAAGGAAACGCAGATCGGCAACATCGCCGATTTTTGCAACGAGTGCGGTAACTGTGATACCTATTGTCCCGAGTATGGCGGGCCGTATATCGAAAAAGCGCGCTTTTTCTTAAGCCGCGCCTCATTCATGGCTAATCCCTCTTTAAACGGTTTTTATTTTGAATCTGCCGAAAAGCTCCTGGCGCGTTTCGGGCGGGAAGAGTTTACCATGCTTAAGGCCAAATCAGGTACTGAATATTTATGGCAAGGACGTTTCTTTAATTGCCGGATAGACGAACACAACACGATTTCTGAATTCATTTTGACGGAATCGGGTAAAAGAAATGATTTTTCGCTGGAGATGACGGTTTTCTACTCCATGCGCATTGTTATGGAAGGGATTGAACGCTTGTCGCCCCAATATCCGTCAACGCTGCTTTTACGGCGAAAAGATTAAAACCGGACAGACCAGACAGTAATGAACGGCGGTATCTGTTTTTCCGTAAACGGAAAACAAAACACCCCACAGCAGAACCAAGCGCGGCGCTTCGGGAAAAAGCAACGTTGTGACCAACAGCAGAAGAATACGCAGATGATTTTTCATAGCAAAGTATATTCTTATTTCAGCCCTGATTCAAATCGATCGCCTGTTCAAATACTTCCAAAAAGCGTCTACTCAACCGTTCTCTGGAATAGTCCTCGATATGTTTAAATGTGAATTGAGGCGGTTGTTCGATCCACCGGCGCAGCGTTTCGGCGACGGTTTGCGTACACTGCGGTGAAATGACCAGGCCGGAATCGGTGCGGCGGAGCAGTGCAGCGGCCTCGCCCTTTTCATCCACCATAGCCAGAATCGGTTTTTTTAAACGCAGATACTCATAAACTTTAGCGCCGATGGTGTGCTTACTTTTTGGATTAGCGTCATCTAAAATCAGGCTAAAGGCGTCCATCTTTTTTAAAACGCCCAAAGCTTCTTTATGCGGCAGATAGCCCAACTGGACGACCTGATCGGCCACACCGTACTTGGCAGACAGAGCGGAAAGATCCACATGACTAAAGCCGATATGATAGAAACGCAGCCGGGCGGCTGTTTGCGAAGCGCTTTCTTTAAGCCGTGCCATCGCGCTGAGCAGTAATTTCGGGTGGTTTATGTGCGAATAAAAAGTGCCGAAAAAGGCTAAGTTAAAATAGCCTTCGTCCAAAATTTTTTCCGACAAATCGATAAAATCTTCTTCATCGTAACCATTTGGAATTAGCGTCCAGCGCCCGGGATCAAACTGCGGAATGTTCTTCTCAAAATAATCCAGCAAACTTTGGTAAGCGCTAACGCCAAAACGAATACGCGAAATAGCCTGCCGTTCCAACTGCCGATCGCGTAATAGGTGGTATGGAGTGGGATGGATTTTAAACGGGTACGAGGTCCAATGGTCGCGCATATCTAAGATTACCGGCACCGTTAGCCGCTCGCTTAACTCTCCGGCCAGCATAGCCAGCGAGAAAGGAGGCGAGGTCAACAGCAGACAGTCGTACTCCTGCCGTGCCAGTTCACGGGAGATCGCTTTACGCGCCGCCGGCAGCCAGCGTTTGCGCATATCGGGAATAAAAAGGAAGGCGCTCAACCAGCGTTTCCAGTAGGTGGATTTCATCTTGCCGGGCGCCGCACCGATGCGTTCGCCGGGCAGATTGGCATCTTCATAAATAATTTTAACAGTAGCGGGAATTTCGTTAACGAGGGAGGGATCGGCCGGAAGCTGCATGGCCTTTTCTTTGGCCGTAATGACCGTAAACTGCCAGCCCTGACGGCTGCCATATTTAATCAGTTTCAGAATCCGTTGCACACCCCCGCCGCCTAAAGGCGGAAAGTAGTAGGAGACAATCAGACACCGTTTAGCCACGACTGCCGTTCCAGTTCTTGAATGGAATGTAAAATCAGATTAAAATCATCCGCGTTGTGCTCAAAATCGCGGTTGTGCATATTGAAAGTCAACACTTTAAATTCTTTTTTCGCCCGTTCAATCCAGGCGTCATAGGCTGAGTTCAGTTCGATTAAATAATCGGGATCGATGGTTTGTTCATAGTCACGGCCGCGCCGTTTAATATGTTCCAGCAGATGGGGTACATCCGACTGCAAATATACAATTAAATCCGGTTTGCGCAGATAGCTGACCATGATAGAAAACAAATCATGATAATTTTTATAATCGCGGTCGGACATGTTGCCGTTTTTGTGCAGAGTGTGGGCAAAAATTTCCACATCCTCGTAGATGCTGCGATCCTGAACGCAGGAATCGGGCCATTCGGTAATTTCTTTTTGACTTTTAAAGCGGTGTGATAAAAAGAATACCTGCAAATGGAAACTCCAGCGCTTCATATCGCCGTAAAAATCCTCAAGGTAGGGATTATCGATTACTTTTTCGTAATAGGCTTTCCAGTTCAGCCGCTCGCTCAACATGCGCGTCAAAGTTGTTTTGCCGGCGCCGATATTGCCGGCAATAGCCACATATAGTTTTTTCCGCTCTGGCATCTAATCTCACTCTGTCGTTCTTCTTAAATTGGCGCCGCACTGGCCTTTTAATCATCCGGATTCACCACGCATCCATAAAACAGAATATAGCCCTTCCAGAAATCACCTAAGGCTGGCGTATGTTACAGCCTTAAAATTCAAAAATAATACTGGTTTCAAAAATAACCGGCGTTCCTTTTATGGTTCCCGGCCGGAACAGAAATTTTTTAGCGGCATTCTTGGCCAGCTCGTCATAATACGCATTTAAACCGCGCAGCACTTTTGCCGATAGTACCTTGCCTTTTTTACCCACCATCACGCGGACAATTACACGGCCGTGGGCCCGTAAACCGCGTTCCGGATTGGTAATCACCGGCCGGACTTTTTTAATAATTTCACGTCCCTTATCTAAAAAGACATCCAAAAACACCTGATTGTAATTAATAGATTCTTGCATGTTTTTTTGCTTTTCAGGCGGCGGCGTTTCTTTTACAGAAATTGCGGCCGTATCTTCCTGAGCTATTTTCTTTGCCGGTTGCAGTTTTAAGGCAGCAGTCGATTCGGGAGCAATCGTCACCGGCTTTTTAAATTCGTTCTGAGCGGTATCAGTGGAGGGAGCTTCAGGTGTTTTCTCTGTCGGCGGTTGATTGGCCGGTTTCTGTTCAGGCAGAACCGCTGTTTTATCTGTGGCAGTTGCATTTTGGGCTAACAACATCTTTTGTTCCATATTAAGGCGTGCGCCTAAAATGGGGTTAATATCCACCAATCCGTATTTACGCTCGTCGCTGCCGTCATAAATCGTGGCCATAATTTTATCAGCATTCTTTGAACCCCAGGAATTGTTCTCAGCCTTGATATCTTTCATGGAATGGTTGTACAGATTATAAGAATGATTGTCAAAAATACCATTTTTACCTGCGTTATGTCCTTTGCCAGACACCAGTGAGCCGAGATTGGGCTGGGCTGTTCCAAATATAACGATGCCCACATCATTTTTAGTGATTACATTATCCGACAGAAGCGGACGGGCTCCCGTTTTACAGATGACGCCGGCATAACCGTTATCAGAGATGATGTTCCCGCTTAATTTTGGCGCTGCCCCTACCTCGGCAATCACACCGCAGTTATAGTTGAACTGAATCTGGCAATTACGAATCAGCGGCCGGCTTTTTTTAATATTCAGACCGTTATATGCGTATTCAATCACCGCGTATTCAATGGTAGAAGCGCGCTTAGGATTGCTGATTACGATTCCATACCAGTCTTGCATACGCGGCTGTTTGGCGGCTGAGCTGAAACGGATTTTCCCGTCGATGGTTCCCCGGGCTATTAATATCCCCCGTACAATCAATTCGCCACGTAGTTTATCATTGCCGCTGTGTTTGTCATCCTGCTCGGCCTGAAACAGGACTTCGGTGCCGGGATTGATCATCAGTCTGCCGCCGGGAGCGACAACCACATCGCCGGTAACAATGATGCGTCCGAACCAGGTTTCATCACCTTTGATTACTTTCCCGGGAATCACACGATCCGCCGCATTCAGGACGGAAATCACCGGCCAGAAAAGAAGCAGTATCGTAATTATTTTTTTCATGATCTTTAGCAGCTTGATTAAACATGTTTAACATCCGCCGCCAAAAAGCAGGCAGCGGTTGTCGTATTCTCGACAATCTAAATCGTTCTATTTAAAAAAACCGGAAACCACTTGCAAGAGATCCCCCTCTTTGAAGGGTTTGCCGATGAAGGCATTCGCGCCTAATTCCATGCCTTTATCGCTCTGCGCCTTCCCTGAGCGTCCGGTTAAAATTACAATCGGTAGTTCATCATATATTTTTTCGCTGCGGATTTTGGCGATTAAATCAAATCCATGCATCTCCGGCATTTCCAGATCGGTGATCATCAAATCAACTAACTCTTCTTCCAGAATTTTCAGGGCCTGAGGGCCGTCGCTGGCCGGCAACGACGCAAAGCCTTCTTTTTCCAACACTCCGCTTACAAAGCTGCGCAGGCTGATAGAATCATCCACAATTAAAACGCGCGGCTTGCGATCTTTAATGAGCTTTTTGGGAACCGAATGTTTTACGCGCGGAGGCGTCTGTTTTTCCAATACTAATTCCATCTCGGGTTTGGTATTATTGCCGCGCACCTCGCGAATGGAATGGGGACTGCGCACATTGCCGAAAAACTGCAACTCAACCATACGGATGACCGCGGCGTAATCCAAAATCAAAGCCACTTCACCGCTGGTTAGAATGGTACCTCCGGCGATATACTCCACATTCTGTAACGGACTACCCAGCGATTTAATGACAATTTCCTGCCGTCCGCTAATGCGCCCGATACCCAGCGCCACACTGACGCCGGCATCATGCAAAATCAAGGCGGTTTCGGCCTGCAGGGCCGGCGCCGGTTGATCATCGAAATGTAAAATTTCATTAAGCGTAACATAGGGCAGCAGCTTGCCGTGGGCCTGAATGTATTTGCGCACATCGTCTACCAGAATATCATTCTCCTTAATTTCCAGAGATTCCTGTACGGCAATCATGGGGATGGCGATCATCTTGCCTTGCAGTTCCGTTAGCAGCGCCTGCGAGATCACCAGGGTTAGCGGTACGCGGATGCTGAAAATTGTTCCGGCGTTCTGCTCGGTACGGATGCGAATGTTGCCTTTTAGTTTTTGAATCTGATTGGCTACCACGTCCAGGCCAACGCCGCGACCGGAAACCTTGTCTTTCGTCTCCCGGGTAGAAAATTCCGTGTAAAAAATGTAATTGAGAATCTCGGCCTCGGTCATCTGCTCAACGGCCTTTTTTGTGGCGATTTTCTTTTTGACGATGGTCTTTTTTACTTTTTCCACATCGATGCCGTGTCCGTCGTCAACCACATCAATAACTACCTGGCTTTTATCCTGACGGGCGCGCATAGTAATGCTGCCGGCTCTCTTTTTACCCAGAGCGGCGCGCGTTTTAGGATCCTCGATACCGTGAACAACGGCATTACGCAAAATGTGCAGTAAGGGATCAGCTAATGCTTCGACCATGGCCCGATCCATTTCCGTATCGTTGCCTTGCACGGTTACGGTAACGCGCTTGCCCAGTTCTTTGGCCATATCGCGCACAGCTTTGGGAAAGCGCTTAAACAGCGTTTCCACAGGCACCATGCGTACACGCAAAATATTGGTGTGCAAAACCTTGCTTAAATTAGAAATCTGTTGAATGTTTTTCTCGAAATCCCGCGACAGGCGGTTGAGTTCTTTGGTAATTTCATCCACGCTGCGCGAAATGGTGCGCATATTTTCGGATACATCCTGCAAATCCGGAGTTTCTTCTAACGGGCTTTTCTCAGGAGTTTGGGCCATATCCTGCTTTTCGCTGATATCTTCCACCACGTCTTCCAAAGAGTTGCGCGTTTGATGCAACTGCTTTTTTTCATTCTCGATGGTTTGCAGCAGCTTTTTCAGATGTTCAAAATGCGCCGTTAATTCTGTGCGGTTGACCACCAAATCCGTGGCCATATTCACCAGATTATCCAAATATTCCGTATTAATCTTAATGACGTTTTCGCCGCTGCGACCGCTGGCCTGAACGACGGGCAGGGGAGCGGTTTCCTTTTTTTCGTCCCCTTCGGCGGGAGGCACGTTGGTCTCCATATCAAAGCGCTGAAAGTAGAACAGCTTATTGTCCACCTCCGCCAAACGCGATGTGTACTGTGCTGGAACAGCCTGCCGGTCTTCTTTAATGGCCTGCACCATATCGTCTATCAGATCGATCGCCGTAAATGCCGGATGAATCATTTCCTGCTTTACATTACCGCTTTGCTCTTTGTAGATTTCGAAGAAGTCTTCCAATTTATGGGCCAGCCCGCCGATTTTATCGTATTTAGTCATGTAGGCGCTGCCCTTAAGGGTATGCAAATTGCGCAGAATAGAAACCAAAATGGTGTCGCTTTCCGGCATCTTTTCCAGGTCCTGCATATCCTGATTGAGTTTTTCCATTAATTCCTGCGCTTCTTCCACAAACACCTGATGCATGTATTCGCCGGCGCTATCCGCTTCTTCCTCCTCGAAGGACTCCACCTTTTGCCTGCTTATATCCAGGAGATTAATCACTTGCGCCAGTTCCGTATTAGAAAGCTTATTTCCTTTACTCAGCTCCTTAATGGCTGCCACGGCGCGCCCTACCCGTTCCTGCAACTGGATGGTGTTCTCAACCTCTTCGTTGGAAATCGCGTCTACGATATCTTCCAGTCCTGCCGTAAGCTGGGCAATCTCCCGAAAACCGAGCATTTTGGCCGAAGAATGCAGCGAGTGCGCCGCCTGACTAAAATCCGACAGGGCTTCTTCGGAATAGAGCTCCTCTTTTAACTGTTGATTGCTGCGTTCCAAATCGCTGACGAAGTTTTCCGCTTCCTCTTTAAAAATATCCAGCAGATTCTCATCGGGTTCTTCGCCCTCGGCAAACAACGGCTTTTCTTCCGCTGTCTTGTTCTCGGCTTTCTGCAAAACGTCAGTCGCTACTTCCTCCGCCGGTTCTTCCTCTTCTATCATCATCTGAGATAACAGCGTTTCCAAATCATCCGTAACTTTCGAAACATCCGTATTGTGGTCTTTGATCAGCGCTTCCAGCATGACCAGACCTTCGGTTAAACGGGGCAGCAAGCCGTCGGGCACAGGGATAGCCTCCAATTCGAACATCTCGGCGCATTCTTCTAAAGTAACGGCAAAATCCACGACAGCTTGTTTATCGAGAATATGCGCTGAAGAACGGATGGCGTGCATGGCGTTTTCGATATCTTTAAAGGGTTGGCGATGGGCCAGATTATCGTAAAGCTGTTTCAAAGATTCGCGGGCCAGGTTAATCTGCTCGGCGCTTTCCCGTAAGAATTCCTGTTCAACATCTTCTTCCGGCGCTTCCTCAGGCGGCTGCTCTTCTTCCGCCGGTACGGACAACACTTCCTGCATTACTTCGATGATATCCGCAGCGTTAGCGGAGCGGCCGGCGCTGGCTAAACGGTCTAAAATCAACTGCCATGAATTTTGCCATTCGGAAATTGTATCTTTATCTGAAAGAGTTTGCGGCGGATTTTCCAGAAGTTCTACAAAATAGTCGAGCGCCGGCAAGAGTCCCTGATATCCGGCCAGGCGCAGATTGTTGCGTACCTGGACGAAATATGAATTTAACCGCTCACCCGCCGCCGCATCGTGTTCCATAAAAAAGGGCTGCACTGCGGACTCGGTTTGTTGCCAGAGCAAACGATGCACGTCATCCAGGACAGCCCGGATTTGATCATCATTTTCCAGCGTAAACTGTTCTTCTGCCACCGGAATATCCTGCAGGGCTTCAAAGAACGGTTTAAGCTCACTGAAATCCGCCGCTTCATTGACGCGTTCCAGACCTTTTTCCCAGATAGTCTGTATCTGCTGTAACTGAGCCTCATTGTCGCCGCTTACTTGCCGATATGCTGCCTTTAAGGGCAATAAAAATTCATCGCTAATTTTAGGATTAAGCATCCTTGCCGTACCGGCGGCGCCGGTTAAAAGAGTATCTATTTCGGCGCGGGCGGCGTTATCGGATAAGGCGCCATGCAATTGGCGTATTCTTTTAAATTTCTGATATAACACATTGCGAAAGATGGATAAAATTGTGGCCGTCTCTGTAAAAGTTACACCCGTTTCCGGCGCGGGCTGCTGCGCGCTCAGGCTTTGCTCAAGATTATTCAAATAGCGTTCGAATTTTTTAACAAATCTATTGCTTTTTTTATCCGGAGCAAACTGTTCGATTTTGCGAATTTCGTCGAATAGTTGCTGCAAAATATCATAGGATTCTTCGCTGCAAACATTTTCTTCGCGCGAAGCCTTCTGAAAAAGATTAATTAATTGTTCACTCAACCATTCGATACCGCTGTATCCGTGGATCATGCTGATTTCTTTAAGGGAACGAAAATCCTTAACGACGGCATCCCAATTCTGTGTGGAAGCCTGACTGCCCAGATGCTCCAGACTGGCATTAATGCGGCCGATGTGGTCTTCTATCTCAAACAGAAAATAGTCGTGTAGCAATTCATCCACCGTAAGCGGTTTGGCCGGCACTTCTTCTTTGGGCGGAATTTGTTTGCTGCTGAGAATTTTGTTGAACAGGGCCGAATTTTGTTGTTCGAATTCACTGATTTGAGCGATTAAATTATTCACCCGCGGCGATAGTTGGGCGATAAGTTTTTCCGCATGCTCCGGGGATTCGCTTTTATTCCAGAGCTGTTTTATAGCAGAAGCCAAATCTACTATGGTCTGAGGAAAATTGGCCGTACTGCCTTCGAATTTAAGAAGCAGATTAATCAGGACCAGATAATTTACTTTTTGCTCGTCGCTGAGATGTTTATCCAGTTGTTGCAGTAATTCCTGTTCATAAAAATCTTCGAAAGAGAGGAGAGGCTCCTCTTTTTCTTGCGGAGCTTCTTTGGGCCGGGGCGCGCCTTCGGATAACTCGCTTTCAAAGCGCTCGACTACGGATTTCAAATCGCGCACAGATTCCGGGTCCTGGATCATCAATTTGAACAGATTCATGAAATCTTCCACCAAATCGGGCATAGCGCCATAGAGCGCCTGCGCTTCAAAATCGGTAAAACGGTCGGTCATATCAAACAGGAAAATGGACAGATCGTTGGTGCCTTTGTGCTGCGCTAACTCTTCCAGCGCTTTGAACATGTTTTTTTCGTTGCTGAAATAGGCGCCGATAACATCGAGCATCCGGCCGATTTCCGCATCGGGCAAAGCGCTGCTTTTTTGCTTTACCGCTTTAAAAAACTCTATGATGTAAAACGTAGAAAAAGGAATATCTTTTATTTGCTTAACCATAATACTCCCCGCTTCATTGGGATAAACGGAATCTTTCGACAGCCTTTTTTAATTGTTTGGACAAGGCCTCCAGTTGAGAAGCTGCCTGTTCGGACTGCTCGGCGCCTTCCGCCGTTTTTTTGGCAATCCCGGCAATGTGTTCCAGTGACGAAACGATTTGCTGGCTGTAACGTGTTTGCTCTTGCGTGGCGCTAAAAATTTCCGCAGAAGAATCGGTGGAAACCTGCACGCGTCCGACAATTTCGCGCAGGGCCTCACCGGCCTTATCGACCATTTGCGTACCTTCGGCCACTTCGCTGTTGCCGGTTTCCATGGCTTTGATGGTTTTTTTAATTCCGGATTGAATATCGCCAATTAATTTCGAAATTTCTTCTGCGGAAGTACTTGAACGCTCAGCCAGATTACGGATTTCATCAGCCACCACAGAAAATCCCCTGCCAGCCTCTCCGGCACGGGCCGCTTCGATGGAGGCGTTTAAGGCCAGCAAATTGGTACGGTTGGCAATTTCGCTGATAAAATCACTGATTTCGCCGATGCGTACTGAATTTTCGCCCAACAGCCGCACTTGCCGCGAAGCCTCGCGAACGGAGTTGCGGATTTGCTGCATGCCGCTAACCGATTGTTTAACAATATCGCTGCCTTTTTCCGCCACTTCCTTGGCAGCTTTAGCAGCCTCTGCGGCGCGCTGGGCGCTTTGGTTGGTGTCGTCAATTAATTTAGCCATGTCCTTGGCAAAGTTACTGATGTTTTCCGTCTGCGAAGCCTGCTCGGCCGCGCCCTGAGCCATGGCTTCGATGTTCTTTAAAATATCTTCGGTAGAATTGGAAACCTGCTCGGCGGCGCTTTTGGCGTCGCGGATCAGTTCGCTAAGGTCGCTAATCATCAGATTAAAGGAATCGGCCAGGGCGCCAAAAGCATCGGCCGTAACATCGGCTGTAACCGTAAAATCACCATCTGCAGCCGCATTGACAATACGTAAAAATTCGGCCATCTGTTTTTGGATTTTATCGCGACTTTCCTTGTTCTGCGCTTTACCTTTGATTGCGGTTTCCAATTCCTGCAAAGCGGAATGCAGTTCCTGCAGCATCATTTTGCTATCGCCGGAACGCAGTAAACCCTCTCCGGCCTTTAAACGCAATAAATTATTTTGTACAAACTCAATACCGTTTTGCAGATGTTTAAGTATGGCCAGAAAAATAAACAGTAACAATAAAAAGATTATCAAACCGCCGATTACGGGCCACTTAAAGGCCTCAATCATCATGGAAGCCCCGGAGTGTATATTTTTATCTGCAAGTAACAAAAGGGTTGTTTTACCGCTGCTGTCTTTAATACCGGCGATAGCTGTAAGTACCGGCAAACCGTTGCGCTCCATCAGTTTAACAGCCGAGGATTTACCAGCGAAGACCTGATTCATCTCCTGCCAAAGATCAAAGTTTTTACCATTGGGCTGGATTTCAGCATCATCCATGATAATTTCCGTTACGTTGCCCTTTTTCTGAAGCAGTCTAACAGACCCGTTTTTTAACGTCAACTGACGACG
This sequence comes from uncultured Calditrichaceae bacterium, assembly GCA_964536685.1. Taxonomy (GTDB): domain Bacteria; phylum Calditrichota; class Calditrichia; order Calditrichales; family Calditrichaceae; genus CAZIBE01. The sequence continues at coordinate 18,685 of CAZIBE010000017.1, read as the reverse complement.
TAAATTTTTAAGCGCCTGCCAGATTTGATCGCGTACTTGCGCATCGCTTAAATCTTGATGCGGCAAGAGCTGTACAAATTTAGCGGTGAGCAGCGTATTCTGCAGCAACGCTGATTGCACTTGCTGCAAACGCTCGCTCCCTTGATGACGGTACTGCAAATAGCCGACAATCAGGCTAATCAGCACAATAACTACAAAGGCAGCGCCAAGGAATCTTACTGAGATGCTTTTGCGTGTTGTTTCCATTTGCCCCTCTTATACGAATCGATATTGGTATATTTCTTTGGCATTAAGTATGGCATTCAAATCCAGAATGTAAATAACGCCCATTGTGGTATGTTCGTAAACGCCGCTGGTATATTGGATATAAGGCCCGGCCATATCCTGCGTTGGTAAGGCCATTTTAGCTGCGTCCATTAACACCAAATCAAGCACACGATCAACCAGAACTCCCATGGTCATATCGCCTTCCTTTATTAGGACGACATAGTTATCCGCTGTAATTGCCGTTTGTTCCAGGTGGAACAGCACGCGTAAATCGAGCAAAGAATGAATTTGACCGCGTAAATTAAATACGCCCAAAATACTGCGATGCACATTGGGAACCGGCGTAATTTTGGGCATCGGCAGCACTTCTAACACGTGCAAGACCTCTACGCCAAACTTTTGCTGCGAAATTTCCAAAACGGAGTAACGGTATTCGTTACCCAGTGAATCTGTTTTTTGTTGCGGCATGGACAGTTTGTAATTTGGATTTGAGTTGTTTGATTAAGTTAACCGTTAGTTATCAGCGCTTTAATTTGCTCGCGCAGTTCTTCGTCTTTAAAAGGCTTTGGCAAAAAAGCGTCGGCGCCGGCCGCTTTGGCTTTTTCAACCATCTGCGGCGAATCTTTGCCGGAAAGCATGATAACCGGTATTTTACGACCGGCCTTGACCGCTTTTAGTATATCGATGCCGTTAATATCCGGCAGCATCAAATCCAGAATCACTAAATCGGGATTGGCCGAATCCAGTTTATCCAAACCTTCCTTGCCGCTTACCGCCGTTTTCAAGTTGTAATCTTCTTCTTCCAGGGCGATCTCTACCATTTTACGAATTACGATACTATCGTCCACGACCAGGATGGTTTGCCGCCCCTTAGCGGCGGGAGGCTCTTCCGCCTGAGGCACAACCGGTTCTTCTTCAATTGCTGCCTCAGCGCTAAAGTCAACGTCCAGCGCTTCTGCTTCCTCTTCTTCTTCACTGATATTTATTTCCAGTTCGCTTTCCGCTTGCGGCTCGGTTTCCGTCACTGCTTCTTCTTCCCCGGCCGGCGTTTCTCCGGCAATTTTTTCAATCATTTCCTGGGCTGTTTCTTCTTCCTGCAAAATCGCCGGTTCTTCTTCAGCTTCTACCTCCGCTGCCTCTTCTTCTGCAAATTCTTGAGGTTGTTCTTCCGCGTCAAACAGTAATTCTTCCGGTGCGGTTTTTTCTTCCGGTTCTGCTTCGGCGGGCGCTTTTTCCTCTGCGCCTGCTTCTTCGGGCAGCTCGTCTGCGGATATCAGGGATTCTGCTTCATTGAGCCCTTCCAGAACTTCCGGCGGCGCTGCGGCCTCTTCCCGCTCCTCTGGCTCAGCCACAGGAGCGGGTTCTTCTGTCGCTTCCTCCAAGGATACGGCTGCTTCTTCCTCCTGAACCTCAGCAGACACGATTAAGTTTTCCTGTAACAGACGTTCCAGAGCTGCATCAACAACGGATTGATCTTCTTCTAGTACTTCGGCTATCTGCTCTAAATTCATCTGTTTGTCAATGGTAAACAGTACTTTCCAGGCCTCATAGGGCAAGCGGGCATTTTTAATCTGCCGTTCAATATCCTCAACTCTTTGAAAACTCTTATTCACCATGGTTTCCTTTCCTCTATAAATTTAGAGATATTGTTTATCTATAATTTCTTCGGCCAGCTTAAAATAACTGACAGCGCCGCTGCTGTTGATATCCACTAAAGCAACCGGTTTGCCCTGAGCCGGCGCCTCTGTCAGCCGTGAATTTCTGGGAATTACGGTATTAAAAAGAATATCCTTAAACGTGTACTGCAATTCCCCGTAAATCTCGCGGCTCTTTTTCAAACGGCGGTCCAGCATGGTCACCAAAATGCCCATAAGACGTAAATTTTGGTTATATTTCCGGCCGATCTTTTTTACGGATCGTAAAAATTTGCCCAAAGATTTTAAGGCGTAATATTCGGGTTGTACCGGAATAATAACCGAATTTGCGGCAACCAGCCCGTTTAGCGTTAATGTACCCAAATTAGGCGGACAATCCAACAGGATATAATCATAACTGTCGTGCACCGGAGTTAGGATACTTTTTAATAGATCAATTTTCAACGCATGTGTAAAAAGATCAACTTCCTGATCTTCATTAGCTACATTTGTAGGTACAATTTCCAGGTTTTCCAGTCCTATGTCGGTTACTGTAACGGCTATGGGCGTTTTTTCCACAATGACGTCATACAATCCTTTGCGCACCTTGTAATCATCCAGTTGAAAACTACTGGCAATGCTTCCCTGCGGATCCAAATCAATCAATAAAGTTCGGAATCCAAGGATAGCCAAACTGGCTCCCAGATTTATGACCGTTGTTGTTTTTCCCACACCTCCCTTTTGACTGGCGATTACTATTATTTCGGACATATCTTTTCAGTGTATGTGCATGTTAATATAACATTTTCGGCTTTTTTCCCGCAAACTCAAGTAAAATTATTGTCTGTTTATTAGCGCCAGAATACTTGTATCGTTCTTTTTATCCAAATCGTTAAATGAAAATAAGGTATAGCCTCTAAACGGTAACCGCTTAACATAGTTTAGTTTGGCGACAACCTGCGGTAACGTTTGATTATAGGTGGAAACGCCCACAACAATTTTTTTCGCGATACTCTCTTTTTGGGCTGTGTACAAATTGTTTAAAAATTGGTTAATGTCGGGCACATAATTCATCAGAACCACATAATCACACAGTTTCTTTTTAAGCCATGCGCTCCAATCCTGAATGTAAAACGAACGCGCCTGATAGATATTTGCTTTCACGGCTATAGAAAAAAACGCAGCGGGATTGGTCTTACGCACCTGTTGCTGTAATATACTTAAAAACTGCTGCATATTGGCTTGTTGATAGCGCAGATACTGCCGCCTTGCAAAAGGCCGCTGTGAACTACTAAAAATTTTTGACGATTGCGCCTGAAAAAACTGTACGGGATCAAAATAATGATTCAATATATAAGCGCTGCGTCCTTCAGGTGAGAACAAGAGTTGTTCTCCCGGCAAACGAAAGTAGTCCAAATGAATACCGTCCACTCCATAATTTACGAGCAATCGTTTAATAAGAGTTTTAAGCAGACGAAGATTCTGAGTATTCAGCGGTTCAATAAAATATCCATCCACTCCTTTTTCGTGTAATTTTTTGTAGTTGGGCAATGTATCGTTATTAGCCGAACGCAATACGGCTTTTTGAGCGGCATAGAATAAGTGTTTTTGCTGAAGGGGCATTTTGCTGCCCGACCAAATATTCAGCACATTCAGCCAGGCATGCACGCGGATGCCCTTTTGATGAGCTTTCCGGATTAGTTCAATTAAATTTTGATTTACCTGATCGGAATCCGCGATAGGAGAAGTTACATCGTTATAGCGCATCAGAAAGCGGCCTTTGGCCCAAACCTGAACATATAAATCGGTAATCTGCAACTGATCAGCCATTTGCACAATATGCTGAGTTTGCTGTCTATCGTTTAGTGCATAGCGCACTACCCACATACCGTGTATGGGAGCGGCAGGCAACAGACGAATCGTTAGTATTATTAAAAAAGTAATAAAAAGTGCGCGTTTCTGCATAAATACTCTTCTATATTTAATAAAATTAAATATATAGCAGGTATAAGAATAATGCAAGACGTTGGAATAATAAAAAAGCCGTTCCAGCAGCTAGAACGGCTTAAAATCCAAAAAATTTAATCGATTATTTTTCCTTGCTCTCATCGGAGGATTCATCGGCAGCTTCCGGCGCGGTATCTTCTTTTACTTGAGGAGCTTCGGCGCTAACTTCCGGAGAAACATCCTGTGTTTCTTCGGCAGGAGCCGGTGCTTGTTCCTCGGCATCGGCCTGAGGAGCGGTTTCCTCAACCGGAGCAGTTTTTTCAGCTTCCGGCGCTTCTTTGCTTTTAGCTTTAGCTTTTTTTGCGGCTTTGGGCTTGGAGCCTTCGGCTACCTTTTCGAAGCCAACCAATTGAAATACGGAGACTTCTGCGCCGTCGCCTTTGCGTCTGCCCAGTTTTACGATTCTGCTGTAGCCGCCGTTTCGATCTTCGTATACGGGAGCAATTTCATCGAACAAACTGGTAACGGCTTGTTTATTCTGCAAAAACTGAAAAGCCAGACGGCGGTGATGGAGCGTGCCTTTTTTACCATAGGTAATCAGGCGTTCCACATATCCGCGCAATTCTTTGGCTTTGGCCAGGGTGGTTTTGATTTCTTTGTGTTCAAAAACCTGAGCCGCCATATTGCGCATCATGGCTTTTTTATGACTGGCAGTACGACCTAAATGATTTCCTTTTTTCTTATGACGCATGCTACACTTTCCTTCTTTCTAAGCCAATTACTTCGCTTCGGTTTTCAGATATTTATCAACTTCCATTCCAAATTTCAGTCCACGCTCGTCCAGTATCTTGGAGAGTTCCAGCAGAGATTTACGGCCAAAGTTTTTAAATTTGAGCATCTCCTGTTCATCACGACGCACCAAATCACCGATGGTTTTGATTTCGGCCGCTTTAAGGCAATTGTGAGAACGTACCGACAATTCCAGTTCATCCACGCTCATTTTTAGCAGCTTTTTAATGCGCAGAGTTTCTTCGTCGATTTCCTGAGCCACTTCTTCTTCCGTATCAATATCGAAATTAATGAACAGCTGAATATGGTCTCTTAAAATCTTGCCGCTAAAGGTCAAAGCGTCGTCCGGCGTAATACTACCGTCAGTTTCGATTTCCAAAATCAGTTTTTCAAAATCGGTACGGTGACCTACGCGTGTGTTTTCGACCGAATAGCGCACGTTTAATATCGGCGAAAAGATCGAATCAATCGGTATGACCCCTATGGTCATATCCGGCGTTTTATTCTCTTCTGCAGTCATATAACCTCTGCCGCGACCTATGTACAGCTCCAGATCGAACTCCGCATCGTCGTTAAGCGAGGCAATATGCAAATCGGGATTGAGCACTTCAAAATCGTTGGTGCTATCCTGAATGACCTGACCATTGAATTCCAACGGACCTTTCAGATGCAGATTAATTTTATCCGGTCGTTTGCTCATCAGTTTAATGCGCAACTGCTTTAAATTCAGAATGATCTCCGGCAGGTCTTCATACACGCCGTCGATAGTACTGAATTCGTGCTGTACGTTTCCAATTTTTATGGCAGTAATGGCCGCGCCCTGCAAAGAGGAAAGCAATACCCTGCGGAACATGTTGCCCAGGGTTACGCCAAATCCTTTTTCCAGAGGCTGAATATTAAACCGGCCAAACATATTGGAATAACTGGCGTCATCGACCTCAATTTTTTCTGGCATTTGTAAATTTGACAAACTCATATTATTCGTTTTTTCCCATTTAAGTTAACATTGGGTTAAATGATTATTTAGAATACAACTCAACGATCATATTTTCCTGAACATTGACAGGAATATCTTCACGCTGGGGTTTTTCGATAAATCTACCGGTCATCTGAGCTTTATCCAGCTCGAGCCACGGGTAAATACTGTCGGCGCGGACTCTTTTTAAGGCGTCATGGAACATGCCTAAACGACGGCTTTTTTCGCGTACCTGAATAACATCGCCCGGTTTAAGAACAAACGACGGGATATTTACCACACGATCATTCACCATGATATGACGGTGCAGAACCATTTGCCGCGCCTGCTCGCGCGAAACGGCAAACCCCAAACGAAAAACGGTATTATCCAAACGGCTTTCCAAGAGCTGCAACAAATTTTCGCCCGTAACGCCCTTCATCTGTTCGGCTTTTTTAAAGGTTAGACGAAATTGTTTTTCCAATAAACCGTACATATATTTTAGTTTTTGTTTTTCGCGCAACTGCAAAGCGTAATCGCTTAATTTTTTACGCGCGTTACCATGCTGACCCGGAGGATAGGGTTTTTTACTCAGCAATTTATCAAATTTTGGATTGCCAAAAATATTCTCACCAAATTTTCTGACAATTTTTCCTTTCGGACCTGTATATCTTGCCATTTAATGAACTCCAGTTATCTAAATTAAACGCGTCTCTTTTTGGGCGGCCGGCAACCGTTATGCGGAATGGGCGTAACATCTTTAATGGACATTATATCCAGCCCGGCAGCCTGTAAACTTTTGATGGCAGCTTCACGGCCGGAACCAGGGCCTTTTACCTCGATATCAATGCTTTTTAAGCCGGCATCCATAGCTTCTTTTGCTGCCGATTCTCCCGCTACCTGAGCGGCAAAGGGAGTGTTTTTCCGTGACCCTTTAAAACCGACTTTACCAGCGGATGCCCAGGAAATAGTATTCCCGTAATTATCCGCAATGGTAATAATCGTATTATTGAAAGTGGATTTGATATGAGCACGGCCATGCGGTTCGACGCGTTCTTTCTTTTTTACTTTACCACGTTTTTTTCTTGGTGCAGCCAATTTTCATCTCCTACTCAATGATTTATTTTCTTTTCTTCCCGCCAACAAGACGTTTACGGCCCTTACGTGTACGGGCATTGGTTTTACTGCGCTGTCCGTGAACGGGCAAGCCGCGATGATGACGGTAACCCCGATAAGAATTAATATCCATCAGGCGTTTGATATTCATGTTGATTTCCGCTTTTAAAGCGCCTTCAACCTTGTGTTCATTTTGTATGATGGTACGGATTTTCCGAACTTCGTCTTCGGTTAATTGATTTACACGCTTATTTTCATCTACGCCGGAATCGGCACAAATTTTTTGCGCAGAAGAACGTCCGATGCCGTAGATATACGTTAAACCGATTACTATCCGTTTGTTTTTTGGTAAGTCAATACCTGCAATACGAGCCAAAGCTTCCTCCTTAGACTAAACAATTATCCCTGACGCTGTTTATGCTTAGGGTTTTTACTGCAAATAACGCGCACTACACCTTTGCGCTTTACTATCTTACAACCATCACAAATCACTTTTACTGAGGCTTGTACTTTCATACCTGCATTCCTTCTTATTTATAACGGTAAACGATCCTACCTCTGGTCAAATCATACGGCGACAATTCCACACTAACTTTATCGCCGGGTAAAATTTTGATAAAATGCATGCGCATTTTACCGGAAATATAGGCGAGTACTTCATGACCATTTTCCAGGATTACAATAAAAGAAGCGTTGGGTAATGTTTCCTTTATAACACCGTCTACTTTAATTGCTTCCTGTTTTTTGGCCAAAATACTCTCCTTTAACGTAAATGTGTTAATATTTTCGGGCCATTCTTAGTAATGGCAACCGAATGTTCATAATGAGCTGAAGGCGTTCCGTCTACGGTTTTTACTGTCCAGTCATCATCGGCTGTATAAACCTGATAGCCGCCTAAATTAATCATGGGCTCAATAGCTATTACCATGCCCGCCTTAAGACGCATGCCTTTTCCTTTGGAACCGTAATTAGGCACCTGCGGATCTTCGTGCGGCTTAATTCCAACGCCGTGTCCAACTAAATCGCGCACTACGGAATAGCCGTTAGCTTCCACGTAACTCTGAACCGCATAAGAAATATCTCCTACGCGATTTCCGGGGTGGCATTGCTCGACGCCTTTATAGAGGCTTTCTTCCGTAACCCGGCATAATTTTTGAACTTCCGGGCGGACATTACCGACACAAAAGGTGCGCGCGCCATCTCCGTAAAAATTGTTAAGCTCCACTCCCACATCAACCCCCACAATATCCCCGTCTTTTAAAGTACGTTTACCGGGAATCCCATGTACTACCTCGTCGTTAACCGAGATGCACGCAGCCGCCGGGAATCCGTAAAGACCTTTAAAAGCCGGACGGGCCTGATACGATAGGATAAAACGCTCGATTTCCTGATTCAGAAAACCGGTTTCAACGCCGGGCTTAACAAATTTTTCAATGAACTTTAATGCTTCGGCAACAATGATGTTGCTTTCTTCTATGGCCGCAATCTGGCGGTCGCTCTTAATATAGACCATTTAAACTGTTATCAACCCCGTCGGCCACGGATTTTTCCGGATTTCATAAAGCCGTCATAATGCCGCATAAATAATTGAGATTCTACCTGCTGCAGAAAATCCAGCGCCACCCCAACGATAATCAGCAAGCCGGTACCACCAAAAAAGGAGGCCAGGCTGAAAGGTATTTTAAACCACTTGGCCAGCATTGCCGGGATAATAGCCACAATGGCTAAAAAGATAGAAGCCGGCAAGGTAATGCGCGTTAAAATCCGATCCAGATATTCAGAGGTTTTTTTGCCCGGACGTACGCCCGGAATAAAGCCGCCTTGTTTTTTCAGATTGTCTGCCACTTCCACAGGATTTAATGCGATAGCCGTGTAAAAATAAGTAAAAAACACAATCACGATGCCATAAAAAATCCAGTAGAACCAGGAATCATACGAAAACAAATGCTGCACTCCCCGCATAAATTCGCTATCCGGCAGAAAAGTCAAAAACGTAGTGGGCACAAACATAATGGCCTGAGCGAAAATGATTGGCATAACGCCGGCGGTATTCACCTTCATCGGGAAATGCGTATTAACGCCGCCGTAAACTTTACGTCCGACCACGCGTTTGGCATACTGCACCGGAATTTTACGCGTTCCCTGGGTAAGCAAGACGATAAAATATATAATGGCCAGCGCCAGAGCGATTAACATAACTTCGGTCAACAGACCGCGCTGCCCCACAGAAAACTGCTGATACTCTTGCATTAAAGCCTGCGGCAGGCGGGCGATAATACCGATAAAAATGATCAATGAAATTCCGTTGCCTATCCCCCGGTCATCTATCTGTTCACCAAGCCACATAATCAGCATGGTACCTGCGGTCATGGAAACCATGGTCATCAATTCAAAACCAATACCAGGGTTAGGCACTACTAAACGGCCATCGGGCAGTTGAATACTCTGCAAGAAGATAGCCACGCCAAAAGACTGCATTGCAGAAATGAATAAGGTTCCATAACGCGTGTACTGAATAATCTTTTTACGTCCTTCTTCGCCCTCCTTCTGCAGCTTCTGGAAATAAGGAAAAACCGCGCCTAAAAGCTGTATGATAATGGACGCACTGATATAAGGCATAATGCCTAAACCAAAAACCGCCGCTTTACGGAAAGCGCCGCCGGCGAATAAATCGTACAGGCCAAACAGCGTATTCTGCAGATTCTTAAAACCTTCGGCTAAGGCCGCGGCATCGATACCCGGCGTTACCACGTGCGTACCAACGCGCTCCAAAGCCAAAATTATAAATGTGAACAGAATGCGTTTACGTAAATCATTAATCTTGAATACGTTTCGGATAGTTTCAATCATGGTAAGGTAACCGAGCCTCCCAGTTTTTCGATCTTCTCTTTCGCCGTTTTACTGACAGCATCCACTTGCAGGTTTACTTTTTTACTAAGCTCTCCATCACCTAATATCTTGACCGGCACATCCTTTTTACGGATCAGACCGGCAGCTATTAAAACATTTTTATCGATAACTTCGGCGTCGGCCACTTTAGCCAAATCGCCCACATTAACTACCTGATATTTCACTTTATTGGTATTAGTAAAACCAAATTTGGGCAAACGTCTTTGCAGCGGCATCTGACCGCCTTCGAACCAGGCACGTTTTTTAGAACCGCCGCGGGAACCGTAGCCTTTATGTCCGCGACCGGCGGTAACCGCTAATCCGCTACCTTCACCGCGTCCGCGTCTTTTTTTGCTTTTTGTGGCACCCTTTGCCGGACGTAATTGACTTAAATCCATGCTCAATTTATCCTTTCTTAAACTTCTTCCACTTTAACCAGATGCCGGACTTTTTTTACCATCCCCAAAATTTGCGGGGTAGCTTTATGAACTACCGTATGATGCATCCGTTTTAAACCCAGAGCTTCGACCGTTTGTTTTTGCTTAATATTATAGCCGATCTTACTCTTTACCTGGGTAATTTTTATTTTATTTACTTTTGCTTTGGCCATGATGAGCAATCCTTAATACTTCTTAACCATGAAATAGTTGTTTTAACGTTAAGCCGCGTTGCTTGGCAATCTCTTCGGCATTTAGCATTTCTTTAAGGGCGTTGAACGTAGCCTTACTTACATTATGCGGATTTGACGAACCAATTGATTTGGTTAAAATATCCGTCACTCCCGCCGCTTCGCAGATGGCGCGGATGGGACCGCCGGCAATTACACCAGTACCGGCAGCAGCCGGCTGCATAACCACAATACCTGCGCCATACTTGCTTTTTACCGGATGGGCTATGGTGCCGTTAACCAGCCGAACCTGTATCAAATTCTTTTTAGCCTGCTCGGTACCCTTGGCGATTGCATTGATTACTTCGTTGGCTTTACCCAAACCGAGGCCAAGGGTTCCTTTGCCGTCGCCAACCACCACGATAGCATTAAAAGAAAATCGACGCCCGCCCTTGAGCACCTTTGCCACACGATTGATATGAATAACACGTTCTTTTAATTCTAATTCACTGGGATTAATTCGTTCTAACACCGCTTTCTCCTGTTACTTTAAAAATCCAGTCCACCTTCGCGTGCGCCTTCGGCAAAGGCTTTTACACGCCCGTGGTAGATATAACCGTTACGGTCAAAAATAACACTGGAAACTTTTTTCTTTTTTGCCTGTTCGGCAAATAATTTGCCTAAAACGCGCGAGCGTTCTGTTTTTGTTTTTGCATCTTTCAGAGCGTCTTTTGCAGCTTTGCTGTTATCAAACAGGCCCAAAATGACTTTGCCCCGAACATCGTCCACTAATTCGGCATGCATATAGCGCAAGCTTCTATAAACGACCAGTCTTGGTCTTTCGCTTGTACCGACTATTTTCTTTTTTCTTTTCTTTGGCATTCTTTCACCTTCTACTTTATTTACCAGCAGTCTTACCAGCTTTGCGGCGTACATATTCGTTTTCGTAACGAATCCCTTTGCCCTTGTAAGGCTCGGGTTTCCTGAAACTGCGAATTTTTGCTGCAACCAGTCCAACTAACTCTTTATCGATTCCGGACACGATTACTTCGTTGGGAGTAGGCGCGGAAAGGGTGATATTATCCGGGCAGCTCACAACGATAGGATGCGAATAGCCCAAATGTAAAGTTAGCCTTTTGCCTTTCATTTCGGCCTTGTAACCTATACCGATAATCTGCAGTTTTTTACTAAAACCGTTCATCACCCCTTCTACCATATTGGCTAAAAGGGCGCGGGTCAAACCATGCAAGGCACGGTCGGCCTTTAGATCACTCTGGCGCTCGATGATCAACTGATTATCTTCGATGCGTACGTTTACTCTATCGGAAAGGCGGCGCGTCAATTCACCCTTGGGACCTTTTACCGCCACCGTATTATCTTCGCCGATATTAATTTCTACTTTTTCCGGAATTACTATAGGTAATTTACCAATTCGCGACACGATACAGTCTCCTATTCCTGAGGATTACCATACATAACATAAAACTTCACCGCCGACATTTTGCCGTTTGGCTTCGCGCGCCGTGATAACGCCCCGCGGCGTCGTCAAAATGGCAATGCCAAGATTATTTTTTACACGCGGCAAGTTGCTGACGTCTACATATTGTCTTCTGCCCGGCTTGCTGATACGGACAAGCTTATTAATGATCGGATTGTTTTCCCGATCATATTTCAACCAAATACGGATGAGCCCTTGCTTGCCATCATCGATGACGATGTACTTTTTGATGAAACCCTGCTCCAATAAGATACGGCTCATTTTGCGTTTAACTCCGGAGGCCGGAATATCGACGTATTTATGGCCGGCGTGCAGTCCGTTTCGTATTCTGGTCAAATAATCTGCTATAGGGTCTGTCATGGACATTGAATATTTCTCCTTCTACTCTACCAGCTTGCTTTAGTTACGCCTGGTATTTCGCCCTTAAGGGCTAATTCTCTGAAACAAATGCGGCATAAGCCAAATTTCCCGAGATAACCGCGCGGTCTGCCGCAACGGCTGCAACGATGGTATTCACGTACTTTAAATTTCGGTTGCCTTTTCGACTTAACAATCAAACTTTTCTTTGCCAAACCACACCTCTTTACTGTTGTTCTTGTTTTTTAAATGGAAATCCGAGCGCTTTCAGCAGTTCATATCCTTCTTCATCCGTCTTGGCTGAGGTAACGATGGTGATATCAAAACCACGGATTTTATTGATTTTATCTACATCGATCTCCGGAAAAACAATCTGTTCCTTTACGCCCAGCGAATAGTTCCCGCGTCCGTCAAAGGCGTTATCCGGATATCCGCGAAAGTCGCGGATACGCGGCACAGTCACGGAGATAAATCGATCCAGAAACTCCCACATATAGGCGCGGCGCAATGTTACTTTGGCGCCGATTTTCATTCCTTTACGCAATTTAAAATTGGAAATGGATTTTCTGGCAGTGGTAATTACCGGTTTTTGCCCGCTAATGAGCGTTAAATCACTTACTGCGCCTTCCAAAACTTTGGAATCCTGAATGGCTTCTCCCACACCGGCATTGATGCTAACTTTAAGCAACCGGGGAATCTCATTTACATTTTTATATCCGAATTTCTTCTGTAAATAAGGAGCCACTTCTTCCTTATATTTTACAAACATTCTTGGTACGTAATCGGCCATTTTACTTTAACCTCAATCTTCCGCTATACATTTTCTGGTATAATTTCACCCTGACAAACAGGATTTTTACAATAACGAACTTTAGCGCCGTCCTCCAGATACTTGTACCCCACACGCGAGGTGACGCTAAACTTTGTTGAATAATACATCACGTTTGACACATGAATGGGCGCTTCTTTTTCTACGATCCCGCCTTGCGGATTTTTTTGCGACGGACGGGTATGACGCTTAATTATATTGACGCCCTCAACGATAATACGGTTTTTATCGGGATATACTTTTAACACTTTCCCGACGCGGCCTTTATCCTTGTAAGAGCCGGCAATCACCTTTACCGTGTCGTTTTTTCTAATCTTCATGGATTTAACCCTATTATTTACAGCACTTCTGGTGCCAGTGAAACAATTTTCATGAACTGTTTTTCGCGCAGTTCGCGGGCCACCGGGCCAAAGATACGCGTACCGCGTGGTTCATTCTGATTATCAATCAGAACGGCGGCGTTTTCATCAAAACGGATGTACGTACCGTCTTTACGGCGGATTTCTTTTTTGGTGCGCACGATAACAGCTTTGGAAACATCGCCTTTTTTTACGGCGCCGCCCGGAATAGCGCTTTTAACGGACACAACAATGATATCTCCAACATATCCGTATTTTTTGCGGGAACCGCCCAGGATACGAATGCACTGGACTTTCTGGGCGCCGGAATTATCGGCAACATTTAATCTTGTGTATTCCTGAATCATTTTTTAAGCCCTTATTTCACTTTTTCCACAACTTCAACCAAGCGCCATCTTTTTGTTTTGCTTAACGGTCTGGTTTCCATGACCTTAACCACATCACCTTCACGGCAGACGTTTTCTTCGTCATGCGCCTTAAGCTTAACAGTTTTTTTGACGAACTTCCCATACAAAGGATGCTTTAACCGGCGCTCTACGGCTACGGTTATGGTTTTATCCATCTTCGCGCTAACAACTAATCCAACACGTGTTTTACGTAAGCCACGTTCTCTTTCCATAATACTTCCTATGCCTGTTCACTTTCTTCCACATTAATATTTAACTCGTGCTGACGAATGAACGTCTTAAGGCGAGCAATTTCTCTGCGCACTTCACGAATCCTTAAGGGATTCGTCAACTGATGTGTCGCTTTTTGAATCCGCAGATTATCCATTTCCTCTACGGTTTCAACCAGTTTATCTTGTAACTCTTCCAGCGAAAAGCCGGAATAATCTTCTCTGTTCTTCATGAGTGGAAATCCCTAACTATTCTTTTACCACAAATTTTGTTTTGATGGGCAATTTGTGCGCTGCCAGACGCATGGCTTCTTTAGCCAAATCAAACGGTACGCCTTCCAGTTCAAACATAATCCGCCCCGGTCTTACAACCGCTACCCAGTATTCCGGCGAGCCTTTTCCTTTTCCCATACGTGTTTCAGCAGGTTTTTTGGTTACCGGTTTGTCGGGGAAAATGCGAATCCAAACTTTTCCGCCTCTTTTTACGTGACGCGTGATAGCCACACGGGTAGCTTCTATCTGACGGCTGGTAATCCATCCGGATTCAAGGGCCTTTAAGCCATATTTACCGAAGGCAATGTAATTACCGGACTGGGCGTTACCCTTCATCTTGCCGCGTTGTTTCTTACGATATTTTACTCTTTTTGGCATTAACATGAGTCGTACTCCTAAAGCATCCTATTTTTTACCAATCACTTCGCCGTTAAAAATCCACACTTTAACGCCAATCGTTCCATAAGTTGTTTTCGCCGTATAGGTGGCATAATCGATATCCGCACGCAGCGTATGCAGGGGAATGCGGCCGTTTTTGTACTGCTCGGTACGGGCCATTTCAGCGCCGCCCAGGCGTCCGGAGCACATTATCTTAATACCCTCCGCGCCCAGGCGCATGGAAGAGGTAATGGCTTTTTTCATAGCGCGCCGGAAACTAACCTTACCCTCTAACTGGCGGGCAATATTTTCCGCAACCAAATAGGCATCCAGTTCAGGTTTTTTAATTTCGCTGATATTTATCTGCACCTCTTTGCCTGTAAGAGCATGCAATTCTTCGCGCAGCTTATCTACTTCCTGGCCTTTTTTACCGATAACTATACCTGGCCGGGCAGTATGAATTGTTAATATGATCCGCTTGGATGTGCGTTCAATTTCAATTTTCGAAACAGCAGCGTTATTCAGACGGTTACGTATGTACCGTCTCAGCCGTAAATCTTCATCCAGTTTGCTGGCAAAATTTCTTTCGTCAAACCAGCTGCTATTCCAGGACTTAACAATTCCTAATCTCAATCCAACCGGATTCGTCTTTTGTCCCAAAGCCTATCTCCTTCTCTTGAGAACTTATGCCAATTGTTCAACTACAACGGTTATGTGCGATGTGCGTCTGCGAATCCGTCCGGCACGCCCCATGGACATGGGACGAAAACGCTTTAATGTGGGACCGCCATCAACTTTTATCTCTTTAATAAATACATCTTTCATATCGATCCGCTCGCCTTCTTCTTTGTTGCCCAAATTGGCAAAGGCGGAAGCGATGGTCTTGCTAAGAGGTTCAGCGGCATTTTTACGGGTAAAGTGCAGTAGCGCCAAGGCCTCTTCCACCGTAAGCCCGCGCACCATATCTACCACCCGCCGAACTTTGCGCGGCGACATGCGAATATATTTCGTTTTAGCTTCTGCTTGCATTTCAAAAACTCCGTTACATGTTATCTCAGGCGGCTCATGCGTTCAGCCAATTTTCCGCCGTGTCCTCTGAATGTGCGTGTCGGAGAAAATTCTCCTAATTTATGCCCTACCATGTTTTCACTGATATAGATGGGTACAAATTTGTGGCCGTTATGAACAGCGATGGTGTGGCCCACAAATTCCGGCGGAATCGTGCTTCTGCGCGCCCAAGTTTTGATAACTACTTTTTTACCCTCTGCATTCAGCTTATCAATTTTTTTTGCTAAACTTTCATCAATGTAAGGGCCTTTTTTAATCGAACGAGCCATACGTGAAAAATCTCCTATTTACGACGCTTTACTATAAATGCATCCGACTTTTTGCTTTTTTTACGGGTTTTAAAACCCTTACTGGGCTGTCCCCAGGGAGAACATGGGTTACGCCCGCCGGAACTCTTGCCTTCGCCGCCGCCCATGGGATGATCGACCGGGTTCATAGCCACACCGCGTACATGCGGACGGCGCCCCAGCCAGCGTGAACGACCGGCTTTACCGATGGAAATATTCATATGATCCACATTAGAAACCTGACCGATAGTAGCGTAGCACTTAATGGGTACTTTACGCATTTCGCCGGAAGGCAATTTAACCAAGGCCCATTTCCCTTCTTTAGCCATCAACTGAGCGGCCGCACCGGCGCTGCGTACCATCTGTGCGCCTTTAAGCAGTTTCATCTCGATGGCATGGATGGTAACGCCAACCGGAATTTTTTCCATAGGCAGTGCATTGCCGATTTTTATTTCAGCATTTTCACCGGACATCACTTTATCGCCCACCTTCAAACCATCCGGCGCCAGGATATAGCGTTTTTCGCCGTCGGCATATTTCAGTAAAGCAATCCTGGCGGTACGGTTGGGATCATATTCAATGGAATCCACCGTAGCCGGAATATCATATTTATTACGTTTAAAATCGATGATACGATACCGACGTTTATGGCCGCCGCCGCGATGGCGGGAAGTAACACGGCCAAAATTATTTCTACCACCGGATTTCTTTAAAGGCTCAAGCAGTGACTTTTCCGGCTCACTTCTGGTAACCTGCTCGAAATCACTAACGGTTTTAAAGCGTTGCCCCGGTGTGATTGGTTTAAATGTCTTGATTCCCATTTACTACTCCAAAAGCTCTTAAGCGTTTCCGAATAATTCGAGTTTATCCCCTTCTACCAGGGTAACAATAGCCTTTTTCCATGAAGATGTTCTGCCGCTGGTGCGACCGCCGCGCGTGAACTGCTGACGGGCCTTACCCTTAACATTCATTGTCCGGACAGATTTAACCTTCACTTCAAATTTTTTCTCGACTGCTTTTTTAATCTCTATTTTATTGGCACTTTTATCTACCTTAAATGCGTACTCATTCAGAGTATCCTGCAGCCGGGCAATTTTTTCTGTGTAGATTGGCTCTAATTTAAAAGTCTTCTCAGTCATTTTCCGAGTACCTCATTCACTTTATTTAGCGCGCCTTCCTGAAAAACGATGACGTCCGCCTTTAACAGATCGTAAGCTGAAAACGTATTTGATTCGCACACCTGTACTTTATAGATATTGGCGGCGGATTTAACCAGAGCCGGCGCGTAATCGGCAGTGCATAACAATACGCGTTTGCCGCTCAGATTTAAGCCGCTCAGCATTTCGGTAAACCCCTTGGTGGATGGTTTTTCAAAATTGAAATCTTCCACAACAAAGATTTTTTCTTCGCGCGCTTTATAAGTAAGAACGGAACGGCGAGCCAACTGTTTTACTTTTTTATTGATCTTCATGTTGTACGATCTGGGTTCCGGACCAAAGACGCGGCCGCCGCCAACATGATGCGGAGCGCGAATGGTGCCCTGGCGGGCCCGGCCGGTACCTTTTTGCCGGAATGGCTTGCGGCCGCCGCCGGAAACATACGAACGCCCTTTAGTACTATGCGTTCCCTGCCGTTTGTTTGCCTGCAAAGCCCGTACTTCCAGCCAGATGGCATGGTCGTTCGGCTCGATACCAAATACAGCCTCGCTTAACTCGACCGTATTATTCGTTTTATTTCCGTCTTTTGCATATACATTGAGTTTCATAATCCACCCTGAAAACAAAGCATTAATAATTTCTGATTTCCAACAATGTGTTTTTTGAACCCGGCAGAGGACCTTTTATAAACAACAGATTATTTTCGGCGTCTACCTTGACTATTGTTATGTTCTTCACGGTAACCCGATCGCCACCCATGCGTCCGGCCATCTTAATGCCTTTCATCACCCTGGAGGGATATGAACTTTGGCCGATGGAGCCCGGCGCACGCAAACGGTCGCTTTGACCATGGGTTTTGGGGCCGCCGCCAAACTTATGACGTTTAACCGTACCCTGAAAGCCTTTTCCTTTGGAAACGCCGGCTACTTTTACCGTAACGCCTTCCTTAAATACATCCGCCTTGATCTCGTCGCCAACTTTTACATCTTCCATATCGCCAAAATCAAATTCAGCTAAAAAGCGTTTGGCTTTTACGCCGGCCTTGGCGAAATGCCCTTTAATGGCGTTTGGCACACGCTTTTCCTTAACATCGCCAAAAGCTATTTGTACGGCGGAATAACCGTCCTTTTCAGGAGTCTTTATCTGTGTAACATAGCAAGGACCGGCCTGTACGATGGTAACCGGTACCACCAATCCGTTGCTATCAAAAACCTGGGTCATGCCTATCTTCTGACCTAAAATACCAGCCATTACAATCTCCGAACCTTGAGCCTAATTCATGTTTTAATTTCAATATCCACACCGGCCGGCAATTCCAGCTTCATCAAAGCATCAACCGTCTTTCCGGTGGCGTTTAAAATATCAATTAATCTTTTGTGGATACGAGTTTCAAATTGTTCACGGGATTTTTTATTTACATGCGGCGAGCGCAATACCGTGTATACGGAACGATCCGTAGGCAACGGAATAGGTCCCGATATAACCGCACCCGTTGATTTAGCCGTACGAATAATTTTATCCGTCGACTTGTCAATCAAATTGTGGTCATATGCTTTTAACCGAATTCTTATCGTTTGATTCGCCACGTCCAACCTCACCTGTTATTATTCAATAATCTCTGCCACAACACCGGCGCCTACCGTACGACCACCTTCACGG